>WLPI01000030.1 GCA_009698845.1 Actinomycetota bacterium
CATCATTAACATTATTGATACACCAGGCCACGCAGATTTCGGTGGTGAAGTTGAACGTGGACTTGAAATGGTTGACGGTGTAATTCTTCTTGTTGATGCATCTGAAGGTCCGCTTCCTCAGACACGTTTCGTGCTCCGTAAAGCGCTTCAAAAGAATCTTCCAGTTATTCTCCTTATCAACAAGGTAGATCGCCCCGATTCACGTATCGCAGAAGTTGTCGATGAGGCATATGCACTCTTCCTAGATCTCGATGCGAATGAAGAGCAGATCGAATTCCCAATTGTTTATGCATCAGCAAAAGCAGGCCGTGCATCCCTTACTCGTCCAGCAGATGGTGGCATGCCGGTAGAAGAGAACCTCGATGTTTTATTCGACACAATCTTCTCTGCAATTCCAGCACCTGTTTATCACGAAGGTGCACCGCTTCAGGCACACGTGACAAACCTTGACTCGTCACCATTCCTTGGACGCTTGGCACTGTGCCGCGTGCACGAAGGTGTTATCAAAAAAGGACAAACCGTTTCATGGATGAAGACTGATGGAACAACTGAGCGAGTAAAAATCTCCGAACTCTTAGTTACAGAAGCGCTAGAACGTGTTCCTGCACTAGAAGCAGGACCTGGCGACATCATTGCTGTTGCGGGTATCGAGACAATCACGCTGGGTGAAACTCTTGCAGATCTTGAAAACCCACATCAATTGCCACTTATTACGGTTGATGAACCATCAATTTCGATGACAATCGGTATCAATACATCACCACTTGCAGGCAAGAGCGGCAAAATGCTTACTGCTCGTCAAGTAAAAGATCGTCTTGATAAAGAGTTAGTCGGTAACGTTTCACTTCGCGTACTTAATACTGAACGTCCAGATACATGGGAAGTTCAGGGTCGCGGAGAACTTCAGCTAGCTGTTCTCGTTGAAATCATGAAGCGTGAAAGTTTCGAACTCACAGTGGGTAAGCCACAAGTTGTTACAAAGATGATTGATGGAAAACTTAACGAACCAATGGAGCGTTTATCTATTGATGCACCTGAAGAATATTTGGGTGTTCTTACTCAGTTGATGGCGCTTCGTAAAGGTCGCATGGAACAAATGGTTAATCACGGAACCGGTTGGATTCGTCTTGATTACAAGGTTCCATCACGTGGACTTATTGGTTTCCGTACCGAGTTCCTTACTGAAACTCGTGGAACAGGTTTACTTCACCACGTATTTGATTCATATGAACCATGGTTTGGAGAACTTCGTACACGCGGAACAGGTTCACTTGTTTCAGACCGCATTGGCGCAGTAACTTCTTATGCACTTGCTGGAATTCAAGAGCGCGGTTCTATCTTCGTAGAACCAGGTGATGAAGTCTATGAAGGCATGGTTATCGGGGAGAATTCACGTACTGAAGATATGGATGTTAACTGTGTCCGTGAAAAGAAACTCACAAATATGCGCGCATCAGGTACTGATGATTCAGAGAAGTTGATTCCACCTAAGAAGCTGAACATGGAAGGTGCTCTCGAATTCTGTCGCGAAGACGAGTGCGTTGAAGTAACACCTGCAGTTGTTCGAATCCGCAAGGTGACACTCGATGGCGCAGAGCGCGCACGCGCTACTTCACGAGCAAAGAAGAACAATCAGAGCTAATTACCCCGACTTGTCAGGGCCTTACGGTTGAATACGAACTGTGAGTAAGAACCCTTCAACCCAGCTTCGCCTAGTGCGAGGCGCGGTTGAGGGGTTCTCTCTTTCCCTCAGCGATCAACAACGTTTATGTGTTGAACATCGCGGCTCGCCACTGATTATCACTGGCGCTACTGGCACAGGAAAAACATCGGTACTTATTGAAGCTGCGTTATCGCGAATTTCTGCAGGACAGAAACCAGATTCAATTTTGATTCTCACATACGGCAGAGATCGAGCATCAGAATTACGAGATGCCATCGTTACTCGCTCAGAGAAAACTGCATACGAACCACTTGCCAGAACTTTTCACTCACTTGCTTATTCAATTTTAAAGATGCGAACATCAGATGATTATCGTGAAATAGTTTTGCTTTCAGGTGCTGAACAAGAAACGTACATCTCAGATTTGCTCAAAGGTGATATCCAAGATGGATATAAGAGCTGGCATACAGATTTACATCGCAGCCAGCAATCACTCGGAGAGCCACTTGAAACTCAGGGATTTGTCCGAGAACTTCGCGATCTCATTATGCGTGCCAATGAACGTGGAATTACCCCAGATCAATTAGCCGAGCGCGGTCATCAACTTGGTGAAAAGTATTGGCCTGGAGCTGCAGACTTCTGGAAGAGATATTTAGGTTCGATGACGTTGCAGGAAATTTCTGCCGGAGATGCCAAAGTACGTATCGATCCTTCAGAGATCATCAATACTGCAATTAATTATCTTCGCGCTAATCAGGATCTTTTAACTGAACTTCGCAAGCGCTTTACAACAATTATTGTCGATGAATTTCAAGAGAGCGATCCAGCTCAGCGCACATTGTTATCACTTCTTGCTGGCTCTGATCTCATTATTGTCGCTGATACTGCAAGTGCAGTTGGGCGATTCCGCGGCGCAGATCCTGAAGGAGTCTCGGCAGTTCTAGATTCGTATCTGACTGCCGGTGCGAAAAAGATTGAACTCACAGAAAATTTTCGTGGAACACCTGTTGTTGGCACTGCGCGTTTAACCTCTGAATCAGAAGAAGGGCAATACATCGCATACCAATTCAAGCGAGCACATTTGATGCAAGGGATTCCGTATTCACAGATGGCTGTCATCGTGCGATCACATGGCCAAGCAGCGTCAGCAATTCGCCGTGCATTTTCGCAAGTTTCAATTCCGACTGCGGGAGATATTGAAGCGCTAGCTAATAACGCTGCCATTGCGCCATTCCTTCTACTCGCCCGTGTAGCAACTGGTGCTCAACCGCTGAATTTGGATACCGTCGAAAAATTGCTGACAAGCGAATTCGGGGGAGCAACATCAGTCTCACTTCGCCGCACTCGTGCTGCGCTCTTAGCTGCGCGCGATGAAGCAGCTGATAAACGTTCTGGCACTCAACTTATCATCGACGCAATTCTTACAGGAGATATTGCTATCGAAGATTCTGCAGAGTTAAAACGTGTTCATACACTTCTGGCAGCGGCAAAGAAGTCAATCGCTAAGAAAACTGCAACTATTCATGATTTGCTCTGGGCCATTTGGAATACGGCAGAGACCAGTGATGGCATCAAACTCAGTGATGCATGGCGAGATGCCGCGTTACGTGGTGGCGCACGAGGCGCCGCTGCTGATCGCGATCTCGATGCCATGATTCAACTCTTTGATACTGCTGCGCGACATATCGAACGTTTTCCTGGTGCAAAACCAAACTCTTTCCTTGCTGAAATCGAGAAGGAGACGATTGTCACTGACCTCATCACTGCACGCGGTGTTCGTCCCGATGTTGTTGAAATTCTTACTGTGCACTCTGCAAAAGGTCGCCAATGGCAATATGTAGCAGTTGCGGGAGTACAAGAAGGTGCGTGGCCTAACCTTAAGCAACGTAGTTCTTTACTAGGCGCTGAACGACTTGTTGAACGAGTCCGTCATGGTGATGAGCTTGCGAAAGTTACGCTCGACATGATTGCAGCATCGTCATTGGCAGAAGATGAAGCGCGTTTATTTCATGTTGCCACAACGCGTGCACGTCAATCACTTCTCGTTACAGCAATATCTCGTGAAGATGAAACTCCATCAATCTTCTTTGAAGATCTCGCTGAATCACTTGATTCCGCAAATTCACCAGTTGAAGTCCCACGTCCGCTGACCGCATCGGCACTTGTTGCAACACTGCGACGAGAAGTTAACCTCTCGTCCAATAAAGCGGCGGCATCATTGCTTAAAACCTTAAGCTCACAGGGAATTCATCTAGCGCAGCCATCTAATTGGCTGGGATTCGCGCCAATTACTAGTGATTTACCTGTTATTGATGCTGGCGCACTTGTCCCAGTCTCCCCGTCAGGTGCTGAAAACTTTACTGAGTGTGGACTCAAATGGTTCCTCGAAAAAAGTGGCGGTACCGATGGAGATTCCACAGCGCAGTTGTTGGGTTCTGTCATTCACGAATTCGCACGACTTAAAGTGGAAGAACCTGGCATTACCGATGAACAATTGCAGACCAAACTTATTGATTCTTGGTCGCTTATTGATGATAGCCAAGGCTGGATTAGCAGCGCCTCGCTCGCTCGTGCAAAGAAGATGTTAGAGCGATTCTCAATCTTTCACTCAAAATCACTCTCAGATAACAAGCGCACAGTGGCAGGCGTCGAGAAGAGTTTCGAAATCACAGTGGGACGTGCGCTAATCAGGGGAAATGTCGATCGCATTGAAGTTGATAGTGATGGCAAGCATTACATCATCGATTTCAAAACCGGAAAGAAAGAAATCTCCGGAGATGATGCAAAGACCAATTTGCAGCTAGCGTGTTATCAACTAGGTGTAGTTCTCGACGGCTTTGAAGAGAAGCTAAAATCTACAGAAGTTTTGGGTGCTCAGCTGGTCTATCTTGCAAGTAAGAATAAGAGTTACAGCACGCGCGAACAAGATCCACTTCTAGATGTAGAAGCGACCACACAAATTCTTGAAGAAATTGCCGTGGGCATGGGCGGTGCATCTTTTACTGCACGTAAGAACGATATGTGCAGCCAGTGCAAAGTAAAACCTTCATGTCCGTTGTATCTCGAAGGTAAGGCGGTGCATCAATGAGCGCTATCAACGAAAAGTACTCACCAGACCAAGTCGCCCAGATGATTATCTCGATAGATCCAACCTTCCATCTTCCATCAGATGAACAACGCCCCATTATTTCGATTCACGATAATCCACTCGAACCCGCTGTTGTCATTGCCGGAGCAGGTTCTGGAAAGACCGAAACAATGGCAGCGCGTGTTGTCTATCTAGTTGCTAACGAGATTGCTCGCCCAGATCAGATTCTTGGACTGACATTTACTCGCAAAGCTGCTGGCGAACTCAATACTCGAATTCGTAAGCGTTTACGCCAGTTTCAGCAGGCACAAGATAAGGCAGGTATTCCACGAACATTTACCAGCCTTGATACGGCAGTAACGACGTATCACTCCTATGCAGGTCGCTTGCTCAGTGAACATGCCATTCGATATGGAATTGATGCCGATGTTCAACCACTTGGCGAAGCAGCGCTCTGGATGTCTGCAAATAAATTGGTACGCGAATGGGATGACGGAATGTTTGCAACAAGTGATGCAGCAAGCACCGTTGTCAAAGATTTATTGGGACTCACATCAATGGTTCTCGAGCATCGCGTGACGGTAGATCAAATTCGCAGCGCTGATGAAAAAGTTCTACACGAGCTCATGCAGATGACTGCAACTACCAATAAAGAGACTCGCAAGGTCGCAAAAGTTCTCAACCAACGTATTGCAATGTTGCCAATGATGGAGGCATTCCTTGAAGCCCGTCGCCAATCCGGTGAACTTTCTTTTGATGATCAGATTTCTTTGGCGGCAGATATATCAGTGAACTTCCCTGATGTCGGAATTCTAGAGCGGGCTAAATATCCAGTTGTTTTACTTGATGAGTATCAAGATACTTCGCAATCACAAGTGCGACTCTTATCCGCACTCTTTGGGGGCGGCCATCCAGTCACAGCCGTCGGAGATCCTTGCCAATCGATTTACACTTGGCGCGGTGCATCTTCTGGAACCATCAGTGCTTTCAATAAAAACTTTCCTAAAGCCGAAGGTTCGACTGGAAAGAGCGTATTCGAACTTCTGACTACATACCGAAACGATGAAGCAATTCTTACTTTAGCTAATGAAATTTCTGCAGATGTCCGTAAAGATGAAGGCATAACGGTTGCAGCGTTGAAACCTCGTAAAGGCGCAGGCAAGGGTGATCTCAGCTGCGGTGCATTTGAAAATCTTGAAGGAGAAGCAACTGCAATCGCTGAATACTTTGCTCCACTCTGGAATAATCCTGATCGCATAAAGCCAGGAACAAAAGTTCCTAAAACTTTCGCAGTCCTGGTTCGTAAACGAGCACAGATAGCGCTGATTCAAGAGGCGTTGGCAAAGGCTGGAATCCCTTCTGAAGTCCTTGGTTTAGGCGGACTTGTGCACGTTCCAGAGATCGCAGATGTGGTTGCGATGCTTAAAGTCATCAATAATCCGGATGCAGGTGCATCGCTAATGCGCCATCTGACAGGTCCTCGTATCAACTTAGGCCCACGCGATATTGCAGCGCTAGGTCGATATGCGCGCTCACGTTCTGAGTCACTCTCTTCAGATAGTCGCAGTATCGTTAAAAACATAGTCGCTGGAAATCCACAATCAGCAGAGGCGGATGATCAATTCATCGGCAGTGTCATTGACGCACTTGATGAAATTGAAAAATGCGACGCCTCTAAATTTAGTAGCGCTGGATACCAACGCCTCACAGCTCTTGCATCGGACTTACGTCGCTTACGTTCGCGTGCATCTGCACCAATTACAGATTTAATAGTGGATATCGAGCGCTACCTCACCTTAGAAACCGAAGTCATGTTGCGAGATGGTGGCACACATGGTCGTCGCCACCTTGATCGCTTTATGGATGAGGCTGCAAAATTTGCACGAAATGGCGGAACACTCTCGGCATTCTTACAGTGGCTCGATGTTGCAAGCGAAGAAGAAGGCGGGCTAAAAGCTGGAGCACCTGATGTTGATGCAACTGTTGTACAAATTCTTACTATTCATATGTCCAAGGGAGCCGAGTGGGATGTAGTTGCAGTTCCTGGCCTTGCTGAAGGTAATTTCCCCGGAGGAAATTCTTCGGATCCAGATAACTGGATTACAAACGAACGCCATATTCCCTTCGCACTTCGTGGAGATAAAGATATTTTGCCAAACTTTTCGTGGGGCGCTGCGACGACCAATGCTCAAGCAAAAGCGCGTATAGATGATTTTGCTCAAGAGTGCGTTGATTTCAAAATGCGAGAAGAGATTCGACTGGGTTACGTTGCGATGACTCGCGCACGTACTCATCTCTTCTGCTCTACATCTTTCTGGCGTGATGGCGTGAAACCAGTTCCAGTATCTGTTTTGTATGAGAAGGTCCACGCAGTTGCATCCGCAGTAGGCACTGTGATTTCAGCTGCAATTGCTCCAGCCAGCACTGATCGCAATCCAGCAGAAGGTATTGAAATCACTGCGCAATGGCCTAGAGATCCACTCGGAGATCGACATGTTGATTTTGATCGCACGGTGGCGCTCGTGCAATCAGCAAATCCACTTGATCTTGATGCACCAGCACCAACAGAGCTCCGTGACTTTATCGACGATGCGCGCGCAATCATTGCCGAATTCAACGAGTACAAAGCAGGGGCACTCGATGTTGCACTTCCACCGCGTCTATCAACATCAACGCTTATTGGGTTGCACGAAAACCCTGCCGAACTTGCGCGCACTATTCGTCGCCCAATGCCTCGTGCGACGGATGAGTATTCACATCGCGGTACCGCTTTCCACCTTTGGATCGAAAACCATTTCAACGCAAAGACTCTCTTTGATGATGAAGATTTTGATGCGCTGACACCGCTCGAGGAGGATCAGAAGTTAGAAGATTTGAAATCGCAGTGGCTTGCATCTGATTGGGCATCTCTAGAACCTCATGCAGTGGAGGTCCCATTTGAAACCGTGATTGCCGGTGTTTTGGTTCGTGGACGTATCGATGCCGTATACAAAACTGAGACAGGTTTCGAAGTTGTTGATTGGAAAACTGGTTCTAAAATTCTTGGAGAATCCTCTGCCGTGCAGCTTGCTGTGTACCGATTAGCGTGGGCCAAACTTGCAGCAATTGATGTAGAGAAGGTTTCTGCTGCTTTTCACTATGTACCTACAAATAAAACAGACCGGCGAGCAAATCTTCTTGACGAAGACCAACTCACCGATCTGTTATTACTCAAGTAGTTAGTTTAGATATCGAAGCGATCAAGCTCCATAACCTTGCTCCATGCTGCAGCAAAGTCAGTAACGAATTTCTTCTCAGCGCCATCACTTGCATAGACCTCTGAAAGGGCGCGTAGCTCAGAGTGAGAACCAAATACTAGATCAGCTCTCGTTGCACTCCATTCGACCTTGCCAGTCTTGCGATTGCGACCTTCGAAGTTATTGATATCACCTGACTTATTTTCAGTTGACTGGGGAGCCCACTCAGTTTTGACATCCAAAACATTTTTGAAGAAATCATTGGTAAGTGATTCCTTCTTCTTTGTGAGTACGCCGTTCTTAGATCCATCAAAGTTGGCTCCTAGAACACGAAGCCCACCGACAAGAACTGTCATTTCTGGTGGAGTAAGTGTCAGGAATGCAGCCTTATCAACGATTGCTACCTCGCCAGGACATGTCTCGTTCTTGCTCTGGTAGTTACGGAAACCATCTGATGTTGGCTCGAGGAATGCAAAAGATGCAACATCGGTCTGTTCTTGCGAAGCATCAGTGCGACCAGGAGTGAAACGTACCTTTACCTTTACTCCAGCTTTCTTGGCTGCTTCTTCGACAGCGACAGTGCCGCCGAGAACAATGAGATCTGCCAGCGAAACTTTCTTCGCTGATTTCTTATTAAATGCCACCTGAATCTTTTCGAGCTCGGCAAGAACTTTCTTAAGCTCCTTAGGATTATTTGCTTCCCAATTTTTCTGAGGTTCAAGTCGAATACGTGCACCATTTGCACCACCGCGCTTATCTGTATCGCGGTAGCTCGAAGCAGATGCCCATGCAGTTGTCACCAACTGCGCGGTAGTGAGACCGCTCTTAAGAATTCGCTTCTTCAAGAGATCGATCTCTGCTTTACCAATTACCTTCTTTGGTCGAGCAGGAAGTGGATCTTGCCAAATTAACTCTTCTTTTGGCACAAGTGGCCCAAGGTAACGAACAACCGGTCCCATATCGCGGTGAGTAAGTTTGAACCATGCACGCGTAAAGGCATCCGCGAGAGCATCAAGATCTCCAGCAAAGCGACGTGAAATCTTTTCGTAAGCGGGATCCATGCGAAGTGCTAGATCAGTTGTTTGCATTACAGGTGCATGTGTCTTACCTGGAATGTGTGCATCAGGAACAGCCTTCGACGCTGATTCATCTGTTGGAATCCACTGGTGTGCGCCACCAGGTGACTTTGTAAGCTTCCATTCGTACTTAAAGAGAATCTTGAAATAATTGTTATCCCACTTTGTAGGCGTAGATGTCCAAGCACCTTCCAGGCCACTTGTGATTGTGTCCGCACCCTTGCCGCTTCCAAATGAATTCTTCCAACCAAGGCCCATCTCATCGATTGCAGCACCTTCTGGCTCTGGACCAACATGCTTATCTGGATCTGCTGCACCGTGCGCTTTTCCAAAGGTGTGTCCACCTGCAACAAGTGCAACTGTCTCTTCGTCATTCATTGCCATGCGAGCAAATGTTTCGCGAATATCGCGAGCAGATGCAAGCGGATCTGGATTTCCATCAGGTCCTTGTGGGTTTACATAAATCAGACCCATCTGCACCGCAGCAAGTGGCTTCGCTAATTCGCGATCACCTGAGTAACGCTCATTGGTAAGCCAGACTTTCTCCTTGCCCCAGTACGTCTCATCTGGTTCCCACACATCTTCGCGTCCGCCACCGAATCCAAAAGTTTTTAAACCCATAGATTCAATTGCACAGTTACCAACAAGAATCATGAGATCTGCCCACGACAAACTCTTTCCATATTTTTGTTTAATGGGCCATAACAGGCGACGCGCTTTATCTAGATTGCCGTTATCTGGCCAGCTATTAATTGGTGCAAAACGTTGCATGCCTGCACCGGCGCCACCGCGGCCATCGTGTGTGCGATAGGTACCTGCGCTGTGCCATGCAAGACGAATAAAGAATGGTCCGTAATGCCCGTAGTCAGCTGGCCACCACTCTTGAGATGTTGTCATCAACTCTTCAATATCTTTCTTTACCGCCTTGAGATTAAGTTTTGAAAACTCTTTGGCGTAATCGAAATCTTCATCCATAGGATCTGACACAGGTGAGTGTTGGCGAAGAACCGAGAGATCTAGTTGATTTGGCCACCAATCAGAGTTATACGTTCCCTCTTTATTTAATTTACTACCTGTATATGGGCATTTTGCGGTATCAGTCATGGCTCAAGAGTAATAGAAGAGCAGAAAATTGCTAATTCGGAATTTCTACTCCGATGGGCAGATGGTCACTGATTCCAGTGAGCGAGTATGAGATGGGGTGAGACTCCGAGGAGTGCAGGCTCTCACTCAGAATATAATCGAACTGTATTTTCGCTCCCCAACTTGGGTACGTATTCTGAGTAACAAGTGAGTTCCACCGTGAGCGGATAACGGGCAAGTTCTTCGGCAGGTTCAGGTCACCCAAAACAATCGCTCGGGTGTCAGTTTCGCTAGCCAATCTGGTTGCCCACTTTTTAACTCTACGAAGTTGGGCAAGATTAAAACCTGGAACGAAAGAAAGGTGCGTATTGATTACTGTCCATCCATTTTCAAGAACAGCAGCAAGTGCGACGCGCGGTTCATCCTTAACGTAGATAAATCTAATCTTTCCTTTTCCGGTTTCATCGCCGGGAACGACAAGCGGCATTCCTACGGGAGAATTTCCAAGATCAAGTCTGTGCCATGAGCGCACCGGAATTTTTGAAACGATTCCGATTCCGTAGCACTCGTGCATTAATTGAGAATGTGAAGATACATTTGTAATCAACTCTGGTTCGTCGCTATTACGTTTGCGCCATTTTTCACCTGGTGTACCAATCACACTGGGAGCCATTGCCCAATCACGTGCACCAATTGTTTCTGCGATATCTCGCATCTGCGCGCGAGATTGAGATCTAGGTAGGAAGTGATCTACTTCTTGAAAGCCATACACATCCGAGCCAAGGGATTGCACGGCGCGGGGTAGCTCCTGAAAATCGTTCTCCTTGTGAGGCGGGATAGCCATTCCATGCAGGAGATTCCACGAGGTGATGCGCACCCCCACAGACTAGTAACCTGCACCTGTGAGCGCGATAAATCAGCATCCTTCCCGCATAGATCGCGCCGGAGAATTACGCACTAATCAAAAGACCTTGGATCAATTGTGGAGCCAAGCGCGAATCCTGCAGATTTCTGAGGGACGCATAGCAGCTACAGGAAAGCAGCTCACCTTCTTTTCTGATGAAGATGTTGCTCGCTTAGTTTCCTCAGGTTTATTTGCAGAGGGCAGCAGATATTTTCTTGGCGTAGATATTGAAAGTCGAAAACCTTTCTTTGCGTGGGATACACAGTGGGTTGAGGCCAAAAGTGATGAAGAGAAAATTGATGGCTTCTCAACTGTTCGAGAAATCGGAGTAAAACTCTCCGAGCAAGAGTTAGAACTTTCACTTCACGCAGTTGCGCTTAGTAATTGGCATAGTGCGCATCCGCGATGCCCGCGTTGCGGCGGTGCTACAAGAGTTGATCTTGGTGGTGCAGCACGTTTTTGCGATGCGGATCAAAGCCAGCATCATCCGCGCACTGATTCAGCCGTCATTGTGCTCGTCAAAGATCGCAGCGATCGTATTTTGCTAGGGCATCAACCTGTGTGGCCTGAAGGACGCTTCTCAACATTTGCTGGCTTCTTAGAACCAGGTGAGACTTTCGAGCAATGTGTTATGCGAGAAATATTCGAGGAATCAGCAGTCACAGTGAGCGAGTTAAAGTATTTAGGTTCGCAGCCATGGCCGTTTCCTGCCAGCATCATGATTTCGTTCGAGGCAGTCACTGATAATCCAGAAGTCGCTCGTGGTGACGGAGAAGAAATCACTGAAGTGAGATGGTTTAGCCGCGAAGAGTTATTAGCTGCGATTAAAGATGGTTCACTTTTGTTACCACCGTCAATCTCTGTTGCCCGCAAAATGATTGAACGTTGGCTAGGTCATAGCGCACCTGGCGGCGAAACATGGCGGTAGTTAAGTGGGCGTAGAAGACTCCATTCTTGCCGCACTTGATTCTGAACAACGTGCTGTGGCACTGGCTACACGTGGACCCGTATGTGTTATTGCCGGAGCGGGTACTGGAAAAACTCGCGCAATTACCCATCGCATCGCTTACGCAGCAGCTATCGGCACGATGGATCCGCAAAAAGTATTGGCGCTGACATTTACGGCCAAGGCAGCTGGTGAAATGCGTGCCCGGCTTCGTACATTGGGTGTTCCCACTGTTGCTGCGCGCACGATTCACTCTGCAGCGCTGAAACAGCTTCTCTACTTCTGGCCATCGGTATTTGGAGGCCGAACTCCAGATTTGATCACTACAAAGACAGGATTTCTTTCAGAGGCGATAAACCGCGCAGGCCTGAGCGAATCATTGCGTGCAACTAATCGCGAACTCATGCGCGACATCGCATCAGAAATCGAATGGGCAAAAGTTTCTCAAGTTGCGCCTTCAGATTATGTAGATCAAGTTGGACGTCGCACGCAAAAACCTCGAGTACTCCCAGAGCAGATGGTTCAGATTTACACAGCGTATGAATCGATTAAGAAACAAGAGCTTGCCATCGATTTTGAAGATGTTCTACTTCTCTGCTCTGCAATGCTTGAGCAAGAGCGCGAGGTCCGTGAACGAGTGCAAGATCAATACAGGTATTTCACGATTGATGAATACCAGGATATTTCTCCGATTCAACAGCGTCTGATTAATGCATGGCTTGGTACGCGAAAAGACATCTGCGTAGTCGGAGATCCCGCGCAAACGATTTATTCATTTGCTGGGGCAACTCCTGTCTTCCTTAACTCCTTTACTCAAAGATTTCCCGAAGCTCAAGTAATTCGGCTAACAACCGGATACCGATCAACTCCAGAGATTACTTTCGCAGCGAATGCGCTTCTTCGTTCTGCAACGATGGGACAAGAACTGGTTGCGTTTAATACTCATGGCTCAAAACCCATGGTTACTGGCTACTCTGATGAGAGCGCTGAAATTAAAGGCGTCATGGCAGAGATAAACGAACTACTTAAAAATGGCACACAGCCTCAAGAGATTGCAATTTTGGCTCGAACAAATGCACAACTTAAGGGTGCAGAGAAAGCGATGCTTGCCCAAAACATTCCATATCAAGTTCGCAATACCGAAAGGTTCTTCGAACGCAGAGAGATTCGCGATTTTCTTAAACAAGTGCGTCAAGCATCGGTCATTCCGGCAGAAGGCCAAGGCTGGCTCGATGAGTTACGTTCTATCGCTCAGCCATATTTAACTGGCGAAGCAATTGATGGAATCGCTGCGCTCTTACATTTAGCGCGCGAGTTAGATGCTGACGATAATTTCTCACCAAAAACGCTGCGCGGGTACCTTCGCGAAGTTGAAGATCGAGTCCAACAAAATAATCCACCCACAATGCCCGTTGTCACTCTTGCAACGTTGCATGCTGCAAAGGGGCTCGAATGGGATCGCGTATTTCTCATTGGGGCTTCAGAGGGCCAACTTCCGCTGACAAATAGCGCGGGCGAGGCTGTAGTCGATGAGGAGCGCAGGCTCTTCTACGTGGGAATTACGCGTGCCAAGGCTGATCTGCATATCTCCTATCGGGGAAATCCCAGCTCATTCCTGCGCGAAGCCAGCCTCATCAGCTGAGGTAATTGGGTTGCATCAACATATCGTCATCGCGTACCCTTTTACTCCGGACAAAAGTCCACGTACAAAGAAGGGGTTGAAATGAACGCAATATTCACTTCAACAATCACAGCAGGCGCACGCGCTGCTGTTCCTTCTCATGCTCATTCAACCTCAAAAACTGCTGCTAAGCGCTGGTTCTACGCCAACTTTTATGCAGTGGATGAGGCCACGGGAGCACTAATCGGCTAACACCGAAATGTCCCACAAGGGCCTCAAATCCACCAAGGATTTGTAGGTCCTTTTTTATTTCCCATAACTAACCGAATCACAACAAGAAAGAAAACGAACAAGAGAGAAGAGGTGAGGACAATGACAGTTCTCTTCAGCGAATTACAGATACCAGGCTGGGCAGATAGCGGCGAGAAGATTGGCCTTAACGATGTGACGTTCACATACGACAACGCCAAGGCTTTTACCCTGCCATGCCATCTTGCTGACCCTGAACTCTTCTACTCTGAGACAGATCAAGGAATTGCAGAAGCGAAGGCTCTCTGCGGTCAGTGCCCAGTGCGCAACAAGTGCCTAGATGGTGCGCTCTCACGCCAAGAACCGTGTGGAGTATGGGGAGGCCAGCTCATTGAAGATGGCGTCATCATCGAACGTAAGCGTCGCGCCGGCAGGCCACCACGTCAAGTCATTGCAGCTGCACGCATGCTTGAGGAGTAAGTAGTTAGAAAGCACATCCACATAATGGGTGTCGAGGAATCGCAATCGTTTGTGGGTGGTTTAAGAATTGGTAGTCAATGGTTATCACATTGCCTACCAATTCTGCTTTCTGCACACCAGTTGTTAAACCATCGATATAGCCCACGATATGGGCCGCTGCCATAGAGGCTACGAAGTGAGC
>WLPI01000031.1 GCA_009698845.1 Actinomycetota bacterium
CTTCTCTTGCACGTATGCAAAATCGTATGCCGCGTGTTCGCGTTCTGTACTCACGTGGAGATAAGGGGAATCGAACCCCTAACCTCTTCCATGCCATGGAAGCGCGCTACCAATTGCGCCATATCCCCGTCAATTCAAACTATTCAGGAGTGCGAACTTTACCGCACTGAATCCGGGATAACTCCGCCAGATTCTTCACCATATACAGGCTCTGGTATCGATCCCGCATTATGTTCAACTAATAACCAGCCCTTTGGTGAATATTCAAGTATCGACCACTGCGCATTGGATAAACCACCAATGCGAGACCAGAATGGAATTGGTAGCTCTAGAAAAGTTCCAATGATTGTTCGCGCAGTTCCGCCATGTGTTGCAACTACAAGGCGCTGATTATCTTTTCCGGCAAGTGCATCCATGATCGCAGCATGACCACGTGCGCCAACTTCACTTCTGCGTTCGCCGATTCCACCAGCAGGATTGTCGCCACCCATTGACCATTGACGCAGATTATCTAAATCAACTTTACGAATCTCATCGCCAGTCAGGCCTTCCCAATTTCCACAATTTGTTTCGCGTAAACGGGAATCGGTTGCAACTTCAAGGCCAGTCAATTTCACTAATTCGTGCGCTGTGCTTTGCGCACGATTGAGGTCGCTAGCAATAATTGCTGTTGGCTTAATTGACGCAATAAATGGCGCTGCATGAGATGCTTGAAATTTGCCAACTTCATTAAGCGGAATATCCGTGTGGCCTTGAAACTTATTGGCAACATTCCAATCTGTCTGTCCGTGGCGCCAGAGAATTACTTGATTACCCACGCGCAGCCTCCTCGCGCACTACTTCTAATTCGATCTTTGGACAATCATTCCAGAGACGATCAAGCATGTAATAGCGACGCAGTTCTGTGGATTGGATATGTACTACTAAGTCTGAATAGTCGAGTAGCACCCATTCGTCTGTACCTTCACGACGCAATGGCTTATCTCCTGCAAGGCGCAACTTCTCTTCCACTTCATCTGCAATCGAGTCAATCATTTTCGAATTGCTTGCTGTGATAATCAAGAAGACCTCGCTCAGCACTGTTTGGTCTGAGAGGTCAAGTGCAACAAGTTCGGTACCGAATTTATCTGCAGCCGCACGCGCAGCAATCTGTGTTCTTTCAACACACGCTTTACTTGCTGGCATAGAGGTTGTGCTCCTTTATATATGCAGCAACAGGTGCTGGGATTTGGTCTGACTTATGAGAACGAATATCTGTTGCTGATACAGCAAGTGCATCAATTGAAAGATTTGGTTGGCCAGGAAAATCTGGTCGGTCGATAATGATGAACTCCACCATTTTCTTTAGCTCTTCTGCGCGGTGCCACTGATCAATTTTTTCGTATGCATCTGTTCCAAGAATTAGTGAAATTGTGGCTCCTTCATACGTTGCAGCAATCGCTTCAACAGTATCGATTGCATAACTGGTGCCTTGGCGAAGAATCTCAATCGGGTTGACTTCAACTTTGCTCTTGATATCTGCTTCAAGTGAATTTACGGCGAGCTGACACATCTGTCTGCGATCAGCACCAGTTGCAACGGGAGCGTTCTCGCGCAGACGTGGTTCTCCAGCTGGAACAACTAAGAGTTGATCAACAATTTTCCGAGAGATTAATTCTCTAATGACATGAAGGTGTCCATCATGAATCGGATCAAATGTGCCGCCGTATAACCCAACTCTCAAGATTGCTACTTATCTAAGCGAAGAGTTACGTAGAGAAGGAATGCAAAGATTCCGAAGGTAATGATTCCAAATGCTTCTGGAGATACTGGAAGTTCGCGTACAACTTCACTGGCGAGGTTCATCATGTCGTGAAGATTACTACTTACCGGCAAGAAGTTCTAAAAAGCGCGCCTCATCAATGACTGTGACGCCTAACTCTTGAGCCTTTGCCAGCTTCGATCCAGGGTCTGTTCCGACCAACACATAATCTGTCTTCTTAGATACCGAAGATGAAGGCTTTCCACCATGTGCCGTAATTGTCTCGGCAATCGAATCTCTGGTAAATCCTTCAAGGCCACCAGTCACAACAAAGGTAAGGCCCGCAAGTGTCTGCGCCACGTCTTCTGATTTCTGATTGATCATTGTGACGCCGGCTTTACTCCACTGCTCAATAATGTTTCGATGCCAATCAACAGCAAACCATTCAACAACAGACTGTGCGATTACTTCTCCAAGACCATCAATTTCTGAAAGTGTCTCAATAGTTGCTTTTGAAATCGCATCCATGCTTCCTAAACTGTTTGCAAGGCCTTGAGCAGCAGTAGGTCCAACATGTCTAATGGAGAGTGCAACAATAGTTCGCCATAATGGACGAGTCTTTGCATCCTCAATTGCTTCGAGAAGTTTCTCGAGATTCTTGCCTTTCTCGCCATCCTTCTTAGTGAAAAATGAAGATTTCATTAACTTCTCTTCAGTCAGTGAGAAAATATCTGACTCATCTTTAATGATTCTGTCATTCAAAAGCGCAACTGCAGCTTCATATCCAAGTACATCTATATCTAGTGCTGCGCGAGAACCTATGTAATAAATGCGCTCTCGTAATTGTGCTGGACAGCTTTGAGTATTTGGACAGCGAATATCAACATCACCCTCTGTGATTGCGCGAAGTTCGCTTGTGCACTCTGGACATGTAGTAGGCATGACAAATGCACGTTCTTTTCCTGTGCGCTTATCAAGGACAGGCCCCAAAACTTCAGGGATTACATCGCCTGCTTTTCGAATAATGATGGTGTCACCGATTAATACACCTTTGCGTTCAATTTCCTCTTGATTGTGCAGAGTCGCATTTGTCACTGTTGATCCAGCAACTTTGACGGGTTCCATAAAGGCAAACGGTGTGACTCTGCCGGTGCGGCCGACACTGACTTTGATATCAAGTAACTTAGTTGTGACTTCCTCTGGCGGATACTTAAATGCAATCGCCCATTTTGGGGCACGCGAGGTAAATCCCAATTTCTTCTGTTCTGCAATGTTATTTACCTTGATTACTACGCCATCGATCTCGTGCTCAACATCGTGGCGATGGATATTGTAATTTTCAATATAGGCAAGCACTTCTTTTCTGCTCTTACAGACTTTAAATCGGTTCGATGTAGGCAGAGCAAGTGTCTTAAGTTGGGCATATGCATCAGATTGCGATTCAAATGAAATTCCTTCATTGGCACCGATTCCGTGTACGACTACATCTAGCGGTCTAGTTGCGGTAACCCGGGGATCTTTCTGTCGCAGAGAGCCAGCAGCTGAGTTGCGTGGATTAGCAAAGAGTTGTTTGCCGGCTTCTTCTAGCTCTTCATTAAGTTGGTTAAATGCCGCAACCGGAAAGAAGACTTCACCACGAACTTCAATAAGTGCCGGAATATTTCTTCCTGTTAGCGCGTGCGGAAGACCTTTGATTGTCTTTACGTTGAGAGTGACGTCCTCGCCAGTTGTGCCATTGCCACGAGTAAGTGCGCGAGTGAGCTGTCCGTTTTCGTAGAGCAAATTAATCGCAAGTCCATCTACCTTTAATTCACATAAATACTCTGGGTGAGCCGTTTCTTTTTCTACACGGTCAAACCACGCTGCGAGCTCTTCTTCATCGAAAACATTATCCAAGCTCATCATCTTTTCAATGTGATCGTGTTGGTCAAAAGTGGTTGAAAATCCCCCACCCACACCTAGTGATGGAGAATCGGGTTCGAGCAGTTCTGGGTGTTTTGCTTCAAGTGCCTTTAGCTCTCTAAGAAGTGCGTCGAATTGTGCATCGGTGATTGTTGGGGCATCGAGAACGTAGTACTTAAACTGATGATCACGAATCTCTTGCGTGAGTTCAATGATTTTATGACGAGCTTGATTTGTCATGCTGTCTCGCAAATAGTCGCCGAACCCACAACTCGATCACCATCGTAAATAACCATCGCTTGCCCTGTTGCAAGACCAAGTAGCGGTGCATCTAACTCTGCAACGAGTTCAGAGCCATCCATGTAATACGTGCAATCAAGCGCCGCACCATGTGCGCGAACTTGCACGAAACCTTTAACAGGTGCCGCGCCAACTACTGGGCCACAGAAAATAGGGTTTTCGCCACGCATCGATGTCACAGCTAAATCTTCTCGCGCACCTACGACAACGGTATTTGTCACCGGTTCAATCTTAAGGACGAAGCGTGGGGATCCATCTGCTGTTGGAACTGTGAGTCCCAACCCTTTTCGTTGTCCGATTGTGTACGTGTAGGCGCCTTTATGTTCGCCAATCTTCGTCCCATCTTGATCAACGATTGGACCTACTTCACTTCCTAAACGATCGCGCAACCATCCTGCGTTATCACCTGATGGTACAAAACAAATATCGTGACTATCTGGCTTCTGCGCCACAGCTAATCCACGAGCTTCTGCTTCGATTCTTATGTCAACTTTTTCAGTGTCGCCCAATGGAAAAATTGCTCCGTTGATTTGTTCGCGGTTCAGCACTGCAAGCACGTAGGACTGATCCTTAAGTGGATCAACCGCGCGATGCAAAGTACGACCATCTGCACCTTCTTGCGTGCGGGCGTAATGCCCAGTAACTACTCCATCAAATCCCATTGCCTTTGCTCGATCTAATACCGCGGCAAACTTAATTTTCTCGTTGCAACGCAAGCAAGGATTTGGAGTGCGTCCTGCTGCGTATTCGCTCATAAAGTTTTCAACTACACCTGCATGAAATTCATCTGCCATATCCCAGATATAGAAAGGTATTCCGATTACATCTGCTGCTCGCCGCGCATCGTGTGAATCTTCAATAGTGCAACAACCGCGGGCACCACTTCGGTACTTCTGTGGGTTAGAAGAGAGTGCAAGATGCACTCCAATTACTTCGTGCCCTGCCTCAACTGCGCGCGCAGCAGCTACTGCAGAATCAACTCCTCCGCTCATGGCGGCGATGATTTTCACTTTTTTCCTACCGAATTCGCAGCTAACCCTCTTTCAATCACTCTAGGTAGGACAGAGAGAGCGAACTGAACATCGGCTTCACTATTGGATGCGCCGAATGAAAATCTCAGTGAAGATTGCGAAAGAACATCTGTGAGTCCCATCGCCATTAACACATGGCTTGGTCGATGCACGCCGGCAGTGCATGCGGCGCCAGTTGAACATGACACTTTCTCTGAATCCATCAACAACAACAGTGAATCACTTTGCGTGCCTGGAAAAGTGATGTTTGAAATACCAGGAAGACGTGGAGCGCTCTCTCCATTTATTACCGCATCTGGACGCGCTGCAATGACGCCGGATTCAAATGAATCTCTGAGTTGCGCAACTTTCGTTGCATCAAAAATATGGGCAGATACTGCTGCAGCAAATGCAACGATTGATGGAGCGTTAAGAGTTCCACTTCGGATTTCGCGTTCTTGTCCCCCGCCATGCAAGAGCGCTGGGATTTCAACTGCACGACGCAAAATCAGTGCGCCAATTCCAAGTGGTCCACCAACTTTATGACCGCTAATTGTCATTGCAAACAACCCAAGATTTTTGTAAGAGATTGGCACCTTAGTAAAACTCTGAACCGCGTCACAATGCACCGGAATATCTCCAGCAATCTTTACGACTTCAGCGATGGGTTGGATGACCCCAGTCTCATTGTTGCTATGCATCACTGAGATAAGAGCGATTTCATTCTTACGCGCAGCAACGGTTCTTTTGAGGAAATCTAAATCAATAAGTCCATCACTGTCGACAGGAATCTGAATCAACTCGGCACCTTCATGGTCAGCTAACCAGAGCGCAGGATCTAAAACAGCATGATGTTCGATACTTGAAACGATTATTACTTTCTTCTCTGAATTCCAGAATAAACCTTTTACAGCTGCATTATTTGCCTCTGTTCCAGAACCCGTGAAAATCACTTCACTGGGCAAGCAATCAATTGCGCGGGCAATTACTTCGCGAGCATCTTCAACATCTTTGCGGGTAGCACGACCTTCAGTGTGAAGTGAAGATGGGTTACCTAACTTGCGCAGAGCTGAATTCATTGCATCAATGGCAACGTCAAACATCGGCGTTGTAGCCGCATGGTCGAGATAGACGCTCATTGGAGCAGTCTAGTTCGTAGGTGGCGACTAGCTATTTCGAGCGAGCACGCCTTCGGTGGCTTTCGGAAGCACGTTAAAGAGGTCTCCCACTACGCCGAAATCGGCAATATCGAAGAGCGGTGCTTCAGGATCTTTATTGACCACAATGATTGTCTTCGAAGTCTGCATGCCAGCACGATGTTGAATCGCTCCTGAAATTCCGCAGGCAACATAGAGCTGCGGGCTGACAGTTTTTCCAGTCTGTCCAACCTGATGTGAATGTGGATACCAACCTGCATCAGTTGCTGCGCGAGATGCACCAACTGCGGCGCCAAGTGAATCTGCAAAAGCTTCAACCGCAGTGAAGTTTCCATCTGTTCCGCGTCCACCAGATACAACAATGTTGGCTTCTGTTAACTCTGGACGACCGCCCTTTACAGGAGGTTGCGAAGAACTGATGCGAGCTTTCTTTGCATCTGCACCGATAGTTGCTGTTGCACTTTCAATAGCAGGTGTCGATGCCGAGAAATCAGCTTCTACACTATTTGGGCGAACAGTAATAATTGGCGTTCCGTGTGAAACTTTTGAGAGCACAGTTGTTGAACCACCGAATACAGATTGCGTAGCTGTTGCATCTGCTGCAACATCAATGGCATCAGTGATAATTCCTGATTCGGTGAGAACTGCAACGTGCGCTGCAACTTCTTTTCCAAATGCGTGTGATGCAACCAAAAGTGCGGCTGGAGATTTCTCTTTCACGAGGTTGGCTAGTGCATCAGCCGATGCTGCTACACCGTGCGCTGAAAAATCATCAGATTCAAGAACAAGTACGTTAGCAATAGGACCTTGATTGACAGTTGCAGCGAGCGCCGCACCCTTGCCATTTGCAGCTAGAACTACCGCGGTCACAGATCCAATGCGAGCGCCTACAGTTGCAAGCTCTGCTGTTGTCTTGCTTGCTTTGTCACCTGAAAAATCAGCGAGGATAAATACGTTGCTCATATCAACTTCTTCTCTGCTAGGAAGGAGATGAGGGCTTCGCCACCATTTCCTTCATCGTTAACTTTTAAGCCGGCTGCGCGTGCGGGACGTGGAGTCGCATCATTTACTTGTGACCATGCACTCTGAACCGAAACCCCAATAGCTGCTAGATCTTTCTGATCAATGGTCTTCTTCTTCGCTGCCATGATTCCCTTAAATGATGGATAACGAGGTTCATTAATCTTCTCTACAACGCTGATAACGACTGGGAAATCTGCTGAGAGTTCGTCAACACCTGCTTCGGTAACGCGAGTGATAGAGACTTTTCCAGCTGGGTCTACAACTACCTTTGAAGCGAAAGTTAACTGCGCCCAACCAAGGCGCGCACTAAGCATCGCAGGTACAACGCTCATTCGTGCATCCGTTGATTCAGTTCCGCAAATGACGATGTCGTATCCACCATCGCTAATTACTTTTGCAAGTACTGCTGATGTGGCAAGCGCATCTGATCCTGCAAGCGCTGCATCTGTTACCAATATTGCATCGTTTGCACCCATTGAAAGACCTTTTCGCACGGCTTCAGTTGCGCGCTCTGGTCCCATTGAAATCAACGTAATTGTGTTTGCGCCACCTTCATCGTTGCCGCCATGTTCTTCGGCAATACGTAGCGCTTCTTCCACTGCGTACTCATCAAGATCATTAAGAACCGCATCAACGTTTTCGCGATCAAGAACTCCGTTGACCATCTTCTTCTCTGCCCAAGAATCAGGCACTTGCTTTACGCACACAGCAATCTTCATGAAGAGGATGTTACTAACCGGTAAAGTTTTTTTCAAGCGCGAGTGGCCTCACACTTCGTCGTATTCCAATATATTAACGACATGCTCGCAATCATCGCTCCGGGCCAAGGTTCACAAACTCCCGGAATGCTCAGTGCTTGGCTAGAAGATCCAGCGATTGTTCAGTTTACAGAAAAGTTTTCTGCAGCCATTGGTCTTGATGTTGCTCGACTTGGAACAACTGCTGATGCAGATGAAATCAAAGACACTGCTAATGCACAACCACTTATTGTTGCAACAGGTCTGATGAGTTCACATGCCCTTGGAATTCAAAACTTTTCTTTTGTTGCCGGACATTCAGTAGGAGAAATCACTGCGGCAGCTATAGGTGGCGTTCTTACCCCAGTTGATGCAATGAAGTTAGTACGTGCACGTGGTGTTGAAATGGCAAAAGCTGCAGGAGTTACACCATCAGGCATGGCCGCGGTATTGGGCGGGGATCGCCAGGTGGTACTTCATGCAATCTCAGATCTGGGCCTGGTTGCGGCAAATGACAATGGCGGCGGACAAATAGTCGCAGCAGGTGACCTTGAATCTCTTGCGCAACTTGCACCCGAAGGTGCGCGCGTTCGCCCGCTTGCAGTTGCTGGCGCTTTTCATACTCCCTTTATGCAATCCGCGGTAGACCCACTTCGCGCACTTGCAGAAAGCATTTCGGTCTCTGATTCACACAAAGGCGTGCTCTCGAATAGAGATGGTGCAGTCGTTACAGGTGGTCGAGAGGTACTCGATCGCATCGTCAATCAAATCGCTAATCCAGTGCGTTGGGATTTATGTATGCAAACTCTTTCAGCTCTGGGTGTCACAGGCGTTATCGAGCTCGCACCTGCTGGTACGTTGGTCGGACTGATTAAGAGAGCAGCGCCAGGAATTCAACAATTCGCGTTGAAGACTCCGGATGATCTCAGCGCCGCACGCGAATTCGCAGCAGAGCACGGAGGGAAGTAATGTCAAAGGTAATTGCTTCCAAAACCGGCAGCGAGAGTCAAATTCTTGCAGTGGGTTCTTACCGACCAAAGCGTCTTGTGCCTAACTCTGAAATTGTTGATCGCATTGAATCAAGTGATGAATGGATTCAGCAACGCACAGGTATTGAATCTCGTCGTTTTGCCGATGAGTCAGAGACTCTTCTTGACATGGCTACCTGGGCTGCCGAAGATGCACTCAAGAATGCAAAGTTGTCAATTACAGATATCGATACGCTGATCGTGGCAACGATTACATTTCCATTTCAGGCACCCTCTGCAGCTACTGCAATTCTTCAGCGGTTAGGTCACCCAAAAGCGGCAGCGTTTGATATCAATGCGGCCTGTGCTGGGTTTTCTTACGGAGTATCAATGGCTCACGATTTCATTAAATCTGGAACATCAAAAACAGTTCTGGTTGTTGGTGCTGAAAAGATTTCAGATTTCACAGACCCGAACGATCGTGCAACAGCGTTCATCTTTGCCGATGGTGCAGGGGCAGTTGTCATTGGGGCATCACAGGAGACTGGAATTGGTCCAGTTGAATGGGGATCTGATGCCGATAGCCGCGATGCAATTTTAATGAATCCATCGTGGATTGAAGTACGCGATGTCGAAACTCAATTAACAAAAGCGGGTAGCAAGTGGCCCAACATTGCTCAAGAAGGCCAAAAAGTATTTCGGTGGGCAGTGTTTTCAATGAGTAAAGCTGCAAACAAGGCACTCGAGTCTGCGGGACTAACCGTCAATGATCTTGATGTCTTTATTCCTCATCAAGCAAATATTCGAATCATCG
The DNA here is from genome assembly GCA_009698845.1 of Actinomycetota bacterium. Classification (GTDB taxonomy): domain Bacteria; phylum Actinomycetota; class Actinomycetes; order Nanopelagicales; family Nanopelagicaceae; genus Planktophila. The sequence continues at coordinate 9,653 of WLPI01000031.1, forward strand.
AATCAATGGCAAAAGAAATGAATATGCCAGATTCAGTTGTGATCGCAGATGACGTTCGCACTAATGGCAATACTTCCGCGGCTTCGATTCCGCTTGCAATGGATGCACTTCTCAAGAAGCAGCCGGAATTACATGGAAAGCTGGCGCTACTCATTGGATATGGCGCAGGTCTCGTTTACGCGGGACAAGTTGTTAAATTGCCACCAAAACCATAATTTTTCTCCAATTACCCGTCCAATTACTGGGAAGTAAGCCTACTTTTCATAGACAATTACTCACCTGTCCCCAATACGTTAGTACGAATGAGTAAAGGAATCACAATGGCGCTTTCACAAGCAGATGTACTTGCAGGAATCAAAGAGATCGTTGAAGAAGTAGCAGGTATTCCAGCTGCATCAATCGAACTCGATAAGAACTTCACTGACGATCTAGAAGTTGACTCACTAAGCATGGTTGAAGTTGTAGTTGCATGTGAAGAGCGCTTTGGTGTGAAGATTCCTGACGAGAAAGTGACTGAGCTTGCAACAGTGGGCGACGCAGTTAACTTCATCGTTAACGCAGCAGCATAAGTAGACTTTTTAGAAATAAATTAGCGGTATGTCACAACGTCGCGTAGTGGTTACAGGCTTAGGGGCGACAACTCCCCTAGGTGCAGATGTCGCCACAACATGGAAGGCGCTTCTTGCCGGCCAAAGTGGAGTCCGACTTCTCACCGAAGATTGGCGCGAACTTCTACCTGTGCACTTTGCTGCGCGCGTTGCGACAGAACCAACTGATCAAATGGAACGCGTTGAAATGCGCAGACTCGATCGCTCAGAACAGTTTGCTCTCATCGCATCACGTGAGGCCTGGAAAGATGCAGGTTCACCTGATGACATCGATAAAGAACGTTTAGGCGTTGTCGTCGCCTCAGGAATCGGCGGAGTAATTACTCTCCTTGATCAATTTGTAAACCTCAATGAAAAGGGCGCTCGCGGAGTAAGTCCTCATACAGTGCCCATGTTGATGCCAAATGGACCTGCTGCAAATGTTGGACTCGAACTTCAGGCAAAAGCTGGCGTTCACACTCCAGTAAGTGCGTGCGCATCTGGGGCAGAAGCAATCGGTTATGCCTACGAAATGATTAAGAACAATCGCGCCGACATCATTGTTACAGGTGGCGTTGAAGCTGCGATCCATCAATTACCCATGGCTGGCTTTGCCGCCATGAAGGCACTTTCTACTCGCAACGATAATCCTGCTGCTGCATCACGCCCGTATGACGTTGATCGCGATGGGTTTGTATTGGGTGAAGGCGGCGGAATTCTTATTCTTGAAGAGTACGAATCTGCAAAAGCACGCGGAGCAAAGATTTACTGCGAAGTCGGTGGGCAAGGACTTACCTCTGATGGTTATCACATCGCTGCACCAGACCCAGAAGGCTCAGGAGTCCAGCGCGCAATTAAATTTGCGCTCGCAAATTCAGGACTCTCAACAAAAGATATTGTTCATTTGAATGCACACGCAACATCAACGCCAGCAGGTGATGTTGCTGAAGCAAACGCACTTCGCAAAGCACTCGGTAAAGATGCAGATCATGTTGCAGTATCTGCAACTAAATCCATGACAGGTCACTTACTCGGTGGCGCAGGTGCTATCGAATCTGTATTCATCGTCAAAGCACTTCAAGAACGCCTCGCTCCGCCAACAATAAATATAGAAAACCTGGACCCTGCGGTCACAGTTGATGTTGTTCGCGACACACCACGCGCACTTCCTGCGGGAGATATCGCAGCGTTGAACGATTCATTCGGATTTGGTGGTCATAACGTGGTGCTTGCATTTAAATCGCTCTAACCTAGGTCTATGACAACGTCGGTCACAGGGTCTGATCTTTCTGGTCTTGATCCAGAGACCCGTATCGCACGGCTTGTAGATAATGGCGCATACGAATTACTTGTTCCGCGCACTGATTGCGGAATGGTTGCAGCAACTGGTTTAGTAAAAGGAAATAAAGTTGTTGTCTTCGCTTCTGATCCCACAATAAAAGGTGGCGCACTCGGAATCGATGGTTCACAAGTAATTGTTCAGGCATATCGCGCAGCTATGGGTGCGCAATCTCCCATCATCGGACTTTGGCATTCAGGTGGTGCGCGACTCAGCGATGGTGTTGCATCGCTGAATGCATTCGGCGAAGTTTTTCAAGCAATGGTCACAGCAAGCGGACGAGTTCCTCAACTATCACTTGTACTGGGACCCACAGCAGGTGGCGGCGCATATGGACCAGCACTGACTGACATTGTTGTACTTGCACCCGAAGGTCGAATATTTGTGACGGGTCCAGACGTTGTTAAATCCGTTACTGGTGACATCGTTGACATGGCACTCCTTGGTGGGCCAGAGGCACATAGTAAAAATTCAGGTGTTGCTCACGTTATTGCACCCACTGAAGAGATTGCATTCTCTGAAATTCAAGACCTCGTCTCACTCTTTGCGAATCAAGGTTTGATGTCTGCACACGTTGAAGATGTGCCCCTTGCGCACTTGGTTCCAGATTCTCAGAAGCGTGTATATGAAGTTCATCCACTCGTTGATGCACTATTGGATAAAGATGGCGAAAAGTTAGAACTTCTTGATATGTGGGCAGAGAATATGACAACTGTTATTGGCCGCTTAGGTGGTCGCACTGTCGGTGTCATTGCCAACAACCCGCAAGTCATCGGTGGAGTTTTGGATTCGGCCGCTGGCGAAAAAGCTGCACGCTTTGTTCGTACCTGCGATGCCTTTGGAATTCCACTTGTCGTCATTGCCGATGTCACGGGATTCTTACCCGGTCTTGGTCAAGAGTGGGAAGGGGCTGTTCGTCGCGGTGCGAAGTTGCTGCATGCTTTTGCAGAGGCAGTTGTTCCGCGCGTTACCGTCATTACTCGTAAAGCCTACGGCGGTGCATTTGTTGCTATGAATTCGAAGTCACTAGGTGCAACCCGTGTATTTGCATGGCCTCAAGCAGAAGTCTCAGTTATGGGCGCTGTAGCTGCAGTGCGAGTTTTGCACCGACGTTTACTAGCTGATCTTCCAGAATCTCAACGCACAGGTATGGAACTTGAGCTAGCGGCTGAACATGAAAAGGTCTCTGGCGGAGTCGCACGCGCTATTGAAATTGGTGCGGTAGATGAAATGATCGAACCAGATAAGACTCGTAGCGCAATTGCTAAAGTATTAAGCGAAACTGAATACCGCCGTGGTTCGCACGGCAATATTCCGCTGTAAATCTAGTTAACGTCGAAAGTGACAGAAACTGTCGAGGTCACTGTCTTTTCAATACTGGAAGTGTCATATGCCCCAGTATCTGCTGTCATTGTTGAATCTGGTGTTGTCACTTGAAAAACGCCTGACTTTACAGATTGAACTGCGCCAACTTTTCCGCCTACAGCTTTTGTAATTGCCACTGCGCGAACTTTTGCATCCTTCATTGCTTCTTCAAGCAACTGCGGGCGAAGTTTTGGCAAAGTTGAGAGGTAATACTGTGGTCCGTAATTGTTTACCGTGACGCCAGCCTGCAAAATTGTGCCAATTCCTTGGGATAACTTAGAAACCAGTTGCACATCTTTTGATCGCACAACGACATCACGCGAAGCACGATAATTAAGAATCTTGCCTGTGTTATTTCCATTGACGTACTGCTCATTGGCATAGGTAGAGACTGAACCAAGTGTCAGTTCACCTTCAGGAATGCCGCCATCAATGAGATATTTTGAAACTGCCGCTACATCATTACCTACCTTGGTAACTGCTTCGGAGACAGTTTGGCGAGTTAGTGAAACATTAAGAGTCCAGACAACGTTATCTGCTGTTGCAGAAGTCTTTGCAGAACCTGTAACAGTAATTCCATTTGCATTGCGGTCAGCAAATCCAGCACCGACTTTGACTAGTCCCCCACCGAGGGCAATCGCCAAAATAAGAGCGATTGCAATGTAGAGAATTGATTTACGACGTTCTGCTGATGTCATGGGTGCTTGAGTAGTCATGGCGTAATCATATAGCGCGTAACTTTGCGACCTCTTGCAAATCGACTCCGCGCATCGGTTCGAGTGCCGATTCCCATGCAGTTCCAAGGGCTAGCTCTAAATTCTCACGAACTTCTAAATCATCAAAGGTTGCAAGTGATGTACGGATTACATTCTCGCCAATCAAAATCGATCCGCTTGCGTCAATCTGTGCACGATGGATTCCAAGTTCTGGTGTAAAGCGGAAGTACTCTCCACTAATATCGCTCATCTCTTGCACTTCAAATCGCAGGTAGTGCCAATTCTTCAGCGCTGTTGCAATCTTGGCCGAAGTTCCAGAAGGTGCGCGAAATTCCAACACTGTTCTAATTGTTCCGACGAGTAGCGGTTGTTCGCGCCAACTAAAATGTGCAGGTGCACCCAAAATTGAATTAAGGCCCCACTCGATATGTTGACGCAGGGCTACGGGGGCAGAATGGATTGTTACCAAACCAGCTATGCCATTTTTTTGTACAGATGTGTGGTGCATGAAGAACTCCTACCAAGGTTGCCTTGTGCGACCTTCCCCGATCCACAACTGCGACTCTTTGGTAGTTTTCAATACCTTATTTATACAACTTCCCCCTGACTTTGTGAATACCGGCCTTTTCTGAGCGTGATTTCAAAGTTGCAGGAATAGGCATACCGTTGCGTAGCAGGTACGCTTTTCCCTAGTCGGACGCTTTATCAGTACCCGTTGTTAGATTTACTTCTTTACTCGGTATGGCTGTAGCAAGACGAAGACTGGTGGTCGAGGAATTCTCGAA
>WLPI01000032.1 GCA_009698845.1 Actinomycetota bacterium
ACAACATCAACGTTCAGTAGCAACAGCTGTTAAGAACAGCCGTGAAGTAGCGCTACTGCCTTACACATCATCAGCACGATAAGGAGATATGAACCATGAAACTCATTCTTACTCGTGAAGTTAACAAGCTAGGTAACGCTGGCGATGTTGTAACAGTCAAAGATGGCTACGCACGCAACTTCTTGTTGCCACGTGGCGTCGCAATTGCATGGTCACTAGGCGGAGAGAAGCAGATCGAAGGAATTCGTCGCGCACGTGCTGCACGCGAAGTTCGCGATCTCGATCACGCTAAAGAGATCAAGACAACTCTTGAAAAGGCAACAGTAACAATCAAGGTAAAGACTGGCACAGCTGGTCGTCTCTTTGGTTCAGTTACAGATAAAGACATCGCAGCAGCAATTAAGTCTGCAACAACTGTCGATATCGACCGCCACAACCTCAAGACTTCAGGTCACATCAAGAAGACAGGTACGCACGCTGTAAAGGTTTCACTTGCACATAACGTTGTCGCAACTGTAAATCTCACAGTTGTCTCTGCTTAAGTTCTTTACTCTCGAAAGCCCGTCGCGTAACTGCGGCGGGCTTTCGTGTTTCTCGACTCGTTCTAGCTATCTCATAGAGTGAGAACTTCCGATTTACTTTCGTCCACACTTTTTTACGCTTATATACCCAGCTATCCACCGTATGGAGAAGTTGCGCACACCTTCTCCACAGGCTTTTACACATAGAACAGGCGCTTATCCACACTTTCATCCCCAGGGCGCTTCGCTTTTGTCAGTGGTCTAGAGGAAAGTACCGCTCGTGAGCATCGCAGAACTTCCTAACAACTCCCAACGTAACGGGCAGTACAACACCGTTGGGGCAGAGTTTGAGCGAACACCGCCGCAAGATTTACAAGCAGAACAATCCGTTCTCGGTGGAATGCTTTTATCCAAAGATGCAATTGCAGATGTTGTTGAAGTTTTACGCGAACGCGATTTTTATCGCCCATCACACGAATTAATTTACGATGCAATTCTTGATCTTTATGGCCGTGGCGAACCCGCAGACGCAATCACTGTGGCAGCAGAACTCACAAAGCGCGGAGATATCGCGCGCGCAGGTGGTGCACCATATCTGCACACACTTATCTCTTCAGTACCGACTGCAGCGAACGCTGGTTACTACGCAAAGATTGTGCTTGAACATGCAATCATGCGTCGCCTCGTTGAAGCAGGAACAAAGATTGTTCAGCTTGGCTACGATCAAAATGGTGAAGTAGATGACGCAGTGGATGCTGCGCAAGCAGAGGTCTATGCAGTTACAGAACGTCGCTCTTCGGAAGATTATGTACAGCTCAGCAATTTGTTGCCAGCAGCACTCGATGAGATTGAAGCAATCTCTAAAGGCGTTGGAGTAGAAGGAGTTAAATCTGGTTTTAGAGATCTAGATGTGCTCACTCACGGATTCCATCCAGGTAACATGATTATTATTGCAGCGCGTCCTGCAGTTGGTAAATCAACACTGGGCCTTGATATCGCGCGACATGCTTCTATTCACGACAATCAGACATCGGTTATTTTTTCACTTGAAATGTCTAAGTCAGAAATTACGATGCGTATGTTATCTGCCGAAGCGCGAGTAGGACTTAACAGTATTCGTTCTGGCCAACTCAGTGATGATGAGTGGGCAAAGCTTGCTCGCCGTATGGGCGAAATTTCTGATGCACCACTGTTTATTGACGATTCACCGAATCTTTCTATGATGGAAATTCGCGCGAAGGCTCGACGCCTTAAGCAGCGTCACGACCTCAAACTCGTTGTCATTGACTACCTGCAGCTGATGACTTCAGGCAAGCGTGTAGAAAACCGTCAGCAAGAAGTCTCTGAATTCTCTCGCCAATTAAAGTTGATGGCTAAAGAACTCAATGTGCCTGTTATCGCTATTTCGCAGCTTAACCGTGGCCCAGAACAACGTACTGATAAGCGCCCGATGCTTTCAGATCTCCGTGAATCTGGCTCTATCGAACAAGATGCTGACTTAGTTATCTTGCTCCACCGCGATGATATGTACGATTCACAGAACCGATCAGGCGAAGCAGATTTCATTGTTGCCAAGCACCGTAACGGACCAACGCGAACAATTACAGTCTCTGCGCAACTTCACTTTGCGCGATTCTTCGATATGGCGCCAAATGTGGGTGCAGGACGAGACTTTACGCAATCAACATCTGCATCTACTGATATTCAGCCATCAGCACCAGGTGATGGTGGTTGGAACGAGTAGTTCTCTTCTTGGTTAACTATGCGCTTGAGATTTAGCGCGGTCCGCAAGATAAATTCCGAAAAGAACCACAACTGCACCAATTAATTGAATTGCATCCCAACTCTGGCCGAACCACACCCATGCAAACGCTCCTGCCATTACTGGTTCAAGCATTCCAATAACACTACTTGTTGATGCGCCAAGATATCGCGTGCCGGTAAGAACACAGAGATAAGGAATTACAGTCCCAAGAAGTGCAGCGCCTGCCATCATCACCCAACCGGGAATTAATACACCAGCGGCGATGCCACCAAGATCCATCTGCTTTGTAAATACTTCAAAGGGAAAATTCCACGGCGGAAGAACTACTAGCCAGAAGATAGATGCAAATCCCATTCCAAAGATAAGTAGCGCAATCGGTTCGCGCGTCTTACCGATTTTTTCGCTCATAAGAAAGTATCCAGCGAGCGCAAAAGCACTTCCCAACGCACCAGCGAGACCGATTAAGTCAAAAGTAAATCCATTCCATGCCTTAGAAACCAGAAATAATCCGAGGAGGGATAGAGCAATTGCGATCCACATATCACGAGCGACGAAAGCTTTACGAACGAATTTGATCCACAAGGCAATCCAAATCGAAGCCGTAAACTCAATAATCAAAACAAGTGCAATTGGTACCCCACGCTGAATTCCCAAGAGATACCCGAAGTTGACCATCGCAAAACCCACAACACCATACATTCCCAGCCTAGGAATTTCGGAGCGGACCATTTTTATAAGTTCCGGACGTGTAAATAAGACATACGTACCGAGTATTACAACCGCTGTAATGGAGCGAAATTCAGCTAATCGAAATGCGGGTAGATGCTTTAGAACGACAATCACAATGATTCCGCTTAGAGCAAAGATAAAAGCTCCCAAAATAAGAAAAAACTCACCACGATGTTTTGAGAGCATCAGATGAGTTTATCTTACATTGGCTAGAAAGCAGATTCAGGGATCTCCATAATCGTTGAATCTGTGGCCTCAACTATCTTTCGATCTGCTGTGATGTGAGGAAGAACAGTGGCAACAAAGAACTTTGCTGATGCAATCTTGCCGGTATAGAAATCAGTATCTTTTCCAGCACCCGCAGCCAATTTTTCTGCAGCAATATCAGCTTGACGTAGAAGCAACCAAGAGATGATGACATCACCCACGGCCATCAGTGCACGAGAAGTGCTGAGACCAACTTTGTAGATTTCATCGGCTTTCTCTTGAGATGCCATCGCATGACCGACAAGAACTCCAATAATTCCATTGAGATCTGCAAGTGCTTTAAGAAGTGCTTGTTTCTCCGCGGCGTGCACTCCACCAGTTTCTGCGAAAGCTTGGATTTCTTTCCCAAGTAATCCAAGTGCGCGCCCTCCATCTTTTACAACTTTGCGGAAGAAGAAGTCCAGACCCTGGATTGCAGTTGTGCCTTCATACAAAGTATCGATCTTTGCGTCGCGCACATATTGCTCGAGCGGCCAATCTTGAGTAAATCCTGCGCCACCGAAGGTTTGAAGTGATTCAGTTCCAAGAAGCGTCCATGATTTTTCAGAACCGAAACCTTTAACAACGGGAAGCAAGAGATCATTGAGCCTCTCCATAGTTTCTAACTTCTCGGCATCTCCGGCAGCTTTTGCAAGTTCAATTTCATCTTGGATAGAAGCGGTGTAAAGAACTAGCGCTCTCATGCCTTCGGAGTATGCCTTTTGCACCATGAGCGAACGACGTACATCTGGATGCTTAATGATGGTTACACGCGGGCTCGCCTTATCGTTCATTACTTTCATATCTCCACCTTGCACGCGAGTTTTTGCGTAAGCAAGTGCATGTAGATATCCGGCTGAGAGAGTTGCAATCGCTTTTGTTCCAACCATCATGCGAGCAAATTCGATTACCTTAAACATCTGTGCGATGCCTTGATGAACATCACCAAGTAGATATCCAACTGCAGGCTCTTTCTCACCAAGATTTACCTCGCATGTAGCTGAAACGTTGAGGCCCATTTTGCTTTCTACACCTGTGACATAGACACCGTTGCGCTTACCAAGTTCGCCTGTCTCAAGATCAAACATAAACTTTGGAATAAGGAATAAGGAAAGCCCCTTAGTTCCCGGTCCGCCACCTTCTCGACGGGCAAGAGTAAAATGCATGATGTTGTCATAAATGTCAGCATCTCCTGAAGTGATGTAACGCTTTGTGCCAGTGATATGCCAGGTTCCATCTGCTTGTTCAACTGCCTTAGTGCGACCTGCACCAACATCTGATCCCGCATCTGGTTCAGTAAGTTGCATCGTTGCACCCCAATGGCGATCAACCATGTGCTTTGCCATTGTCTTCTGAACATCAGTACCTAAAACATACGCAACATGTGCAAATGCATACCCAGATGCATAAATGTGAATTGCAGGATTTGAACCAAGAACCATCTCAGCAATTGCCCAACGAACTGATGCAGGAACTTTCATTCCACCGAGTTCAACTGGCGCATCAAGGCGCCACCATTCGCCATCGACATATGCTTTATAGGATTTCTTAAAACTTTCTGGAAGTTTTACATCTCCAGTGGCTTTATTAAAATCTGTACCGATGCGATCACCTTCAACAAATGAGGCGGCTAAATCATTTTCTGTTAGACGCTTCATCTCCTCCAACATTCCCATCGCTGTATCGCGATCGATTTCAGAATAGATAGAGGTACCGAGAACTTTTTCGCGACCCAAGAGGTCAAAGAGGCAGAATTCGATATCACGGAGGTTGGCGGTGTAATGGCTCATGGCGTAATGGTGCTACCCGCCAGTAACTTACGCAAGCGCGCCGAAGGTCTTTTTTCTGCGCCTGCGCAGGTAGGCTCGCGCCGTGCTTCTTAGTGATCGCGATATCCGCGCCGAAATTACCGCCGGCCGCGTAGCCGTCGACCCTTTCGACGAGGCAATGATCCAACCTTCATCAGTTGATGTCCGCCTAGATAAGTTCTTCCGCGTCTTTGAAAACCACAAGTATTCGGTCATCGACCCCTCAATAGAGCAATCAGAACTTACCCGCGAAGTCATCGCCGAAGATGGCGAAGCATTTATCTTGCACCCCGGTGAATTCGTTTTGGCGAGCACTTACGAAATCATCACGCTTCCAGATGACATCGCAGGGCGCCTCGAAGGTAAATCATCCCTTGGCCGCCTTGGCTTACTTACACATTCCACGGCAGGGTTTATTGATCCAGGATTTTCTGGACACATCACTCTCGAACTTTCTAACGTTGCAAATTTGCCGGTCAAGTTATTTCCCGGGATGAAAATTGGCCAGCTTTGCCTGATCAAGCTCTCATCACCGGCTGAGCACCCATACGGCTCCGCAATCTACGCTTCACGTTATCAGGGACAGCGCGGGCCTACCCCTAGCCGCTCCTTTATGAATTTCCATCAGAGTAAAATTAAGTAACTCCTGGATACTTCTATCTGGGGAATACAACTCAGGCCGAAGGGGTTGAATAAGGTATGGAATACATAGTCATCGCAGCCATCGTTTTACTTGTGCTTTTTTTCATCGCTCAATACAACCGCCTAATTCGCCTGAACATCACTGTCGATGAGGCATTTGCCCAGATTGAAGTTCAACTCAAGCGCCGTGCAGACCTCATCCCAAATCTTGTCGAAACAGTTAAGGGATATGCCGCGCACGAACAAGGAACATTTGATGCAGTAGTGCAGGCACGCGCCAAAGCAACATCAGCTTCAACTGTTGCAGATGTTGCAGCAGCAGACGGCGCGCTGACAAATGCCCTTAAAGGTTTGCTCGCAATAGCAGAGGCATACCCAGATTTAAAAGCGTCAGCGAATTTTTTATCTTTGCAAGAAGAACTTTCAACAACTGAGAATAAAGTTTCATTTGCACGTCAGTTCTACAACGACAATGTGCGCAACCTAAATACAGCTGTTAAAACAATTCCTACCAGTGCATTTGCAGGCTTTGCCAAGGTAAGCGCTCGTGAATTCTACGAAGTAGAAAACCCAACCGATCGTAATGTTCCAAACGTAAAGTTTTAAAGTAAGTTATGGCTGAAAACAACTTCAGGGCACTGCAATCTGCGAATAAGGGCAAAACTTATTTTTTACTTGCATCGATGGGTGCACTCACCTGGTTAGTTGCGTACGCAGCACTTACGTATTTCGGAGCGGGAACAACTTCAACAATCGTTCCTGTGGCTGTTGGCTTTGCACTTGTCGGCGTGTGGGGTTCATATTACGGCTCAGATAAATTGGTTTTAACAATGACCGGTGCAAAACTCATCACTCGTGAAGATGCACCAGAGCTCTTTAATGTGATCGAAGAGGTAGTAATTGCCAGTGGCTTGCCAATGCCTAAAGTTGCAATTGTCGAAGATTCCGCGCCGAATGCATTTGCAACCGGCAGAAATCCTGAACATGCGTTGATTGCATTCACCACGCGCATACTTGAAGTAATGGACCGTGATGAACTACAAGGTGTTATTGCACACGAAATGTCGCACGTAGCTAATCGCGACACATTGGTGTCAGCAGTTGCCGCGACAACTGCGGGAGCAATTGCAATTTTGAGCGATTTCCTCACCCGCATGATGTTTTTTGGTGGGGGACGCCGAGACCGTAATCAGAATCCACTAGCACTCGTAGTTTCTTTACTTGTTTTGATGTTGGCTCCAATTGCAGCGATGTTATTGAAATCAGCAATTTCACGTAAGCGTGAGTCTCTCGCTGATGCAACTGCGGTCTCGTTTACAAGAAACCCGGCAGGTCTTCGTAAAGCACTAGAAGTTTTAGCATCAGATACAACGGTTGTGCAACAGAAATCAAATGCGGTTGCACATATCTGGATCGAATCACCTCTTGATGGACAAACTGTTTCAAAATTGTTCAGTACCCATCCGCCGATTCAAGAACGTATTGCAACGCTGCGCGCTATGGAATCACTCGGGCAGAACGAGAACTAAGAGTCTTTTCGAGGAAACACAAGGGTAAATTTCGATCCCTCGCCAAGTTTGGATTCAACAGAAACGCTTCCACCATGACCGCGCATCACTGCATCAACAATTGATAGCCCTAGTCCACTTCCGTCATCACCAGTTCTTGAACGCGATCCATCTGCTCGGTAGAAGCGTTCGAAGATTCGCTTCTGGTCTATCTCCGAAAGTCCTGGCCCTTTATCCGAGACAGAGATTGATACTTCAGAATCGTTAGATGTAATCATGATTGCGATAGGTGTAGAGGCAGGTGTATGTGCGCGGGCATTGGCGAGTAAGTTTGCAATTACTTGATGAATTCGCACTTCATCACCCAACATAAACAGCTCTTCATTAGGTGTACTTAAAGTAATTGGGTGCTCGGGACCTGAAACCTGGGCAGATGCAACAGCGTCCGCAACAACTTTTACGATATCGACAGGCTTTGAATCCATCTCACGCGCCTGATCTAGACGCGCAAGAAGTAAAAGATCTTCTACCAATGAGCCCATACGTTTTGACTCGCCCTCAATGCGAGCAATGAGTTCTTTGGTTTCCAAATCACCCTTAACTGCCCCTTGCCTATGTAATTCAGAGAACCCACGGATAGCAGTAATCGGTGTACGTAGCTCGTGTGATGCGTCTGCAACAAATCTACGAAGTTTATCTTCACTTTCAGTTCGTACCGCGAATGCTTCTTCAATGCGAGTAAGCATTGTGTTAAGTGTGTTCACAAGTCTTCCCACTTCAGTATCAGGAGATACCTCTGGCATACGTGCCGAAAGATTTCCTGATGCAATTTCTTCGGCTGTTGTTTCCGCATCTTCAAGTGGGCGCAGACCAACTTTCACAACTGCGCGAGCCGCAATTGCCATGAGAATCAACAAAACAAGACTGATGAAAAAGAAGAGGAAACCTAATTTACTTACAGTGTTGTCGAGTTCTTCTAGAGATTGAGCGGCTACGAGAGTTCCACCATTACCAGGCAGGGTGCGTGCGACTGCGCGGAAATCTGCACCATCTGCTTCAATAGAAAATGGTTCATCACCATGTATCGCAACCTCTGCCGGCAAAAGACCTTGTATGTAGTCACTAATAGAGGCCTTGTTGAGATCTCCACCCAGCCCACCAACGATGTTTCCAGCAGGGTCGAGCAAAGTAAGCGAGGTTGTTGTCGGGATTCTTTGCAGTGGTGAATTTGGAGCGTTGCGAGCGGGTTTATCCTCATCATCATCGTCATGACGTGACTCCAAAGCCTCATGCGCAATTCCTGCGCGCATAATTCGTGGGAGCGTGCCACCTGTGATTGCTTCTAGCTCATGGTCAATCTGTGTTGTTAAATAATCCTTAAGTGCACTTTGCGCAACTAGTCCTGATGCCAAGAAACCGAGTGCTGCAAGGGCTACAACTCCTAGGGAAATTCTGCTTCTTAGGCTCCAGGTGCCGAATGATTTTTTCATAGCGCTATTTTGTCGGTGGCATTCTTAATCTGTAGCCGACACCACGAACTGTATGAATAAGTGCGGGTTCAAAGATATCTATCTTCTTTCGCAAGTATGAAATGTATGTTTCAACAATTCCTGCATCTCCACCAAAATCGTAATCCCATACATGGTCCAGAATTTGAGCTTTGGAAACTACTCGATCCGAATTGATTAGCATGTAACGCAAAAGAGTAAACTCAGTAGGAGAAAGTTCTAGCAAATTTCCCGCGCGACGAACTTCATGGGTAGCTTCATCTAACTCAAGATCAGCAAATCTAATTTTCTCACTATCGGCGACATGTTCAGTAACACCAATTCTGCGCAGCAACGCTCGCAAACGTGCAACCAACTCTTCAAGACTAAATGGTTTGGTCATGTAGTCATCACCACCGATTGTGAGACCTTGCACTTTATCTTTCATCTCATCTTTGGCAGAGAGGAATAAAACTCCAACTTCAATTCCCTCATTACGAATCTGTCGGCAGACTTCAAACCCATCCAAATCAGGGAGCATTACATCTAAAATCATTGCGTGTGGTTTGAATTCTTCGGCAACTATGAGTGCCTGCGAACCATTTGAAGCGGTGCGCACATCGAAGCCAACAAATTTCAGACTTGTCGCAATAAGATCGCTAATGTTTGACTCGTCATCAACGACGAGAATGCGCTGTCCTGTTGATTCGGTGGCCATAAGGTAAGAATCCTCCTTAATCCTGAATGTTTGCTGGGGATAGGTCTCGTAAACCCTACGAATACAACACAGGCTGAATTACACGCTTGTAACTCCACACACAATGGGGATAAACCCTGTGGAAAGAGGCGATTTCTCCCACTTTTGATTGAGTTTTTAATAGGAACCCTCACCCCATAGATGAACGCTCGCTATTTCCCACTTCTAAGCCTTCTCGCCGGTATTTGACTTTCAATTTAACGATAGGATTTCCCTCTGCTGTAGAAGAAATACCGCTCTACAGCCCATTTGAGGCGATTTGAAGGAGTACCTACTTTGTCTGAAAAAGGTGATGTGAAGAAGGAAAAAGGCGGATATGACGCCTCCTCGATCACTGTCCTTGAGGGCCTAGAAGCAGTCCGCAAGCGCCCCGGAATGTATATCGGCTCAACAGGTGAGCGCGGATTGCACCACCTTGTTTATGAAATCGTCGATAACGCAGTCGATGAAGCGCTCGCCGGCTATTGCACAGAGATCAAAGTTACTTTGATGCCAGATGGCTCACTTCAAGTAATTGATAACGGTCGCGGAATTCCAGTTGATATTCACCCGATTGAAAAGAAACCAGCTCTTGAAGTTGTTCTTACCGTTCTTCATGCAGGTGGAAAATTTGGTGACGGTGGTTATTCAGTTTCAGGCGGCCTGCATGGCGTTGGTTCGTCGGTTGTTAATGCGCTCTCATCAAATCTATCCGCAAGAGTTGCACGCGATGGATTTATCTGGACACAGGATTACAAACTTGGTGTTCCGACAGCACCAGTTGCAAAGGGCGAAGCAACAACTGAAACCGGAACCACAATTCAGTTCTGGCCCTCTGAAGATATCTTTGAAACTACAGATTTTTCATTTGAAGTACTCTCAACTCGTTTCCGCGAAATGGCATTTCTTAACCGCGGCCTGATTTTGTCACTTACAGATTTGCGCGATGGCCACGTCGATGAAAAAGGTGAGCAGCTCACTGTTCGCTATCAATACCTTGGTGGAATCACTGACTTTGTTAAACACCTGAATTCAACGCGTGGAGAACTTCATAAATCAGTAATTGCCCTTGTGGCTGAAGATAAGAAAGCACGTCTTTCACTAGAAGTATCCATGCAGTGGAATAACGGCTTTTCAGAGTCTGTCTATACATTTGCTAACACAATTCACACACACGAAGGCGGAACCCATGAAGAGGGTTTCCGTACTGCACTGACTTCTGTTGTAAATAAGTTTGCTGAAGAGCAAGGCCTGATTCGCAAGAAGGAAGATCGGCTAACTGGTGATGATGTTCGCGAAGGCCTTACTGCGATTGTCTCTATCAAACTTGGCGAACCTCAGTTTGAAGGTCAGACAAAGACAAAACTTGGTAATACGGCAGCGAAAACTTTCACCCAGAAGGTTGTTAATGAGCATTTAACTCAATGGTTTGAGCAAAACCCACAAGAGGGTAAAGACATTATTCGTAAATCAATTGATGCAGCATCTGCTCGTGTTGCGGCACGTAAAGCACGCGACCTTGCTCGTAACCGAAAAGGACTTCTAGAAGGCCGCGGAATGCCAGGAAAGTTAGCTGATTGCCAGTGGACAGATCCGTCAAAGTGCGAGCTTTACATTGTTGAGGGCGACTCTGCGGGTGGTTCTACAAAGGGCGGACGTGATTCTCGCAACCAAGCAGTTCTTCCGATTCGCGGGAAGATTCTTAACGTTGAAAAGGCACGCATCGATCGTGTTTTGCAGAACAACGAAGTGCAAGCACTGATTACCGCACTTGGCACAGGCGTGCATGATGATTTCGATATTGCAAAACTTCGATACCACAAGATTATTCTGATGGCCGATGCTGATGTTGATGGACAACACATTCGCACTCTTCTCCTTACATTGCTATTCCGCTTTATGCGACCATTGATTGAAAATGGATACGTGTATCTCGCCCAGCCGCCACTGTATAAATTGAAGTGGGGCGGGAAAGACCCAGTCGAATACGCTTTCAGTGATAAAGAGCGCGATGGAATGATCAAGATTGGCTTAGATGCAGGTAAGCGTCTTCCGAAAGAAGACGGAATCCAACGCTTTAAAGGGCTAGGCGAAATGCCCGCAAAAGAACTTTGGGATACAACAATGGACCCAGAATTCCGCGTGCTTATACAAGTAACTCTTGACGATGCTGCCGCAGCGGATGATTTGTTCTCAGTGCTAATGGGTGAAGATGTTGAACAACGTCGTGCATTTATTCAGCGCAACGCTAAAGACGTAAGGTTCTTGGATATCTAATGACACCAGATAAGAGAACCCCGGAAGACATGGCGCCAGAAGAATCAACTTTCGACCGCATCGAAAAAGTCGATCTACAAGTTGAGATGGCTCGAAGCTATCTTGACTATGCAATGTCTGTCATTGTTGGTCGCGCACTTCCCGATGTTCGAGATGGATTGAAACCAGTACACCGCCGCGTGCTTTATGCAATGTATGACGCTGGGTACCGACCAGATAAGGGTTATTACAAATCTTCTCGCATCGTCGGTGATGTCATGGGTAATTACCACCCTCATGGTGACACCGCGATTTACGACACCGTTGTTCGTTTAGCTCAACACTGGTCACTTCGATATCCATTAGTAGATGGAAACGGAAACTTTGGATCACCTGGAAACGATCCAGCTGCTGCAATGCGTTATACAGAAGCTCGTTTAGCTCCTATTGCGATGGAGATGATGCGGGATATTGATGAAGATACTGTTAATTTCTCGCCAAACTACGACGGTCGCTCACAAGAGCCAGATGTATTGCCAGCACGTTTTCCAAATTTGCTAGTTAATGGCTCTGCCGGAATCGCGGTAGGAATGGCTACAAATATTCCTCCGCACAATCTCCGCGAAATCGGCGAAGCAGTTATTTACTCTCTAGAGCACCCGGATATGCCGGCTCCAGATTTGCTCAACCACTTACTCACAATAGTTAAAGGTCCAGATTTCCCAACTAAGGCGCTCATTGTTGGACGCGGTGGAATCGAAGATGCATATCGCACCGGTCGTGGATCAGTCACTATGCGAGCAGTCGTTAATGTTGAAGAAATCAATAAGCGTACGTGCTTAGTTATTACAGAACTTCCTTACCAAGTTAACCCAGATAATCTAGCGCTCAAAATTGCCGAACTTGTTAAAGACGGAAAAATCAAAGGCATCGCTGATGTGCGCGATGAAGGCAACGAGCGCCTAGGACAACGACTTGTCATTGTTCTGCAAAGCTCTGCAATCCCTAAGGTCATCCTGAACAATCTTTATAAGCAGACTCAGCTGCAAGATACTTTTGGTGCGAATATGTTGGCACTAGTCGATGGAGTACCTCGCACCTTACGTCTAGATGAATTTATTAAGTACTATATCGAGCACCAAGTTGAAGTCATTGTTCGTCGCACAAAATTCCGTCTTGTTGAAAAAGAGAAGCGCGCACATATTCTGCAGGGTTACCTCAAAGCACTCGATGCTCTTGATGCGGTAATCGCACTTATCCGTGCATCAAAGACTCCTGAAGAGGCTCGTACAGGATTGATGAAGTTACTTGATGTTGATGAGCTTCAAGCAAATGCAATTCTTGATATGCAGCTACGCCGTATTGCTGCCTTGGAACGTCAGAAGATTAATGATGAATACGACGGCTTGATGGCTGACATTGTCGAGCTCAATGCGATCTTGGCTTCTGAATCCAAGCAGCGCGAAATTATCAAGACAGAGCTTTCAGATTTGATTGCCAAGTATGGCGACGAGCGACGCACACAGATTGTTGCAAGTGAAGGTGATTTCTCCGCAGAAGATTTAATCCCAGATAACGATGCAGTTGTCACTATTACGCGTGGCGGATATTCCAAGCGCACGAGTGCAGATTTGTATAAATCTCAACGACGCGGAGGTCGCGGTGTTAAGGGTGCTGCTCTTAAGCAAGATGACGTTGTCGATCATTTCTTTGTGGCATCAACACACGATTGGCTCTTGTTCTTTACTAACCAGGGCCGTGTCTATCGCGCGAAGGTTCATGAGCTTCCGGATGCAGGTCGCGATGCTCGCGGGCAGCATGTTGCAAACCTGATGGCCTTTAAGCCAGACGAGCAAATCGCGCAAGTTCTTTCATTTAAGGATTACAACACTGCTCCGTTCTTAGTTCTTGCAACTAAGGGCGGGCTCGTGAAGAAGACTCCACTTTCAGAATATGACTCTCCGCGAACCGGGGGGCTGATTGCAATTTCGCTCAAGCCTGGAGATGAAGTTGTGTCGGCATCGCTAGTTCGCAACGGTGATGAGCTTTTATTGGTTTCCAAGAAAGCTATGTCACTTCGATTTACAACAGATGACGAATCACTTCGCCCGATGGGACGTTCTACATCTGGTGTTATCGGAATGAAATTCCGTGCTGGTGATGAATTACTCACTATGGCCCGTGTTGATTCGCAATCTTCACAAGGCGCATTTGTATTTACTGCAACTGATGGTGGATATGGAAAGAAAACACCGATTGATGAATATAGATTGCAGGGTCGTGGCGGAATCGGAATTAAAGCTGCGAAGATCGATGAAGATTCCCGCGGCACACTTGTTTCAGCACTTGTTCTTGAAGACAGTGATGAAATTTTGGCGATTACATCTGCCGGAACTGTTATGCGCACACCTGCTGCAGAAGTGCGCCAAACTGGCCGCGATTCAATGGGCGTGCGCTTGGTCAACCTCGATGAAGGTGCGACCCTCTTATCTGTGACCCGCAACAGCGAAGATGAGATTTCGGAGCAAAAGTAGTAGGGTTCACGCCTGTAGTTATGAAGGCCGTTTTGGCTACTTGATGAAATTCAAGTAACCTAGCGCTTCTGCGAAACGCACGAAAGTACGTCTAGCGGGCCCATAGCTCAGCCTGGTTAGAGCGCTTCCCTGATAAGGAAGAGGTCGGTGGTTCAAGTCCACCTGGGCCCACCCGTTCTAATACGGGGACCTAGC
>WLPI01000033.1 GCA_009698845.1 Actinomycetota bacterium
GGTTTCCGTGCACAGCACACACGAGTAAAGATCACCGCAATCAGCGGTGCTAAGTAAGCGAACCGGTTAAGGGAGCAGATAAATGGCAAGTAAGAAGGGTGTTTCCTCTACACGTAACGGTCGCGATTCAAACCCACAGTACCTCGGTATTAAGCGTTTTGGTGGCCAAGAAGTTAATGCAGGAGAAATTCTCGTTCGTCAGCGTGGAACACATTTCCACCCAGGCAAGAACGTAGGACGCGGTAAGGACGACACACTCTTTGCTCTTGCAGCAGGAGCAGTTGAATTCGGCCGCGCTCGCGGTCGTCGCGTAGTGAATGTAGTCCCTGCAGTTTAATTAAGGTTTCTCTTAAAGGAGCGGGCCGCATTTATCGCGGTCCGCTTTTTTGTTTTCACAAGGCAACTGACTAGAAAGGAGAGTACGAATTGACAACATTCATTGACAGCGTGACTCTCTTTGCCTCTGCCGGAAAAGGTGGAGATGGTTGTGTCTCTGTAAAGCGCGAAAAATTCAAGCCACTCGGTGGACCTGATGGCGGCAACGGTGGACGTGGCGGAGACATCATTCTCGTCGTTGATTCATCTGTGACGACGCTTCTAGATTTTCACCATTCACCACATCGCAAAGCAACATCAGGACATCAAGGTTATGGTGATCGCAAAGATGGCGTATCTGGAGAAGATTTAATCCTTGCTGTCCCAAATGGAACTGTTGTTTATGACGAAGATGGCGAACAGATTGCTGACCTTGTAGGAATCGGAACAACTTTTCTTGCAGCCCGTGGTGGACATGGGGGACTTGGAAATCTAGGTCTCTCTTCTTCTAAGCGTCGTGCACCAGGATTCGCACTCCTTGGCGAACCAGGTGAAGAACGCAAACTCACTCTTCAACTCAAATCTGTAGCAGATATTGCACTCGTTGGTTTTCCAAGTGCTGGCAAGTCATCTCTGATTGCAGCAGTCTCTGCTGCACGTCCAAAAATTGCTGATTATCCATTCACTACTCTGGTTCCAAATCTTGGTGTAGTACAGGCTGGCGATACTCGTTTTACGGTTGCAGATGTACCAGGACTCATTCCGGGTGCGTCAGAAGGTAAAGGTTTAGGACTTCAATTCTTGCGTCACGTTGAACGCTGTGTAGCACTCGTTCATGTGCTTGATTGTGGAACTCTCGAAACTGATCGAAATCCAATTGATGATTTAGAAGCAATTGAAAACGAGTTAGCGCTCTATGGCGGGCTCGAAGATCGTGTGCGAATCATTGCGCTCAATAAAATTGACTTGCCTGATGGAAAAGCAATGGCAGATATGGTTGAAGAGCAGCTTACGGAAAAGGGCTACGAAGTTTACAAAGTTTCTGCTGCCAGTCGCGAAGGGTTACAAGAACTCATGTATGCGATGGCTCGTTTGGTACAACGCGAACGCGCTGAGGCAGCAAAAGAAGAGCGCACAAGAATTATTCTGCGCCCTGTCGCAGTCGATGATTCTGGATTTACAGTACAGAAAAATGGAGACGGATCATTTAGTGTGCGTGGTCAGAAAGTTGTCCGCTGGGTCAGACAGACAAACTTTAAGAACGCTGAAGCTATCGGTTATTTAGCTGATCGCCTTGCTCAACTTGGAGTAGAAAAAGAATTGTTCAAGAAGGGTGCTGTGGCTGGTTCGGAAGTTCGAATTGGTTCAGGTGATAACGAAGTAGTTTTCGAATGGGAACCAACAATCGAAGCAGGAGCAGAACAGCTTGCCGGATTCTTACATCGCCGCGGAGAAGATTCACGCCTTGAAGGAGCTTGGCAAGCTGTAGAACGCGAAGCAGATGTCCTGACCGATGAAGAAATCGCTCGCCAGTGGGAATACAACGTTGCCGAACCCCATAATCCTGAAATTAAACTATCTCTTGAAGAACTTAAAGAGAGCGAAGTAGAAAGTAACGACAAATGAGTCGCGAAGCACTTGCCAGCGCCAAGCGCGTTGTTATCAAAATTGGATCATCTTCGTTAACTGGCTCAGCCGGATCTGAGCTAGATCCACATGCTGTACAGAAAGTTGTAGATCTCGCTTACTCATTTAAATCACGTGGCGCTGAGGTAGTTCTCGTTTCATCCGGCGCAATCGCTGCAGGGTTGGCACCACTCGGTCTTAAGACTCGCCCAAAGGATTTAGCGACACAGCAGGCTGCCGCCTCAGTTGGTCAGGGATTACTCATTGCTCAATACAACGAGAAGTTTACTGCCCATAAAGTTATTTCTTCGCAGGTACTTTTGACTACCGAAGATGTCGTGCGTCGTTCGCACTACCAGAATGCACAGCAGACTCTTACAAAATTGCTATCCCTTGGCGTCATCCCAATCATTAATGAAAATGACACAGTAGGAACCCAAGAAATTCGCTTTGGCGACAACGATCGATTGGCAGCACTGGTTGCTCTCTTGATTCACGCAGACTTGCTCGTATTGGTTTCAGATATTGATGCACTCTATGACGCTCCACCAACACAAGCAGGAGCAAAGCCAATTCGATACGTGGCATCGATTTCAGATATTGATTCAATCACCTTGGGTGGCGCCGGCTCTGCCGGAGTTGGCAGTGGTGGAATGGTCACTAAAGTTGAAGCTGCGCGCATTGCGACCAGTGCCGGAATTCCAATGCTTCTTACATCGCTAGCTGAATCAGGTCATGCAATAAATGGCGAAGACCTTGGAACATTCTTTGAATCTCACGTATCAAAAACTAATTCACGCCTTTTGTGGTTGGCACATGCATCGACTCCGCGTGGCAGATTAGTTCTCGATGACGGCGCCGTGAAAGCGATTCTTGAACGAGGAGTCTCTTTGCTGCCTGCTGGAGTAACAGCAGTCGAAGGTGATTTCATCTCTGGAGATACCGTTGAACTCGCATCCGTTGCGGGCAAGGTTATTGCGCGTGGTTTAGTCGCCTTTGATTCGCAGGAAATTCCGCAAATGCTTGGGCGCTCTACAAAAGAACTTGCCGCATCACTTGGCGCCGAATATGAGCGCGAACTCGTACATAGAGATGATTTAGTTCTCCTATGAGCGCCGAAGCAATCGTTGCTGCTTTAGCTGTAACAGCGCGAACCGCTGCTCGCACACTTTCGACAGCAACTGGGGCCCAACGCAAAGCTGCACTTCTTGCGATCGCAGATTCAATAGAATCTCGTAGCGCAGAAATTCTTGCAGCAAATGAAAAAGATATGGCAGTAGCGCGTTCAGAGAATATGCATGCACAAATGCAAGATCGTTTGTTGCTCACACCTGAGCGCATTAAAGGAATAGCCTCTGGTGCACGACAAGTTGCAGACCTTCCAGATCCTCTCGGAAACACTCTACGTGAATCCACGCTTGCTAATGGGCTAGAACTTAAGCAAATCTCTGTCCCATTTGGTGTGATTGGTATGGTCTATGAGGCCAGACCAAATGTCACAGTTGATGCTGCCGTAATTTTGTTGATGTCAGGAAATGCAGCGCTCTTGCGTGGTTCATCTACAGCGCGAAATAGTAATGAGGTTCTCGTCCAAGTAATGAGAGATGCACTTGCTACAACAAAGATTTCTCCGGATGTTATTCAGTTGGTCCCATCCGAAGACCGTGCAACCACAAAGGCACTTCTTACGGCTCGCGGAAAAGTTGATCTTGTTATTCCCCGCGGAAGCGCAGCGCTCATCCGCATGGTTGTTGATGAGTCCACAGTTCCTACCATTGAAACAGGCGCTGGCGTGTGTCACGTATACGTCGATGAGTTTGCAGATATTGAGAAAGCTTTACCGATTCTAATTAATTCAAAAACTCATCGCCCAAGTGTCTGCAATGCAGCAGAGACCCTTCTTGTGCACAAGTCCATCGCTCCAACATTCTTACCGATGGCGCTGAAGGCACTTACTGATGCTGGCGTAATCATTCATGCAGATGCAACTGCCCAGAAAGTGGCTGAGAAATTCAGCATTGCATCAACTGTGGCAACAGATGAAAACTGGTCAACTGAGTACGGCGTTTTGGAGATGAACGTCGGCGTTGTTGACTCGGTTGATGCGGCGGCTGATCACATTGCAAAATTTGGTACCAACCACACAGAGGCAATCGTTACTGAGAATAAAGCGAATGCGGCACGTTTTATCGCTCTCTCTGATTGCGCTGCTGTAATGGTCAATACATCCACACGCTTTACAGATGGCGAACAAATGGGATTCGGCGCAGAAATTGGAATTTCAAATCAGAAATTGCACGCCCGCGGCCCAATGGGTCTTGAAGCAATGACTACAACTACCTGGATTGTTACCGGCACCGGTCAGATTCGTATCTGATTCGGATATTTGGCGTAAGTTTTATAGACTCCCAGCATGAGCAGCCTCTCCCGCGATGAAGTAGCAAAACTTGCAGGACTTGCTCGCATTGAGATGACTGAGGAAGAACTCGTAAATCTCTCTTCGCAATTTGGAATGATTCTTGATGCAGTTGCTCGAGTACAAGAAGTAGACCTCACCGGAGTCAAAGCAACCTCACACCCGCAGCCTCTTGAAAATGTGGCTCGACCAGATGTCGTATTACCAAGTCTTTCTCCGCAAGACGCGCTCTCTGGTGCGCCTGCTCAAGAAGAATCACGCTTCCGCGTTCCTCAAATTTTGGGGGAGGCAGAATGATTCGCAAGACAGCTGCTCAAATGGCTGATGCCCTTGCGAAGGGTGAAACAACATCAGTTGAATTAACGCAAGCACACCTAGATCGCATTACAGCAGTTGATGGTCAGGTAAAAGCATTTCTTCATGTAGATGCAGAAGGTGCACTTGCACAAGCAAAGAGCGTTGATACAAGACGCAAGAGCGGCGAAAAACTTTCTCCACTAGCGGGTATCCCACTTGCACTAAAAGATGTACTTGCACAAAAAGGAGTTCCAACCACTGCGGGCTCAAAAATTCTTGAAGGTTGGTGCCCACCATATGACTCAACGGTTGTCAGCAAACTTAAAGACGCTGGCGTTGTGATTATGGGTAAAACCAATATGGATGAATTCGCAATGGGTTCTTCGACTGAAAATTCTGGTTACGGACCAACATTTAACCCCTGGGATTTAACACGCACACCAGGTGGATCTTCAGGTGGGTCTGCAGCAGCAGTGTCATCTTTTGAAGCACCTCTTGCTATCGGTTCAGATACTGGTGGATCAATCAGACAACCAGCTGCACTCACTGGAATTGTTGGTGTTCGCCCAACCTACGGCGCTGTTTCACGTTTTGGTTTGATTGCATATTCATCAAGTCTTGATCAAGCCGGTCCATTTGGTCGCACAGTGTTAGATACCGCGCTGCTTCACGAAGTAATGGCTGGTCACGATCCTAAGGATGCGACAAGTATTAATGCGCCGGTTCCTGCAGTTGTTGCAGCTGCAAAGAGTGGCGATGTAAAGGGAATGAAGATTGGTGTTATCAAACAATTGCAAGGCGAGGGTTATCAAAAAGGCGTGCAAGCGCGTTTCGATGAATCCTTAAAAGAACTCGCTTCCCTGGGCGCCGAAATTGTTGAAGTAGATTGCCCAAGTTTCGAATACGCACTTGCCGCCTATTACTTAATCGCACCATCTGAATGTTCTTCAAACCTCGCCCGCTTTGATGCCATGCGTTATGGACTTCGCACCGGTGATGTCAATGGCGCATCAGCAGAAGCTGTTATGAGCGCTACTCGCGACGCTGGTTTCGGACGCGAAGTTAAGCGCCGCATCATTCTTGGTACTTACGCACTTTCATCTGGATATTACGATGCGTATTACGGATCAGCACAGAAAATTCGTACATTGATTATTCAAGATTATGCAAAAGCCTTTACAAAGGCTGATGTTTTGGTTTCACCTACAGCGCCAACGACAGCGTATAAAATTGGTGAAAAGGTTGATGACCCAATGGCCATGTACTTAGGCGATGTCGCAACGATTCCAGTCAACCTTGCAGGAATCTGCGGAATGTCACTTCCAGCAGGTTTAGCAGAAGAAGATAACTTGCCAGTTGGCTTCCAAATAATGGCACCCGCAATGCAAGATCATCGTCTCTATCAAGCAGGTGCGGCACTTGAAGCAGCACTACTTTCAAAGTGGGGCGCACCAATTCTTGATAAGGCACCTGCGTTAGGAGGAAGCAAATAATGGCGCTTCCAACGTATGAAGAAGTAATTGCTAAGTGGGATCCAGTCCTTGGTCTGGAAGTCCACGTCGAACTAAACACTCACAGCAAAATGTTCTGTTCATGTGCAACAGAATTTGGCGCAGAACCAAATACTCAAACATGCCCAGTCTGCTTGGCTTTACCTGGCGCACTTCCTGTTGTAAACGAGAAAGCAATTGAATCAACCATACTGATTGGCCTGGCACTGAATTGCAAGATTGCTCCGTATAGCCGCTTCGCTCGTAAGAATTACTTCTACCCAGATATGCCAAAGAACTTCCAGATTTCACAGTACGACGAGCCAATTTGTTTTGATGGATTTGTTGATGTCGAAATCGAAACCGAAGAAGGTACCAAGCAATTCCGCATTGAAATCGAACGCGTACACATGGAAGAGGACACTGGAAAGTCTCTTCACGTAGGTGGCGCGACGGGTCGTATCCACGGTGCTGATTACTCATTACTTGATTACAACCGCGCCGGAATCCCTCTTGTTGAGATTGTTACAAAGATTGTTCCGGGCACCGGCAAATATGCTCCAGAAGTTGCGAAATCCTATGTTGCCGAACTTCGCGATATCTTGCGCGGTCTTAAAGTCTCTGATGTAAAGATGGAGCAAGGTTCTCTACGTTGCGATGCAAATGTTTCACTTAAGCCAATTGGCTCAGATGTACTTGGAACTCGCTCAGAGACAAAGAACGTGAACTCACTTCGTTCAGTTGAACGCGCTATCCGTGGCGAAATGATTCGACATGCCGAGCTATTAAATGATGGCAAGAAGGTAAAACAAGAGACTCGACATTTCCAAGAAGACACGGGACTCACTCGTTCAGGTCGCTCAAAGGAGCAAGCAGAGGATTATCGCTACTTCCCAGATCCAGATTTAGTTCCCGTAACTCCTGCAGCAGCGTGGATTGAAGAACTTCGTGCCACGCTGCCCGAGCGTCCATCACTTCGTCGTAAGCGCATCAAAGAAGAGTGGAACGTGCCAGATAAAGAGATGGAGGCAATGATTAATGCCGACGTCTTGGATATCGTGGAAGAGACAGTGTTGCTTGGCGCGGATCCAACAAAAGCTCGTACCTGGTGGCTTGGAGAAATTTCACGTATTGCAAACGATAAAAACGTTGGAGTTGCTGATTTAGCAATCACGCCAGCAGATGTTGCAGAACTTGTTGCACTCGTTGCAGCGGGCGAACTTACAGACAAACTTGCCCGCCAAGTTGTTGAAGGGGTAATTGCTGGCGAAGGTAAGCCATCAGAAGTTGTGGCTAAGCGCGGAATTAAAGTTGTTAATGATGATGGTGCGTTGATGGCCGCTATTGAAAAAGTCTGCGCAGAACAAGCAGAGACTGCTGAAAAAGTTCGCGGGGGACACTTACCTGCCGCGGGTGCGCTCATTGGCGCAGTCATGAAAGAGACAAAGGGCCAAGCAGATGCTGCGCGTGTACGCGAACTTCTACTTGGCCACCTTGGCGTTAGCTAGTACTTAGTGGGCGATTACGCCCTCTGTTTCAACGAGTGAATCTTTTCCAATATTGATAAAGAAGAAGAGCACGACTGCGCCTATAAAGAGCAACACTGCACTGAACTTAAAGGCAACTGTAAATCCATGAGTCATCGCAAACGGTTGAACCATTTTGCCTAGCTCTGTATTTGATGCTGCATACGTAGCAGCTGCGGTAGCTGAGACCGTGTTAAGCAGCGCTGTTCCAAGTGATCCACCGATTTGCTGAGATGTATTGAGCATCGCACTTGCCACACCCGTGTCGTGAGATGAAACAGCGTGCAGAGATGTCGACGTTAATGGAATAAAGACAAGGGCCATACCGCTAGACATGATTAGAAGTGATGGAACGACATGTGTGAAATAGCCAGTATCAGGAGTGATGCGAGTAAGAAGCAGCAATCCGATTCCCGCAAAAATCAACCCAGGAACCATGAGTGGCTTTGGCCCAACTTTTGGAAGAAGTTGTGATGCGACGCCAGCGAAGATAATGATTCCGGCGGTAAATGGTAAGAATGCAAAACCAGATTTCAGGGGGCTAAATCCAAGAATTACCTGAAGGTAGAGACCAAGGAATAAGAACATGGAGAAAAGTCCAGCGCCTACAACAAGTGAACCTAAGTATGATCCACCGCGGTTACGTTCGGTGATAACCCGAAGTGGCATCAAAGGATTCGCAACCTTTGATTCGATAATTACGAAGATGATTAAGAGGATTGCTGCTGCGACGAAGAAAGAAATTGTCAACGAGTTAGACCAGCCCTTTGTTGCTGCCTCATTGAAACCGTATGTAAGTGCAAAGAGCCCCGATGTCGCGGTAATAACGCCTGGGATGTCGTAGGTGTTATCTCCCGCAGCCTTTGATTCGTGGACAAATTTCAGCGCCAAAATTCCGGCGATAACTGCGATGGGGGTATTAACACCCAAGCACCAACGCCATGATGCGTATTCGGTGAGGGTTCCGCCGAGGATCAAACCGATTGCAGCTCCACCACCTGAGATTGCACCGATTACACCAAAGGCTTTAGCTCTCTCTGATGGAACTGTGAAAGTTACTGAAATGATTGCTAAAGCTGCTGGCGCAAGGAGCGCAGCAAAGACACCTTGAAGTGCGCGTGATGCAAAGAGCAATCCTTGTGTTGACGCGATGCCGCCGAGTGCTGAAGCCAATGCAAAACCTGCAAGACCAATGAGGAATATCTTTTTTCGCCCCATGTAATCTCCGATGCGACCACCAAGTAAGAGCAGCGAACCAAATGCCAAGGTGTAGGCAGTAATTACCCACTGCTGATTCGCATCACTGATTCCTAAGTCAATCTTCGCGCTGGGAATAGCAATGTTCATAATTGAACTGTCCAAAACGATCATTAATTGAGATATTGCTACGACAAATAACGTACGCCAGCGGGTGGGGTCAAGAGTCTGCCCTTGGGCTTGCTTTGACACAGAGGTGTCTCCTTTTACGTAGAAATTGGTTTATCGCAAATAGCGCGACTAAGGATAGAATTCTCTCATGTCAAAGATGAAACCGCGCTCTGGTCTGGTCACTGATGGATTAGAACGCGCACCTGCGCGAGGAATGCTTCGTGCAGTTGGTATGGGCGATGAAGATTGGGTAAAGCCACAGATTGGTATTGCATCTTCATGGAATGAAATCACCCCGTGCAATCTTTCTTTAGATCGTCTTGCAAAAGCATCACGCAAAGGCGTCATCGATGCAGGTGGATTTCCTATGCAATTTGGAACAATTTCTGTCTCAGATGGAATTTCAATGGGACACGAAGGAATGCACTTCTCACTGGTTTCCCGTGAAGTAATTGCAGATTCAGTCGAAACGGTCATGCAAGCAGAGCGTCTTGATGGAATGGTCACATTTGCAGGTTGCGACAAATCTCTTCCAGGAATGATGATGGCAGCGGCTCGTATCGATGTCGCATCAGTCTTTGTGTATGCGGGCTCAACACTTCCAGGAAATGTAGATGGAAAAGATGTCACCATCATTGATGCATTCGAAGCAGTGGGTGCATGTGCACGTGGATTGATTACCCAAGATCGCGTTGATGCAATAGAACGTGCCATCTGTCCTGGTGAAGGTGCATGTGGCGGTATGTTCACTGCGAACACAATGGCAAGTATTGGTGAAGCAATTGGATTATCACTTCCTGGCTCTGCTGCTCCTCCTGCAGTCGATCGTCGTCGAGATGTCTTCGCTGAAAAATCAGGCGCCGCAGTAGTGAATTTGATTGCAAAGGGAATAACTACGCGAGATATTTTGACTAAACAGGCCTTTGAAAATGCAATCACAATTTTGATGGCTCTGGGCGGTTCAACGAATGCTGTTTTGCACTTACTTGCAATCGCTCATGAAGCTGAAGTCGATCTTGCGCTCGATGATTTCCATCGAATTGGTTCTAAGGTCCCACTCCTTGGAGACCTTAAGCCTTTTGGTAAGTATGTAATGTCTGATGTAGATAGAGTCGGTGGAATCCCAGTTGTATTGCGCGTCCTTCTCGATGCAGGCTACTTACACGGAGATTGCTTAACAGTTACCGGCAAGACAATGGCTGAGAATTTGGCTGACGTTAATCCACCGCTTGCAGATGGTGATGTCTTGCGTGCAATTAATAAGCCACTTTCTACAGATATTGGAATCACGATTCTTGGTGGATCTCTTGCCACCGAAGGAGCAGTCTGTAAGACAGCCGGAATCGGAATTGATAATTTCGAAGGGCCTGCTCGCGTATTCGAACGTGAACAAGCAGCGATGGATGCACTTGAAGATGGAACCATTAAAGAAGGCGATGTTGTCGTCATTCGTTATGAAGGTCCAAAAGGCGGACCTGGAATGCGCGAAATGTTAATGATCACTGGTGCAATTAAAGGTGCCGGTCTTGGTAAGACAACACTTCTACTTACTGATGGTCGGTTCTCTGGTGGATCTACTGGCTTATGTGTTGGCCACGTTGCACCGGAAGCCGTTGATGGGGGACCGATTGCATTTATTAAAGACGGCGATTTAGTAAGAATCAATATTCCAAATCGCACATTAGATTTACTTGTAGATCCGGCAGAACTTGAAGCCCGCAAAGTGGGTTGGAAGCCACTGCCACATAAGTACACCCGCGGAGTTCTCAGCAAGTACTCAAAGCTTGTGGGCTCTGCATCCAAGGGTGCTGTCTGCGACTAAGCCTTAGGAGTCTCAAAAAATGAGACCTCTATCTCATCTCTTGACTCATATGGCATCCACGTTGGAGAATAGCGCCATGCAATCAACACGTTCTTCAGTAGTTTCAGTGGTGGTGATTCGATAGCACGTGCCTTAACGCACGTGCGCCCTCAGATATCTGAGGGTTTTTTCATTTAACAAAGTTTCATACGCAAGAGAATAGAAAAGAAAGGAGTGCAGAAGATGGCAACACACGTTCATACACCGAACGGCACGGAAATGACCGGAGCTACTTCATTGGTGAAAAGCCTTGAAGCAGCAGGCGTTGAAGTCATGTTCGGTTTGCCTGGTGGCGCAATTCTTCCTGCATACGATCCAATCTTTGATTCCACTATTCGCCATATCTTGGTTCGACATGAGCAAGGTGCAGGGCATGCAGCAACTGGGTACGCCCAAGTAACTGGTCGCGCTGGAGTCTGCATTGCAACATCTGGTCCAGGTGCAACAAATTTAGTGACTCCTCTTATGGATGCAGCGATGGACTCTGTTCCGTTAGTTGCAATCACTGGTCAGGTTCCATCTGCGGCAATTGGAACGGACGCTTTTCAAGAAGCCGATATTCGTGGCATCACAATGCCGTTTACTAAGCACAGTTATTTGATAACTGATCCCGATGAAATTCCTCGCGCATTTGCCGAGGCTTTCCACATTGCAACGACTGGTCGTCCTGGTCCAGTTCTTGTAGACATCGCAAAAGATGCTTTGCAGAAGATGACAAAGTTTGATTGGCCTTCATCAATTAATTTAGCCGGATATCAGCCACAGATTTCTCCTAATGCTCAAGCAATTGCAGATGCAGCGGCGCTCATTACGCAATCTTCTAAGCCGGTTTTCTATATTGGTGGCGGAGTTATAAAAGCTAATGCACACAAAGAACTTCGCCAGCTTGTCGAGTTACTTGGCGCGCCTGTCGTAACAACTCTTATGGCACGTGGTGCTTTCCCGGATTCGCATCCATTGCATATGGGTATGCCAGGAATGCACGGAACAGTTGCCGCAGTAACTGCGCTGCAAAAAGCCGATCTTCTCATTACCTTAGGCGCACGATTTGATGATCGCGTAACAGGCAAGCTCTCAACTTTTGCAGTCAATGCAAAGATTCTTCACGCAGATATCGACCCAGCTGAAATCGGTAAGAATCGCCACGCAGATGTTGGCGTTGTTGGAGATGTGAAAGAGACAATCAGCGCACTTATTCCTGCACTGAAGGCTGCACTTGCAAAGAACCAGCCAGATCTTTCAGCATGGCTTCGACAGATGAATTCACTTAAATCTACATATCCGCTTGGTTATGACTTACCAACCGACGGAAGCTTGTCTCCTCAACATGTTATCCAGCGTATTGGTCAGATTTCAGGTACGGACACAATATTTACTGCAGGTGTTGGCCAACATCAAATGTGGGCTTCACAATTCATTTCCTACGAACATCCACGTACCTGGTTGAACTCAGGTGGCGCGGGAACAATGGGTTACGGTGTTCCAGCCGCAATGGGTGCAAAAGTTGGTGCACCAGATGCAACAGTGTGGGCTATCGATGGAGATGGTTGTTTCCAAATGACTAACCAAGAGTTAGTTACATGTGCACTCAATAACATTCCAATCAAGGTTGCAATTATCAACAATGAATCACTCGGAATGGTTCGTCAGTGGCAGACCTTGTTCTACGAAGGTCGCTACTCGAACACTTCTCTGGATTCAAAGCGCGTGCCTAATTTCCCAATGCTTGCTGAATCAATGGGTTGCGTTGGCCTTGCGTGTGATAATCCAAAAGATCTTGATAAGACTATTGAGATGGCAATGTCGATTAATGATCAACCAGTAGTCGTTGATTTCCGTGTACAAAAAGATGCAATGGTGTGGCCGATGGTTGCAGCAGGAAC
>WLPI01000034.1 GCA_009698845.1 Actinomycetota bacterium
CAGGTCGCATCAATGCGTCTAACCCTTGCTCTGAGTACATGTCACTCGATAACTCATCATGTAACTTGGCTTCACTTAACTTGATGAAGTTCCTCAATGCAGATGGTTCATTTGATGCAAAGACATTTGCAAAGGCATCAGACTTGATCATCACCGCGATGGATATCTCAATCTGTTTCGCAGATTTCCCAACAGAGGCGATTGGTGACACAACTCGTGCCTACCGTCAGCTCGGAATCGGTTACGCAAACCTTGGCGCACTCCTTATGGCATCAGGCCTTGCTTACGATTCAGAAGGTGGCCGTGCGCTTGCTGGTGCAATCACATCACTTCTCACCGGAACAACATATAAGCGCTCTGCAGAACTCGCAGGCATCGTTGGACCATACGCAGGTTTTGCACAAAATGCTAAGCCTCATGCACGCGTAATGCGCAAGCATGCAGCTGCTTCATCTGCAGCGAAGCAAGAGACAACTCTTGATATCGATGTATGGGCAGAAGCAAATAAGGCATGGGATGCATGTCTTTCAACAGGCGATAAGAACGGATGGCGCAACGCGCAGATCTCAGTTCTTGCACCAACAGGAACAATTGGTCTGATGATGGATTGCGATACAACAGGTATCGAGCCAGACTTCTCACTCGTTAAGTTCAAGAAGCTTGTCGGTGGCGGATCTATGCAGATCGTTAACCAGACAGTTCCTCAGGCTCTTCGCAAACTCGGATACTCCGAAGAAACTATTGAAGCGATAGTTGAATTTATCGCAGCAAATGGTCACGTCATCGATGCTCCTGGCTTGAAGACTGAGCACTATGAAGTATTCGACTGTGCACTTGGAACACGATCAATTGCTCCAATGGGCCACGTACGCATGATGGCTGCATGCCAGCCATTCCTATCTGGTGCAATTTCAAAGACAGTAAATCTTCCTGAAGATGCAACTGTTGAAGAAGTAGAAGAAGTTCACCTCGAAGCATGGCGCATGGGCATCAAGGCACTCGCTGTGTATCGCGATAACTGCAAAGTCGGTCAGCCACTTTCAGATGGCAAAGCGAAGAAGAAGGATGCTCCAGTTGAAGCTGCAGCAGCTCCAGTTCGTAAGCGCCTACCTAAGTCACGTCCTGCAACAACAACATCATTCTCAGTTGGTGGCGCAGAGGGTTACATGACAGCTGGCGCATATGCAGATGGCGCACTTGGTGAAGTATTCCTAAAGCTTGGCAAGCAGGGTTCAACTCTTGCCGGTGTCATGGATGCATTCTCGATCGCAGTATCTATCGGACTTCAGTACGGAGTTCCACTAGAAACATTCGTAGAGAAGTTCACAAACCTTCGCTTCGAACCAGCAGGTATGACAGACGATGCGGATATCCGCATGGCACAGTCAATGATGGATTACATCTTCCGTCGCTTGGCACTTGATTACCTTCCATTCGAACAGCGTTCAGCAATGGGTCTCTACACATCTGCAGAGCGCGCAGCTGCACTAGATAACGGTGGAGAATATGCGCCTATAGCGAGTGCTGATACCCCAAAAGTAATTGCTCCTGCGGCGGTAGCTGCGGTTGCTCCAAGTAAGCCAGTTGCAGTAAAGATTGAGGCAGCACCACTTGCTGCAACAATCGGATCATCTTCTGATCTCCTTGAATCAATGGGAATCAAATCAGATGCTCCACTGTGTATGACATGCGGTGTAAAGATGCGTATGTCAGGTGCATGTTTTGTATGCGAAGGATGTGGAAACACATCTGGTTGCTCATAATCAAATAGCAGAAAAGTAGGTATCGGGCTCTCTGGGAGTAATCCCAAAGAGCCCGATACTTTTTTAGTTGTCAGACAACTTTACGTTTACCTAAGCTGCAATTTGAACTAGGATAGCCATAGATTTCGAGCATAATTAATGGATTTTTAAGGGGCGCCTCATGGCTAACGTTTCGCAGGTAAAAGCAGTCTTAGATAGATTGAAGATCGAGACTCCATCATGGGCCTATGGAAATTCTGGAACCAGATTCAAGGTATTTGCTCAGTACGGTGTCCCTCGTGATCCCTTTGAGAAAATAGCTGATGCAGCACAGGTAAATAAATACACTGGATCGGCACCTAGCGTTGCGCTACATATTCCATGGGACAAAGTTGAGGATTACGCAAAACTTGCTGCACATGCCAAGGAGCAAGGCGTGGTGCTTGGAACTATAAATTCAAATACTTTCCAGGATGATGAATACAAGCTTGGCTCAGTGTGTAACCCTGATCCAAAAATTCGCGATCGCGCCGTGGCGCATCTTTTGGATTGCATCGACATCATGAATATCACTGGCTCACAAGACTTGAAATTGTGGTTTGCCGATGGCACCAATTATCCAGGACAAGACAGCATTGTTGAACGTCAAGATCGACTGGCTGAATCACTTTCTCGCACCTATAAAGCACTTGGTGCAAATCAGAGAATGCTCTTGGAGTACAAGTTTTTTGAGCCAGCTTTTTATCACACTGATGTTCCAGATTGGGGTACTTCACTGGTTCACTGCTTAGCGCTCGGAGAAAAAGCTTGGGTTTGTGTAGATACCGGCCACCACGCGCCAGGGACAAACATTGAATTTATTGTTGCAAGCCTGCTCCGCGCAAAGCGACTCGGTGCTTTTGACTTTAACTCACGCTTCTATGCCGATGATGATTTAATCGTCGGTGCTGCCGATCCATTCCAATTGTTTAGAATTATGCACGAAGTCAACATTGGGGGCGGTTTTGATGTTGGAACTCCAGTCTCTTATGTTCTAGACCAGTGTCATAACATTGAGGCTAAAATCCCAGGTCAAATTAGATCAATTATGAATGTGCAAGAAGCGGTTGCTAAAGCCGTCTCTGTCGATCAGAGTGCGCTAAAAGCTGCACAGAAGAGCGGCGATGTTCTGGCTGCGCACGAAGTGTTGATGGATGCTTTTAATACCGATGTTCGACCATTGATTCGAGAATGGCGTGAAGGAAAAGGTATCGACGGAGAGCCAATGAAGGCATATGCCAGAAGTGGTTACGCAGAGAAAATTGCAACAGAACGTGTTGGTGGAAACCAAGCCGGATGGGGTGCTTAATTTTGTCCGATAAAGTTGTTAAAGAATTAATCGAACGAAGCAATCGTTTAGGATCAAACCCGAAGTTTACAAATTACGCTGGTGGTAATACTTCAGCAAAGGGCAGTGCAACTGATCCATTAACTGGTGCTGATGTCGAAGTGATGTATGTAAAAGGTTCTGGAGGAGATCTAGGCACTCTTACTGAGAAGGGTCTAGCGACGCTCTATTTAGATCGCTTACGTGGAATGACTTCGGTCTACCGAGGCTTAGAACACGAAGATGAAATGGTAGGCCTCTTTGATTTTTGTGCATTTGGTAAAGGTGGCGCAGCGCCAAGTATCGATACCGCAATGCATGGTTTAGTTGAACAAAATCATGTCGACCATCTACATCCCGATTCCATCATCGCACTTGCAACGTCAAAAGATGGACGTGAGCTAACTAAGAAGTGTTTTGGTGATGAAATTCTTTGGGTTGATTGGCGACGTCCTGGTTTTGAACTTGGGTTAGATATTTCGAAAATTGCGAAAGATAACCCAACGGCACATGGGTGCGTTCTCGGTGGGCATGGATTAACTACTTGGGGAGCCACTAGTAAAGAGTGCGAAGACCGATCTGTTGCAGCAATTTTGAAGGCTGAGAAATTCATAGCCGATAACGGTAAACCTGACCCATTTGGAAAAGCGCTAGTGGCTCGAAACCCACTTGATAAAGCTGATCGCATAGCTAAAGCGGCCAAGCTAGCTCCGACACTTCGGGGAATCGCATCAAAAGATAATCGCATGGTTGGACATTTCGATGACTCGGAGACTGTTCTAGATTTTATTAACCGCGAGAAGTTGGCAGATTTAGCATCTAAAGGAACATCTTGCCCAGATCATTTCTTACGCACAAAAATTTCACCACTTGTCATCGACTTAGATTCAAATGCAACTATCGAAGAGACAATAACTAGAGCTCATGAACTTCATTCGCAATATCGAGAGAGATACACGACTTATTACAATAAGTATGCGAAGAAGGATTCACCTGCAATTCGTGGGGCCGACCCGCTTATCATTTTAGTTCCCGGAGTCGGGATGTTTAGTTATGGTAAAGATAAGCAGACTGCGCGGGTGGCAGGAGAGTTCTACATAAATGCCATTAACGTAATGCGGGGCGCTGAAGCTTTATCTACTTATTCACCTATTCCAGAAGTTGAAAAATTCAACATTGAATACTGGGAGCTTGAAGAGGCAAAACTACGTCGCATGCCAAAGCCAAAGCCCCTCCAGGGAAGAATTGCATTTGTAACTGGTGGCGGTTCTGGAATTGGTAAAGCTACAGCTCAGCGACTCAGCGCTGAAGGTGCATGCGTAATCATCGCTGACCGAGATCTGGCAGCAGCGCAAGGGGTCGCAAAGGAACTTGGCGGCCCAGATAAGGCAGTTGCAGTTGCGGTAGATGTCACCGATGAAGCCCAAGTAATTGCAGCTGTTGATGCGGGAGTTCTCGCATTTGGAAGTATCGACCTAGTTGTTAATAATGCAGGTCTTTCAATCAGTAAGCCACTCATTGAAACCTCAACACAGGACTGGGATATTCAGCATGATGTTATGGCTCGTGGTTCATTCCTAGTCTCAAGAGAGAGTGCTAAAGCAATGATCGCGGCACACATTGGTGGAGACATAATTTATATTTCATCAAAGAATTCTGTTTTTGCTGGGCCAAACAATCTCGCTTATGGTTCAACGAAGGCCGATCAAGCTCACCAGGTTCGACTTCTGGCTGCAGAACTTGGCGCATATGGAATTCGCGTTAATGGAGTAAATCCAGATGGCGTAGTTAAAGGCTCCGGAATTTTTGCCAGTGGTTGGGGTGCTCAACGTGCTGCGGTGTACGGAGTCGAAGAAGAGAAACTCGGAGAGTATTACGCTCAACGCACAATTTTGAAGAAAGAAGTTCTTCCAGACCATATTGCAGCAGCAGTGTTTGTGCTTTGCTCATCTGATTTACCGCTGACTACTGGATTACATATTCCAGTTGACGGTGGTGTTGCAGCTGCATTTCTAAGGTAATTGTGGCAAATTTCATCGCTGTAGATCTTGGGGCAACCAGCGGTCGCGTAGCTATAGGCCGCGTGACGTCAGAGAAAATTGCGCTTGAAATTGTCCATCGCTTTTCGCATGAGATCGTAGAAGATGCCGAAGGCGCTGTCTTATGGGATTGGAAGCTAATTACCTCGCAAGTCTTGGTTGGTATTGAAAAATGCTTAGCTCAGGGCCAGCCAACTTCGCTTGCCATTGATTCCTGGGCTGTAGATTATGGACTTCTCGATAATGATAATAAATTGATTTCAAAGGTGCGCTCTTACCGAGATCCAAGAACGCTTCCGGCATTTGAGGAGCTGGTTTCAAAGCTTGGGCAAAATCGGATTTATCAAGATACCGGCATCCAATTCCTAAACTTCAATACTTTGTATCAGTTGTATGCAGCAAAGCAAGACAAGTCATATCTAGAGGCAGATAAATTCCTATTGATTCCTGATTTGTTAAATGCTGAGTTAACGGGAGTAATCTCGACGGAAGTAACGAATGCATCAACTACTCAACTCCTAGATGTTAAAACTCGAAATTGGGATTACCCATTAATCGAGCTTGCGGGCCTTCGCCGAGAGTTGTTTACACAATTACATGAACCAGGTACTGAGATTGGAGTCATAAAGGGGTTTGGCGCACTTGATGGAATCAAAGTTGTTGCGATTGCCTCTCATGACACTGCAAGTGCGGTAGCGGGTATTCCATTTGATGATCGTGATACCGAGGCTTATATTTCAAGTGGAACCTGGTCCCTTGTTGGCATCGAAAGTGAAGTCCCGATTACATCCAAGCAAGCACTTGCTGCCAATCTGACAAATGAACTTGGTGCCGCTAACACGGTTCGCATTCTTAAAAATGTTACTGGTCTCTGGTTACTTGAAGAGTGTCGCAGAAATTGGAGACTCGAAGGCGAAGAATGGTCAATTCCACAGTTAGTTGATGAGGCAAGTAAAAATCTCGAATTCGATTCTCTTATCGATCCAAATGACCCACGATTTAGGTCGCCAGGTGAAATGCTTAATCGAATAAAGGGCTATTGCCTAGAGAATGCAATCACCCCGCCGCGCACTAAGGGGGAGTTCACAATCTGTATTTTGCGGAGTTTAGCGGCTGCCTATAAGCGAACTATTTCCGAAATTGAAGAAGTTACAGGTAAGAAAATTTCTACTATTCATGTTCTTGGTGGTGGATCACAAATCTCACTCTTGAATCAGTTAACGGCAGATGCCTGTGGCGTAAAGGTTAAAACTGGTCCCGTTGAAGCCACACTATTTGGAAATATCGCAGTGCAGGCACTTATCGCTGGCGTTGTCCCTAGCTTGCAGGTAGCTAGATCACTTATTGCAAAGAGCTTTATCAGTGAAGAGTTTATGCCCAGTTAATGTAGGCCGCGATATCTGGATTTTTTCCAGCCGCGATATTGCTAAACAGTTTTTCGATGCTCGCCTCATCCGCTGTATACGCAGTAGCAATCTTCTCTAGGCTCATCGCATCAGCTCTCATTAAATCTAAAGTTTGAATAAGACGATTTGCTATCCAGCCCGAGACAAAGTGCACCGTTAATTCTTGTTTCTGCAGATGTGCCATATCAGCCCACGTGTTTGCACCATCAGGAGTATGTCCACTAAAAATAATCTGCCCAATTCCGGTACGTGCATTTCCAAACGATTCGGCTGCCCACGTTGCCGGTAGGGCGCGATAGTAAAGTTCAAATGCTTCTGGACTCTGAACAGTGTCGATTACTGCGATTGGGGCAAACTCTGAAAGCTCTTTCTGTGTAACCGTATTTGAATTGGCAGTCTTAATTCCAAGGGAATGGATCTTCTCTAAACGCGCGTCATGTCTTCCAAGTAAGAGGGGAACAAAGCCTCTAGCTTTTGCGCTGAGGGCTCCACTTGCACCAATTACGCCATCGCCAATCACCAGTACGCGATCACCAGGATTTGCGATGATACGCGAGGCAGCGTTAAACCCAACTTGAGCGACTACACCAAATGCCGCACGTGCTGGAGGGATTCCAGTGGCATCAAAGACTTCGAAATCTTCACAGATTCCATAACTTGTATGTGCACCCCAACCAGCAGTTGCATCCAAATAGTTAATACTTGCTGTGGCAAATACTTCTTGTCCAACCTTAACATTTGTTACTTTCGAACCAATTGCTTCCACAACTCCAGTACGTTGGTATCCAGGCACTAATGGGAATCCAAAATTCCCCCATTCGAATCGACCAGATATCACCCATTTATCAGTTCCGGTACTCACTCCAGAACAGATCGTCTTGATTGCAACTTGATTTTGACCTAACTCACCAACAGAAACATGTGCAAGAGCGCTTTTATTTGCAGAAGCAGTCACCACAGCTTTAGAACTTGGCAAGAATTCCTCCATCAGGAATCAGCGATGAACCAGTGATAAAACTTGCACCTCGTGAAAGAGCGAATGCGATGACATCTGCAACTTCTTCAGGCTGGGCTATGCGACCAATTGCATTTTCACTTGAAGGGAAACCTAGCTCGGCTAAGGTTTTTCCTTCACGCTCTGCATGCTGTCGAAGCATAGGAGTATCGGTAGCACCAGGAATAATGCAAACAACGCGAATATTATCTGGCGCAAGATCTAGTGCCATTGTCTTAGTTAGAGCTAAAACTCCACCTTTTGCTGCAGCATATGGCGCAACACCTGTAGATGTGGCGTATGCATGTATAGATGAAATATTCACCACTGCGCCACCACCAGCGCTGCGAATCAGTGGGAGAGCATATTTGGCCATTAAATAGAGGCTAGTTAAGTTGATTGAGATAATTCTTTGCCAATCTTCAAAACTTGTACTTTCAACACTCATATTGAATGCACCAACAGCTGCATTATTTACCAGGCCCTTAACTCGAATTCCCTTACTCTTTGCAGCATCGCACACAGATTGGCAATCTTTTTCACTAGTGACATCAGCGGCAATTGCCTGAGTAAGAACGCCCTTAGGATCAATGGTGGCCAGAATCTTGGATAGAGCTTCAGAATTCTTATCGACAGCGAAGACAAAAAT
The DNA here is from genome assembly GCA_009698845.1 of Actinomycetota bacterium. Taxonomy (GTDB): domain Bacteria; phylum Actinomycetota; class Actinomycetes; order Nanopelagicales; family Nanopelagicaceae; genus Planktophila. The sequence goes on from WLPI01000034.1 coordinate 8,197, forward strand.
TCCTTGCTTAACTAGATTTTCAACTGTAGCTGCACCAATTCCCCCGGCAGCGCCGGTGACAATTACGGCGTCTCCCTTAGTGGCAAATGATTTCTCTCTCATGCAACTACACCATTCTTAAAGCGATCGAAATTCTTTGGATCATAGAGAGGGATGACAATTGGAGACTTGAGCGCACGAGCATGTGCGTCCATGCATTCATACATGTTCTCGGTAATACCTATTGGATGGTTGTTTACAACATTCTCCATAACAAAGAAGGTGTCGCTCAATACCGCTGTTCCAGCTTTCGTGTCTACTTCCACTGCGATCGAGGCGCGATGGTGTCCACCAGACCACCAAGTGCGAAGCCCTGGCGCGATAGTTTCTTCATCTTCAAGGAGAACAACTCGATCCCATGCTTTGCCGACAAGTTCGGCCAAGATGTGTGGCGGAAGGCTCGTATCACGACCATCATGAGGATGCTGGTGAGTAGTGTGAAAATGAATCCAACCACGCTTTGAAATATGAATCTTGGCATTTGGAAATTCAAGAACATTGCTCACTGAATAAAGCTGCAGGGGAGTCAAGAAAATATGTGTGACGTCCTCAGGCTTTACATTATGTTTTGCTAATTGATCAAGAATGTATTCGCCTTCTTGACGAGCAAACTTAACTCTCTCACCGAGAAATGCGACCCAGCCCTCATTCATTGGCCCCAAATCTTTCGCCGGACCAGTGTTTACTAGTGCTGTAATCCCATTGCCCTGAATAAGCCCAACCTGGAATTGCAGACGGAACCAATTGTCCCACTGTCCCATCCAGAAGAGTTCTGGACCCGGAACTTCACTGCTTCCCATCGAAAGAAGCGTTAACTTGTATTCCATTTTTCTACCCCTGGTCTCTACTTGAGTTTTTTATGTTGTTTGCAATGCAATCTCAAGATCAGCGCGGACTTGACTCATATGCATTCGCATTGCTGCCTTGGCCAAATCAGAGTCACCGCTAACAACCGCTCGCATAATTTCATCATGCCAGTATGTTGCGTGCGCGACTGCATTTGAACGTTTTGCGTTTTCGATTCGAACTTTGATTCCAAGATTGGCGATGGAATTATGCAACTGATTTAAAATTGGATTTTGTGTCGCACGTGAGAGTGCGGCATGCCAAGCGATATCAATATTTGCAAGATCGGTTTCATCGCCGATGCATAATTTCTGTTCTTCGAGAATATCTTGAAGCTCCTTCAAATTCTCAGGAGTCGCATTTCGGGCTGCGAGTGCCGCAATTTCAGGTTCAAACATTTCACGGGTTGTTTGTAAATCATCAAAATATGAGCTATCTGAATTAAGTGCTACCCATATTGGGTCTAAAACGTTCCACTCATGCATAGGAGCAATAGTTGTACCCATGCCCTGGCTAACTTTGATAAATCCTTTAGCATCCAAGCTTCTCAGCGCCTCGCGAACTACGCCGCGAGTCACCTTGTAAGTAGCGCACAGTGTCATCTCAGAAGGAACGGTAGACCTTTCACCAAGTTGGCCTGAGCCAAGTTGCTGAAGAATATCTTCAACGATTTGATCGCTGAGTTTTCTGAGTGACACTGTGCGCTATTCGCTTTACTTTTTAGAAGTTGAACTTATCGATGTTTGCAGAAGTAAATTCTTGCGGAGGTCCCGCAATAATTCCTGCATTCTTGCCCATCTTCCATGTTCCTGGACCAACACCCTTAATTGAGAATGAAACTCCAGCTTTTGGCTTCAGGCCCTTAGCCTTGATGTTAACGATTAAGTTCGCAGCAATTTGACCCTGTAGACCTGGATCCCAAAGTGAGAATGACTTAACTGTTCCATCTTTGATGTACTGACGCATCTGGTTTGGTGTTCCAAGACCAGTTACTTGAACCTTACCCTTTAGAGGTGAAGTTGAAAGTACTTGTGCCGCAGCAGCGATACCAACAGTTGTTGGTGCGTTGATTGCCTTAAGGTTTGGATACTTAGCAAGAAGAGCTTGTGCTTCAGTAGCACTCTTCTCTGGTGCATCGTCGCCGTAAACGGTATCAACTAGCTTTAGGCCAGGCTGTCCGCCACCGTCGATGTAAGTCTTAGCTCCTGCTAACCAAGCATTCTGATCTGGAGCTGTTGATGTTGCAGATAGGAACGCCCAGTCACCCTTGCCATCAATAACGCTGGCTGTTTGGTCAACTAGGTACTTTCCTAGAACACTGAAATCAACTGGTGTGATTGATGCGTGACGACATGAAGCAGTGGTATCACCATTTACAGTGAGTACAACAATTCCAAGCTTCATTGCGCGCTTTAGTGTTGGACATAGAGCGTTTGCATCATTTGGAGAAATTGCAATTGCATCAACTTTTTGCTGAATTGCAGCTTCAATAAATGGAATCTGATCTGTAGCGCCTGCTTGAGCTGGTGCTACAACCTTTACGCTCATGTTCAATCCCTTGCCGGCCTTCTTAAATCCGCCAACGATTGCGTCGAAGTAAGGGTTACCTAGGTTCTTAGGAATATAGGTGACCTTGTACTTAGTAGCTGCTGTTGCTGGTGTTGCCATGATTGAAGCGCTTACTCCAGTCAGGATGAGTGACATACCCAAGACTGGAACTAGCGCTTTATGCTTTTTATTCATTCCTCTAGCCTCATTCCGTGTTCCAATAGAGATGTATTTCATCCCTATTGATTAATGAATCACTTCGCTAAGACCGCTAGGCCTTGGCTTGCGCCTCATTAAATCTCTTCTTTCTGTTTCGTTTATCAACATAGTATGACCGAATTCGCGGTACCAAAACAGTGAGGATTAGCAATAATCCAATTGCGGCATCTTGAACTTGACCATTTATGTCTTGGATAACCAGGGCCTCACGAACAGCCATGATTGCAAATAGAGCAACCACGGTGCCTGAAATAGCTCCACGTCCTCCAAAAATATCTGTTCCACCAAGAACTACCGCGGTGATTGCAAGAAGCTCAAGACCAAGACCCACGTTAGAGATAGTTGACCCTAAGCGAGAGGTGATCATTACTGCACAAATTCCTGCAACAGTTCCGCTCAATGCAAATGCAACTAGTCGAACGTTATTAACGCTAATTCCCGAGAAGTTGCTAGAAGAAGGATTACTTCCTGACATTATGTTTTTAATTCCGTAATTAGAGCGATGCAGGACGTAGTAAAAAATAATTGAAGCAACGATAAAGAGTGCAAGCGGCGCAGGTAGGCCAGGGTTTCCACCAATTAGTAATCTCTGATCGAAGCCCACAAAGCTTTCTGGATAATTTGCTACAACGCCATCGCCAAGCATTACTTGCGTAAGGCCGCGATAAAGCGCCAGAGTTGCGAGAGTGACGACCAAGCTTGGTAGACCAAATTTGATAACAATTAGTCCATTAATCAAACCAAGTAGAAATCCAGTGAATATTGAGGCAACACAGCACCAGAAGATTGGCACACCGTTGGAAAATAATTTGGCGAGGACGCCAGCACTTGCTGCAAGAGTTGAAGCTACGGAAAGGTCAATATCGCCATTGATAATCACAAATGTGAGAGCAAGAGCGAGTAGTCCTATCTCTATATATCGACCAGTGTTAAAGATGATTGATGAAGGTTGTAGGAAATACTCTGATCCGAGTGAGCCATAAATCATGGCAGCAACAAGAATCAAAATTGGACCAATTAAATAACCTGGGACCTTAAATCGAGTCGGGGATTTAGTTAACTTTGACATCACTTAGTCACCCTCTGATTTCTAATGGCCAGTAAGAAATTCTCTTCCTGTCGTCTTCGGACCAAGTTATCAATTGCAACGGCGGCGAGGATTAGGAAACCAGTTGCACATGCCTTCCAAAATGGCGATACCCCTACAACAGTTAAGCCGTTGGACAAGATTCCGATCAATACACAGCCGAGTGCAGTTCCGAGTGCAGTTCCAGAGCCACCAAATATATTTGTTCCACCAATTACTACGGCAGAGATGACATCGAACTCAAGTCCGCGAGCAACGTCTGCTGGATTGATAGTTGCGTAACGGGCGGTGTAGAGAACGCCACCAAGTCCAGCCAGGACTCCAACAAAGACAAAAACCAAGATTGTTATCTTGTTAAATGAAAGTCCGCGAGATACAGCACCTTCCGGATTGCTTCCTACTGCGTAAATTCGTTTTCCAAGAAGAGTCTGAGATGAGATGTACCAAACTAGGATTATCGATAAGAATGCGAAAATCAAAAGCCAAGGGATACCAATCGGTGAGGTAGTGGCTAGCGAAATAATGTCCTTTGGAACATCTTCTGGATCGATTTGTACGTTATCTGAAACTAGG
>WLPI01000035.1 GCA_009698845.1 Actinomycetota bacterium
ATTGAGTCGGCACAGCGAGAAACTTACTACTCTAATGAACTCTTTCGCCACACCTTTACATAATCGTAGGCCGTTGTAATGGTCAAAATGATTGCCACCGAGATGAAGCTAACTCGGAACCATTCCAGCCATGATGGGAATGGAAGCATGAAGAATCCTACTCCGAAATTCTGCATCAGCGTTTTAATCTTCCCACCCTTGCTGGCAGGAATCACGCCATCTTTAATAACAAGAAGACGAAAGATAGTAATTCCTATCTCTCGAGAGAGAATCAGAATGGTAATCCACCATGGGAATCTGCCCTGGATTGATAATGAAATCATCGCAGAACCAATGAGCGCTTTATCTGCAACTGGATCTAAGAATGTACCAAGGGCAGTGATTCGATTAGATTTTCTTGCCCAGCGACCATCCAGAATATCTGTTAAGCCTAAAAGAAAAAATATTGTCCAAGCGAGAATTTGAAAGGTGGGATTGTCTCCACCATCGAGAAACAATACATACACTCCACCCGGAATTAAAAGAATGCGAGTAACAGTCAAGGTGTTAGGTGTAATGAACCCTGGAACTTTCATTGAACTTCTGCCACCAAATCTGCGCCCATAGAGTCAACGACAATCGCATCAACATATTGCCCGACAGTAAAGTTAGTTCCGATAAATGACGTTGTGCCATCAACTTCTGGTCCTTGGTGAGCGGCACGACCCTCTTGTAACTCAGCATCCTCAATAAGAACTCGAACATGTTCGCCGATGCGTGCTTGTGCGCGTGAAGAAACCATTTCATCTGCCAACGATGAAAGCGCCTCTACTCTCTCTCGAATTAACTCATCTGCAACTTTATCTTCTAGGTTGAGTGCTTCGGTGTTGTCCTCATCTGAATATCCAAATATTCCAATTGCATCAAGTTTTGACGCAGAGATAAAATCTGCTAAATCGTTGTAATCTGATTCTGTTTCGCCCGGGAAACCAACGATAAAATTCGATCGAATTCCAGCTTCGGGTGAGAGCGCTCTGATTTGAGTGATCAGATGTAGGAATTTCTCTGAATCCCCAAATCTTCGCATGCGGCGCAAAACTGTCGGGCTAGTGTGCTGGAACGATAAATCAAAGTACGGTGCGACTTTATCTGTCTCAATCATTGCCTGAAGAAGTGTTGGGCGCATCTCTGCCGGTTGAAGATATGACAGGCGCACACGTTCGACTCCTGGAATTTCAGAGAACTCATGAAGAATTTTCTCCATCAATTTGAGATCGCCTAAATCTTTTCCATAGCTGGTTGTGTTTTCGCTGACAAGAAAGAGCTCGCTGACACCGTTCTGGCCTAGCCAGGTTGCCTCTTGCAAAATCTCTGTTGGCCTGCGAGATACAAATGATCCTCTGAAGTATGGAATCGCACAGAAGGAGCACCTTCTGTCACAGCCCGAAGCAATTTTAAGCGGAGCCCATGGAGCGTTACCCAGACGCTTACGAAAGAGAGAGCCACCGGCGCCAACACTCGATGCAAAACTTTCATCTCGCGCTGCAGCGCGATCAACCGGTGCAATAGGAAGAAGCGCTCGTCTATCTCGTGGAATGTGCGGCGTATGTGCCTTCCCGCTAATAATTGATTGCAAACGTTCTGAAATGTCCTGGTAGTCATCGAAGCCAAGAATTGCATCAGCTTCCGGGAGTGCTTCTGCTAACTCTTTTCCATAACGCTCTGCCATGCAGCCCACAGCTACTACAGCTTGTGTTTTCCCATGTCCCTTTAGTGAATTCGCTTCCAGGAGCGCGTCCACTGAATCTTTCTTTGCAGATTCAATAAATCCACATGTGTTAACAACTGCTACTTCTGCAGATTCAACATCCTCGACGAGTGTCCAACCATCGGCTGCAAGCCTTCCGGCTAGTTCCTCTGAATCAACTTCGTTACGGGCACAGCCCAATGTAACTATTGCAACCGTACGAGACATGCGGGTGATGTTACATGGTTATCTGAAAGTTCGTCGTACTTCCTCATTCTGACCGCCCAATGGTGGCAGTAATTTCCCATTGTGTGTGACATCAACGCCAGCAGGGTTGCTCAAATAGATACTGATAGATGTTTTACCTTGATAGCTCTTTTCATCACCTTGAAAGAGGGATCCTTTAACAATTGATTTGCCGTCTACAACGACATTAAAGAAAGAATTCCCTCGCGCTGCAGAAAGAGTGAGAGATACTGATTCTGATTTAGTGGCCGCTTGTGATTGCTCTGGCGTAGCAGTTGGTGCAACCGATGGAGTCGGTGCAACAGATGGCTCGGCAGAAGGAGTCGGGCTTTGCTTAACCGCAGAAACTTTCACCTCTGATGGTTGATTGCTGATGACTATTTGAACAAAACCAATTGTTAAGAGGATTACAACTGAGATTATTGCGGGTGTCTTCCAAGACAAATTCTTTTTTTCACGTGGAATTGATCCCACATTATTCTCGACAAGTAAATCGTGAATGGCCCGCTGATCTAGAGAGTGTTCTGCGTTGTACATTTCAACAAAATGATTTGGTTCTAGACCTAAGCGCAACGCAATATTCTTCAGGTGACCTCGTGCGTAAGTATCGCCACCGCAATGTGAAAAATTGTTTGATTCCATTTCGGAAATCAGACCCATACGAATGCTTGTTAAGGCAGATAATTTTTCGACAGACAAGCCAGCAATCTCACGTTGATCGCGCAGCTCAGTGCCTGTGCTCATTGGATTCCTAATTTCTTACTTGGGGTAGGACCCAATTCTAATTCTCTTTTGGGAGTAAACGGAACAGTTTTCTCCTCTAACTAGGTATCTCACCCCGGAAAACAACACCCTTGAGAAGGTAAGTTTTAGTAATCGCGGAGGGTGGCAAGCACCGAATCAAGTTCATCGGGTTTGACCATCACAACGCGAGCCTTCGAACCTTCAGATGGTCCAACGATTCCTCGAGATTCCATTAAATCCATCAATCGCCCAGCCTTAGCAAAACCAACTCGCAACTTTCTTTGCAACATTGAAGTCGAGCCAAATTGCGTGGTTATTACTAATTCGACGGCTTGAATTAGAATTTCCAAATCATCGCCAATTTCCTTATCAATATTTTTGTTTACTTGAGCAACCTGTGTGACATCTTCGCGGTAACGAGGTGAGAGCTGCTTTTTAACATGACTTGTCACTGCTTCAATTTCACGTTCTGAAACGTATGCCCCTTGAATTCTTATAGCTCTGCTTGCTCCCATTGGAATAAACAAGGCATCGCCTTGGCCAATCAATTTTTCTGCACCAGGGCTATCCAAAATAACTCGGCTGTCAGCTAGTGAAGATGTTGCAAAAGAGAGACGAGAGGGAACATTAGCTTTAATCAGACCCGTTACAACATCAACGCTAGGGCGCTGTGTGGCGAGTACCAAATGAATACCTGCAGAACGTGCTAACTGTGTAATTCGAACAACAGATTCTTCTACCTCTCTTGCAGCAACCATCATCAAGTCTGCAAGTTCATCAATAACGACAAGCAGGTACGGATATGGTTCCACAATACGATCTGATCCTGGTGGAGCGACAACCTTTCCTGCGCGAACCGCCTTATTGAAGTCATCAATATGCCTAAAACCAAAAGTTGCTAGATCTTCATAACGAAGATCCATCTCTCGCACAACCCATGTCAGCGCGTCAGCTGCCTTCTTCGGGTTGGTAATAATTGGAGTGATGAGATGAGGTATTCCTTCGTAAGCAGTAAGTTCAACTCGTTTAGGATCGATAAGGATTAATCGAACATCATCCGGCGTTGCTCGCATCAGGATCGATGTAATCATGGCGTTTATCATCGAAGATTTTCCAGCACCAGTAGCTCCAGCAACCAAAAGATGGGGCATTTTCGCTAAGTTGGCGCAGACGAAATTACCTTCAACATCTTTACCTAACGCAACAAGCATTGGGTGATGATCTTGGCCTGCAACGCTAGAACGCATCACATCGCCTAGGGCGACTATTTCACGGTCAGCATTCGGGATTTCAATACCTACGGCAGATTTTCCAGGAATTGGAGAGAGAATTCGAACTTCGCTGCTTGCAACAGCGTAGGAGATGTTCTTTGAAAGAGCTGTAATTCTCTCAACTTTTACAGCATTTCCAAGTTCGACTTCATATCGTGTAACGGTTGGACCGCGCATGAATCCAGTTACTTCTGCATCAATTTCGAATTGCTTAAACACTTCCGTAAGTGCAGAAACGACGCTCTCATTTGCCTTGCTCTTTGCTTTTGCAGCAGGACCAATCTTCAGTAAGTCTTGGGAAGGTAGTTCATACTTAGTATCACTGGTGAGCATTAATTGCTCAGGTCGCTTGTCACTCTTTGGTGCTGGAACTAACTGCGCCTCAAGAGGTACCTTCGGAATTTCCACCGTGAATTCTTCGTCAAATTCTTTCTCATCTAAGTCTTCATCAGGTTCTTGGTTCCACGCAACGACTGGAGATTCGAAAGGTGGGGTATCTGAAATTTCAAAATCATCCTCTTTGCGGGTTGGCTTCTTCGACCAAAGCCAAATGCTTATTACTTTTAGTTTTATCCCAAGCTTGGAGATAGGAGTTGCGGTAATAATAAGAAGGCCAAAGATGAATACTGCAATCAGAAGTGGATATGCCAAGAGGGAAGTCATGACCGCCACTAAAGGTTTTGCAATCCAATAACCAAGTTGGCCGCCACCTTCACGAATTGCGGTTGCTCCAGTTGGATTCAATGATCCGAGCGAACCATTGAGTAGGTGAGCTAAACCCGTGGCACTAACAATCAATGTGAGTGTTCCAATGGTGATTCGTCCAGTAACGTGACTGTCATGCGGCTTTCTAAAGAGTCGGAATGCGAAATACAAAAGTACGAGTGGTGACAAGATGCCTATTCGACCAAATGCACCGTAGAAAAATGAATAAAGATTTCGCCCTAAGAAGTTATCTGCCTGGAACCACGTTCCAGCAAATGCGGCGAGAGAGATAATGAGAAGTAAAAGTGCGCCACCATCTCTGTGATGTTCGGGGTCTAAATCGCGGGCACCTCGCGCAATAAATCGAATTGCAGATCCAAGAGTCTTGGCCAAAAATCTCCAGAGAGCGTTAGCTCCTCTGCCAACAGAGCCAAAAATTGACCCTAAGGTTGTGCGATTTTTTTTCTTAGCCACACATTCAATCTTAGGTGGAGAGTTTTTTACCGCCCGTAGGCGCGCCGATTTATACCTCTACAACAACTGGAACAATCATTGGGCGGCGGCGATGTTTCTGCCCAACCCATCCCCCAATTGTTCGACGTACAACTTGTGAAAGTTGATGTGTGCCATTGACACCCTCTGCAACTGCAGCAGTAAGAGCTTTCTCAATCTGACCTTTGACTTCATCAAAGAGAGCGACATCTTCATTAAATCCACGTGCGTGAATATCTGGGCCTGCAACAATCTTTCCGGTCTGCGAATCGATTACAACAATGACTGAAATAAATCCTTCTTCGCCAAGGATTCTTCGATCTTTCAAAGACGACTCGGTGATATCACCAATACTCTGGCCATCTACATATACAAATCCACACGGTACAGCGCCCACAACTTCAGCATGATGATCAACTAAATCAACCACGATTCCATTTTCAATGATGAATGCATTCTCACGCGACACACCGGATTCAATTGCTAGTTCGGCATTGGCTTTTAGGTGGCGCCACTCGCCATGCACCGGCATGACATATTTTGGCTTAACAATGTTGTAGCAATATAGAAGTTCACCAGCGGCAGCGTGTCCTGAAACATGCACCATCGCATTAGCCTTATGAACCACCTTTGCACCAAAACGAGTGAGTTCATTAATTACACGAAATACTGAATTTTCATTTCCGGGTATAAGCGAAGATGCCAAAATGACTGTGTCACCGTCGCCTACGCGAATCTGATGATCGCCATTTGCCATGCGCGAGAGTGCGGCCATGGGTTCACCTTGCGATCCGGTACAGATTAATACGACGTTATCGTCGTAGTTATCTAGTTCGCGAGCATCAAAAAGTATTCCTGCGGGAACGTTTAAGTAGCCCATTTCCTGAGCAATCTTCATGTTGCGAATCATTGAACGTCCAATAAATGCAACTTTTCGATTATGCAACGCGGCGGTGTCAATCACTTGCTGAACTCTATGTACGTGAGAGCTAAACGATGCAACTATTACGCGGCGCTTAGTCGATGCAATGACTCTGTTCAGTGCCGGCATAATCTCGCGCTCTGATGGAGTAAATCCGGGAACGTCAGCATTAGTTGAGTCCACCAGGAATAGATCTACGCCTTCTTCTCCAAGACGTGCAAATGTGCGTAAATCTGTGATGCGGCCATCGAGTGGCAATTGATCCATTTTGAAATCGCCAGTGTGCAGAACGGTTCCGGCCTTTGTATGAATCGCAACTGCTAACGCATCTGGAATTGAGTGATTGACTGCAACGAATTCAAGTTCGAATGGACCAACATCCTCGCGCATCTCCTCGCGGACTTCGCGAGTTAATGGCGAAATTCGATGTTCTTTACATTTCGCAGCAATCAGAGCAATGGTCAGTGGTGTTCCGTACACCGGAATATCTCCTCTTTCGCGAAGTAGATACGGCACAGCGCCAATGTGATCTTCATGCCCATGGGTGAGAAATAGCCCTACTACGTCGTCTAAGCGATCTCGAATGTAACTGAAATCCGGAAGGATTAAATCGATTCCAGGTTGATTATCTTCTGGGAAAAGTACACCGCAGTCGACAATAAGCAGCTTTCCATTTATTTCATAGACGGTCATATTTCGACCGATCTCTGAAATTCCACCCAGCGCAACGATGCGCAGAGCATCGGGTGCTAGCTTGCTAGGGGTTCCTAAATTTGGATGGGGGTGTTGAGTCATACAGTACTAATGAATTCTTCTGCGATTAATTCTTTAGGGTGACGCCACCGGCGATGAGATCTTTACGTAATTGTTCGATCTGTGCCTGTGTTGCATCAACGAGTGGCAAACGCGTTGTTCCTCCGGGAAGTCCCATGAGTGACATTGCTGCCTTGGTCAAAATTGCACCTTGTGTGCGGAATGTTCCAGTAAATACTGGAAGCAGTTCTTGATGAATCTCAAGCGCTTTTGGCGCATTTCCCGCAAACCAAGCATCAAGCATTGCTTTGAGTTTTAGCCCCACTGTGTGGCCACAGACTGATACGAAACCAACGGCTCCCACAGATAAGAAAGGAAGATTGAGAATGTCATCGCCTGAATAAACCGGAATATCGCAACGCTTGATAACCCATGAAGTTGCAGCAATATTTCCCTTTGCATCTTTGAGGGCAACGATGTTCTCTACAGTTTCAAAGAGTTTCACAATTGTGTCAGATTCAATTTCAACACCAGTGCGACCAGGGATGTCATACATCATGATTGGAAGATCCGTTGCAGCAGCTACAGCACGAAAGTGAGCCTCGATGCCCGCTTGCGGAGGTTTGTTGTAATACGGAGTCACAACTAGCAAACCATCTGCTCCGGCATCTTCTGATCGCTTAGCTTGTTCCACAGTGTAAGAAGTCTCATTATCGCCTGCACCTGAAAGCACCGTGACGTTCTTCCCCACGACACTCTTTACAACTTTAATGATTTCAAGTTTCTCTGAAGATTTAGTGGTTGGAGCTTCACCAGTTGTGCCGTTAACAGCAATGCCATCATGACCTGTATCAACCAAATGTTGAGCAAGTTTTGCAACGCCGTCCCAGTCGATTGAACCATCTTGTGAAAATGGAGTCACCATTGCGGTGATTAAACGACCAAAAGGAGGCTGGATACTCATCTGTGAATCTTATCGCTTAAGGCGCGATACGACCAGATTTTTCAAATGCTCCGTAGGTAAGGGGCATTAATTTCGCGAATTCCGCTTCCATTTTTTCGGCAACCATCTCGATTTCGCGTTGAGGGTAGCTAGGAAAATGTGATCCTTCGCGGGATGTGCGCAGTGAAAGAAAATTCATTAGTGCGCGAGCATTCATGGTTACATACATCGACGAATATGTTGCAACTGGCAATACCGCGCGTGCAACTTCGCGCGCTACGCCGGCTTCAAGCATTTTTTGATATGAATCGTATGCAACAACATATGCATCTTTCATTGCCTTAACAGTTATCTCATACTGTTCAACTGTTCCATCTTCAAATGTGTATGCACCCGTCTTGCCTACCTGAATCAGCTTTCGCTCTTTTGATGGAACGTAGAAAACGGGTTTGAGTTCACGGTAGCGTCCAGACTCTTCGTTATAAGAAGCGATTCGGTGGCGCATGAATTCACGGAATACAAAAATAGGCGCAGAAACAAAAAAGGTCATTGATGTGTGTTCAAAAGGTGAGCCATGACGTTCGCGCGCTAAATAATTGATCAAGCCCGCAGAACGTGCTGGATCTTCACCGATCTCATCCATTGATTGTTCACCTGCAGTTGATACGCGAGCGGCCCAAATTACATCGGCATCACTGGCGCTTGATTTAATCAGCTCTACAGATACATCGTCTCTAAATATCACGGTCTCAGACATGTGCGCACCTTATCTATTAACCCCCCTGCTCCTTATGGATATATAGGGCAGAATGTCCGCGTGTCCAAAGTGAACCGTGCCACCGTTACTCAAAGTCTGAGCGTTTCCTTCACTGTTGGCTTGTATGGAACAGCTTTTGGAGCAGCAAGTATCGCTGCAGGGTTCTCGCTTCTCCAAACAAGCCTGCTCTCGCTTCTGACATTTTCTGGAGCATCACAGTTTGCAATCGTTGGCGTTATGGGTGCAGGTGGCAGCGCAATATCTGGAATTGCCACTGCATCGCTGCTCGGAATTCGAAATGGACTTTACGGATTACGAATGGCACCAATTCTTAAAGTTCGTGGAGTTAAGCGCGTAATTGCGGCGCAAGTAACTATTGATGAATCAACTGGAGTTGCAATAGGACAAGAAGATCTCGGCACTGATGCAATGAAGGCGGGATTTTGGTTGACGGGTTTTGGCGTTTATATCTTCTGGAATTTCTTCACGATACTTGGAGCCCTCGGTGCGCAAGCAATGGGAAATCCATCTGCCTGGGGTCTGGATGCTGCAGTCCCGGCTGCATTTCTTGGGCTCGTGTGGCCGCGCCTTCATGGAAGATTTGAAAAAGGGTTAGCTGCGCTTTCGCTCTTAGTTGCAGTCGCGCTCTCCCCCTTTATTTCAGCAGGATTACCAATCATTGCTACCGCGCTTTTAGCTGTCGCATTTGGATGGAAGGCCCGGTCATGAACGCACTCTGGGTTGGAGTTATCGGAACTAGCGTCTTGGCATTTGCGCTCAAGTATTTAGGTCACTCTGTCCCCGAAAAATTTTTAACCAATCCTCGTGTACTGAGAATCAACGCTTTGATTCCAATTGCACTTCTGAGCGCACTGGTCGGCGTACAGACGATTACCGAAAATGGTAAGTGGGTAATTGATCAGAGACTTGCAGGTGTTGCTGTGGCATTGATAGCGCTGGCGCTTAAGGCGCCTTACTTTGTAGTTGTTGTTTCAGCAGCAGTGACATCTGCTGTGCTCTATCGAATTTAGATTATTCCGAGAGCAGTGAGTTTTGCTTTTAAATCGTTATCTGATGGCTCTGTAAGGTGAGTTCCATCTGAAAATACAATTACCGGAATTGATTTCGCTCCACCATTAATCTCCTGAACTTTTGCTGCTGCAGATTCATCAGCTTCAACATCGATGTGATTAACCTGGACATCTAGCTCTTCGAGCAGTCGCTTTGATCGACGGCAATCTCCGCACCAATCGGCTCCGTACATTGTTATATCTGCGTGTGCCATGACTACTCCCTACATAAAGTTTTCAAGGCCGAATGTCAGCCCTGGATGTGAAACAACCTGACGAACGCCAAGAAGTACTCCTGGCATAAAACCTACTCGATCAATTGAATCGTGTCTGATTGAAAGAGTCTCACCGATACCACCAAGTAAAACTTCTTGGTGAGCAACTAGTCCACGCAAGCGAACTGAATGAACTGGGATGTCGCCAACAGTTGCGCCACGGGCACCTTCAAGTGAAGAAGTTGTTGCATCTGGCATTGCACCTAGTCCTGCTTCTCTTCGTGCTGCTGACATCAGGTCTGCAGTGCGTGCTGCAGTTCCTGAAGGAGCATCAACCTTATTCGGGTGATGCAGCTCAATGATTTCTGCTGATTCAAAGTACTTAGCTGCCTTTGTCGCAAACTCCATCATAAGAACAGCACCGATTGCGAAGTTCGGAGCGATGAGAACTCCTGATTTTGACGATGAAAGAAGTGACTTGATTTTGGCAACTCTGGCATCGTCGAAACCTGTTGTTCCAACGACTGCACAAATATTGTTCTTGATGAGAAACTCTAGATTAGCCATTACAGAATCTGGTGTAGTGAAATCAACAACCACCTGCGCGCTGGAAGAAATCAGCGTATCGAGAGAATCTCCAAGATCTAATTGAGCAACGAGTTCAAGATCAGTTGCTTCGGTGACGGCCTTAACAACTTCAGCTCCCATGCGACCACGTGAACCTAAGACGGCTACTTTGATCATTTCCTTAACACCTTCTCAAATTTAGACTCATTCTTAAATGGACCTACAAGTGCAAGGGTAGGCGTTTTGACCAAGAACTCGCTGGCAATTTCGCGAATGTCTTCGGCGCTTACGCGTGAGATAGCTTTAAGAATGTCATCAAAATCCATTACCTGGCCATAAACGATTTCGTTCTTTCCGATGCGGCTCATACGTGAACCCGTATCTTCTTGGCTCAAGACAAGCGAGCCTCGTACGGCGCCTTTTGCGCGTTCGATTTCTTCGTGAGTCATGCCGTTATCTGCGACATCTGAAAGTACTGATTGGATAATTTCAACAACTTCAACAGCTTTCGTTGGGTTGCACCCTGCATAAAAACCAAGAACGCCAGAGCCAGCGAATTGTTGTGCGTATGCATATACCGAATATGCAAGACCGCGCTTTTCGCGAATCTCTTGGAATAACCGTGATGACATTCCGCCACCTAGCGCTGAAGAGAGAACTCCCATTGCAAAACGTCGGTCATCGGCGCGAGCTACGCCTTCCATTCCATAGAACATATGAGCTTGTTCGCTCTTCTTATACAGAAGTCCTACTGATCGCTGCTTTGAATTCTTAACAATTGTATTGGGGCGCACTACGGGTGCTGCCATTACATCAAGGAAGTTATCACGTGAGAGAGCCTCTTCGACCATAGCGACAACTCGCTTGTGTTTTATGTTTCCAGCAACTGCAACCACTAGATCCTGTGGCAAATACTTCTTCTTATAGTAATTAAAGACGGTGTTACGAGACATGCCCTTGATGGACTCGACTGTTCCTAAAATTGGGCGACCAATGGGAGTATCGCCGTAATAGGTATCACTAAATAGATCATGGACGAGATCACTTGGATCATCATCACGCATGGCAATTTCTTCAAGGACAACTTTGCGCTCTGCATCCACATCTAACGCGGTAACAATGGAGGATGTAATCAGGTCACTGACAACATCGATTGCCATAGGCAGATCGGTATCAATAACGCGCGCATAAAAACAGGTGTATTCCTTTGAAGTAAACGCATTCATTTCCCCACCAACAGATTCGATGGATGAAGAAATCTCTAACGCGGTACGACTCGTAGTTCCCTTAAAGAGTAGGTGTTCTAAAAAGTGAGAAGCACCAGCCGTAGCCGGTGCTTCATCACGAGAACCTACATTGACCCAAATTCCCACAGCGGCGCTGCGCACTGACGGAACTTCTTCCGTAACAATGCGCAGACCACTTGAGTGAACTGAGCGTTTTACTGACATTTATTCAGCTGCTGGAGTTGTTCCATCTTCAAGAACTGGA
>WLPI01000036.1 GCA_009698845.1 Actinomycetota bacterium
GGTGGCAAGGGAACACATGCTCGAAACACGGTTCGTCCAGGTTTCGAAGGTGGTCAGCTTCCACTCGTAATGCGTCTTCCAAAGCTTCGCGGCTTTAAGAATCCTGCACGCATTGAGTACCAGGCAGTGAATGTCTCAACAATCAACGCACTCTTTCCAAAGGGTGGCGATGTCACTGTTGCAGATCTCATTGCTAAGGGCGCAGTTCGCGATTCCTTGCCTGTAAAGGTTCTAGGAAATGGCGACATTGCAGTAAAGGTTTCGGTTACTGCACACAAGTTCTCTGCATCAGCAGTTGAGAAAATCTCAGCCGCAGGTGGAACAGCAACAACTCTGTAAAAACAATTAACTAACGTGATTTGATAGAGGGAGAAGATTAATGCTTTCAGCATTTGGAATGGCCTTTAAGACGCCTGAACTTCGTAAGAAAATCTTCTTCACTCTCTCAATCATGGCTTTGTTCCGTTTTGGGTCAGTCGTGCCAACACCTGGTGTTTCATACACAGCTGTTAAGTCATGTATTGATCAAGCTGACACCAGCGGACTATTTGGTCTAATCAACCTCTTCTCGGGTGGAGCACTTCTACAGCTCTCAGTATTCGCACTTGGTGTCATGCCTTACATCACCAGCTCAATTATTATTCAGTTGCTTACTGTTGTAATTCCTCGCTTTGAAACTCTGAAAGCTGAAGGTCAATCAGGCACAGCTAAGTTAACTCAGTACACACGTTATTTAACGATTGGTCTCGCTATCTTGCAGTCAACTGGATTGGTTGCAGTAGCTCGTACACCAGGTCGCTTAATCTCTGGATGTAACTTGCCAATCATTCCTGACACTTCATTCTCACGCATCATCACAATGATCGTTGTTATGACTGCTGGAACATCAGTGATTATGTGGTTAGGTGAACTCATCACAGATCGTGGTGTTGGTAACGGTATGTCAATTCTTATCTTTACATCTATCGCAGCTAGCTTCCCAAGCCAACTCTGGTCAATCAGACTACAAAAGGGCCTCTTTGCATTTATCTTTGTTTGCGCAGTTGGAATCCTCGTTATTGCTGCCGTTGTTTTCGTTGAGCAAGCTCAGCGTCGTATCCCAGTCCAGTATGCAAAGCGCATGGTTGGACGCCAGGCATATGGCGGAACTTCAACGTATATTCCAATCAAGGTAAACCAGGCTGGTGTTATTCCAGTAATTTTCGCATCATCACTTTTGTACATCCCATCTTTGATTGTGAATTTCACAAATAGCCAAGCGGCATGGGCTGTCTGGATTTCACGCAACCTAGTAACTGGAGATCATCCAATTTATATGGTTGCTTATGCCGGACTTATTATTTTCTTCACCTACTTCTATGTCGCAATTACATTTAATCCTGATGAAGTTGCAGATAACATGAAGAAATACGGTGGATTTATCCCAGGTATTCGTGCTGGACGTCCAACATCTGAATATCTTCAGTATGTACTTTCTCGCATTACTGCACCGGGTGCTGTGTATCTTGCACTTGTTGCACTCATCCCAATCGCCGCACTCGTTCTTTTTGGTGCAACACAGAACTTCCCATTCGGTGGAACTGCAATCTTGATTGTTGTGGGTGTTGGTCTTGATACTGCTAAGCAGATTGAAAGCCAGCTGCAGCAACGTTCATATGAAGGTTTCTTGAAGTAATGCGTTTAGTCCTGGTAGGTCCACCAGGTGCTGGTAAGGGAACTCAAGCTCAATTCCTAGCTGCGCACTATTCGATTCCACATATCTCTACTGGAGATATTTTCCGTGCCAATCTCAAGGCAAGCACACCACTTGGACTTGAAGCAAAAGGATTCATGGATTCGGGTCAGTTAGTTCCTGATTCAGTAACAAATGAAATGGTCAAAGATCGCCTGACTCATGACGATGTTGCTAATGGATTCTTGCTCGATGGCTTTCCACGCAACACGGTCCAAGCCGAGGTTCTGCGTGCATTCTTGTCCGAAAAAGGCACACCACTTGAGGCAGTATTAGAACTCGCAATAGAGAACGAAATCATCATTAAGCGACTTTCTTCGCGTCGCACATGTAAAGATTGCGGAGCACCTGCTTCTCCAGAGTCACCTAAGTGCAGTGCGTGTGGGGGAGAGCTCTACCAACGCGAAGATGACAAAGAAGAGGTAATTGCAAAGCGCCTATCTGTGTATGAAGAACAAACAGCGCCAATTGTTCACTTCTATCGCACAGAAGGTCTACTCATTACTATTTCTGCAGACGGCGAAGTTGCAGAGATTACAGATCGCGCAATCACTGCGTTGAGTCGCGTTCACGGCTAAGAACTCTTATGGCAATCCAAATCAAAGACCTTGAACAACTCAAGGTTATGCGCCGCGCAGGTTTGTTAGTAGGTCAGACACTTCAGCTGTTACGTGAGAATATCAAAGTAGGTATGACAACAGATGCACTAGATGCAATTGCATCTGCAAACATTAAGCGTGGCGGGGGAACTTCAAACTTTCTTGGATATCACGGGTATCCAAAAACCATCTGCGTATCTGTCAATAATGAAATTGTCCATGGTATTCCCGGCTCTCGCGTTCTAAATGACGGAGATATTGTTTCTATAGATTGCGGTGCAATCATTGATGGTTGGCATGGAGACGCCGCATTCTCAATTGGAGTCGGAAACGTTGACCCAGCAGACCAAAAACTTATGGATGTCTGTGAAGAATCAATGTGGGTTGGAATCGCAGCCGGAAAGAATGGCGCACGTCTTTCAGATATCGGCCATTCAATTGAAAAATATGTAAATTCGCAAGGTACCTATGGAATTCTGCAAGAGTATGGCGGTCATGGAATCGGAACAGAGATGCACCAAGAACCGCACGTGCTTAATTTTGGAAAAGCTGGAAATGGTCCTGAAATCATTCCTGGTATGGCACTTGCCATCGAACCGATGATCACTCGTGGATCTGCGAAGACAAAAGTACTTGGCGACAATTGGACAGTGGTTTCAACTGACCAGTCGCGCGGGGCTCACTTTGAGAATTCATTTGTTATTTGCCCGGATGGAAAGCCGTTTGTTCTGACCTCACTTGATGGGGGAAAAATCGAGCTTTTACGTCAAGGAATCGAAGTTTCGGACTTACTTATTTAGTCGAAGCCGTTTAGAATGACAAAATGAGCAGCCAGAACCAGATTGAATTTACTCTCTGGCTCCGAGAGAACCAAAAGGCATTCTTACGTGCTGCCAAAGTAATTTGTTTCGATACCCAAAATGCAGAAGATGTACTTCAGGAAGCTCTCGCAGATGTGTATAAGCGCTGGAGCAAAATTCGAGATCACGAAAATCCTGAAGCTTATTTGATGCGCGTAATGGTTTCAAAGCACGCAGATATGCGACGTAAATGGTTGCGGCGACAGCAAGAGAAAGAAACCCAGTGGGAACTTGCGGAGAATATTCGTGATCTCGTTGATCAAACCGAAGATGTAACTCAGCGGCTATTAGTTCAGGCTGCACTGAAGACACTATCTGCGGCGCAGAGAGCGGTTTTGGTTTTGATTTATGAGCATGGCATGGTCTTGCGAGAAGTGGCTGAAGTTTTGCAAATTCCAACAGGGACAGCGGCTTCACATCTTGCTCGAGGTAAAGCGGCGGTCGCGGCTTACATTGAACTCGTACCAGAACTCGAAAAATCTGCAAAGAAAGAGCTCCCTGGAAGTTCCAATAATCATATAGAGATAGTCATAGCGGAAGTGGTGGAAAATAATGAGTGATGTAGATCCACTAATTAAGCGCGAGATGCAATGGATGGCACTTGGTGTCTACGAAAATCGCGACCTTGCACCCATCATTATTGCTAAAGTTCGACGTCAAAGAATTCGTCGCGGCATCATTTCAATAGTTGGAGTCCTCGCTATTTCGACTGCGAGTATTGGCGTATATGAAGTTTCTAAAAAACTCAGTGCTACAACTGTGATCTCCAGCGATGCTGGCGTGACTGGAGCAAATGCCCAGACTCAACCAGAGATTGTTGGCCTGCAATCTGACTACCCAGTGACATGGGAGCAGAGCATCGGGGATCTCAATGCAATTAGTAGCGCCGGCGGAATAGGCGACACCCTCGCAGGCTTAACTGCGACCGGACTTAAGATTTCTTGGGAACGTTGCGGAAAAGTTCAATGCCCAATGACCTGGGTTTTAAGCGTTGAAAATCGTACAGCAGATTTAATCTCCACCTCTCCGTCACTTGCTATTTTCATCGGCCATTCCCCGCTTGTGAGCGACTCGCGTCCAACGACTGTTTTGCCGGGTGGGACAGCGTTGCTGGTCTATACCTTCCCTGAGTTCAAGGAAAGCCTAGATGTTGCCGAAAATGCCACATGGCAATGGAATTGGTATCTAGCCCAGCTCAGATAATTCTCTATTCGGGTGCATAAATCCTCCCCTACGCTGCGGTGAAGAAGATGGCTGCCAACCTCTTGGTTGCCACATATCTATATGGGGGAAATGTGAAAAGAAAATTAATCGCAGGGATTAGCTCCCTAGCGCTCATCATGGGAGCACTCTCCGCAGCCACTCCGGCTCATGCGGCAGTGATCAAACTTCCACTAGCAGATTGGCCAGCATGTGCTGCTGTTCCAACTTCTCTTTACTGTATCGACTCAGTTGTAGTAACAAATGCATCTGGCGCTCGCACAACACTTCAGTATGTTATTTCAGGCCAGGCTCCTAAAGCTGAAACTGTAGGAACAGGTGAAGTATTTGCACCACTTGCACGCGTTCAAAATAATAAAGTAAAAGACAATGCTTGGTGGATGCCAGCTTCGCAACGTGAAGTAATGGTTAATCCAGCAAAGCAAGTTCTCGACCTGACCTCACTCTTTGGAACAGTAAATCATCCAGAGCAAGGTGCAAAATATGATCCAAAGACTAAGACATATGACATCAATAAGTCATTGGAATCCTATTCATATCCTACGGATTGCTGGGATCAAGCAACTTCTACCAATGTAAAGAAGCCATTTAACGAGTGCTTTAAGGGATCAGTTGCATTTGTTGTAGATAACGAAGTTAAATTCTTCTGGTTTATGCCAACAGCTAAGGATGCTGCTGATCAAGTAGCTCGCATCAAAGCATCAACATTCGTTGACCTTTCAAAGCTTGCAGAATCACAAGAACGACCAAAAATCGAATCTACATACGACGCTGCTGCTGGAACATTCAGTGCGACAGAGCCAATGTTTATTCCGATGTGGCTTGCACGTGGAGCTCAGGAAAATGGTTGGACCATTGTTGGTCAGCCAACAGGTGTTCCAATTGTAAAGACTGAGCCAGATGTTGATACATCAACAGCAACTACAGAACTCGCACCAGCGAATGCCGATGCAATCGGTGCATCTGTTGAAGCAGGTAAGGCACTTCTCGGACGTTGGACGCATGCCAATTGGGCTGGCCTTGGGCTAAATGCACTTGGTTATGACGGTCTCTACGTGAAGTCAGCAGCACTTGGTGAATACCAACGCTCATGGTTAATGGCAGATGTACTTCCTGTTGTTGTCGATAAAGACAACAAGGTCGCTCTTGCAGGACAGCCAGGAAATAACAAGTACGCAATTAACCTAGATGCTGATTTAACAGTCTCTCTGAAGCTACGTATTGGTGAAATGATTCCAGGTGTCACATTTGCAATCGCAACAGGTGTCACCATGAAAACTCAGAGGACTCAGGACTTCAACACCGTAACACTTTCAGGAAGCCCGGTCACAGTTCCTTTAGCTGCAAAAACAGCTGAATGTAAAGGTGAAGATGGCGTTGCTAAGGCTAATGTTCGCCAACTCCAGTTGATTTCGTTGTCACAAAACGATGATCAGAGTGGATTCGGAGTCGAGGGAACTTCTGGAAACATGTTCGTGGGATCTAATGGTGTCTGCGAACTTTCAACTCCTGTATGGAATGAAGAAGATAAGATATTCTCATGGAGAGTTGCGGCTCCACACTTTGCTCCTGACGGAGTAACTGTGAACCGCGGTTTCTATAAGGCTGTCATCCCAACATCTGATGCAAAACTTCTTTGGGGTTTAACAAATCCAAACGACGCTGCATCAGCTCTAGAAATCTCACTTGAGACCGAAGAAAGTGGAGCTACAAAGGCATTCACTAAAGCAATATCTGTGAAGAATGGAAACATCATCATTGATATCGCTGGCTTCGAGTACTCACGTCCAAAGCTCAAGATTGGCATCAAGGCTGGATATAAGCCTTCGAAGGCAACTGCTAAGAAGAGCACAATCTCATGCGTACAGGGAAAGTCACTGAAGAAAATCACTTCGACTAACCCAGTATGTCCATCAGGCTATAAGAAGAAGTAACCTCCACATTTCTTCACTATAGATAAATCAAGGCGATGCTACCCCGGTAAGTAACTTCTTACCGGGGTAGCACTCCAAATTAAACTCGAGCGAATGGATTGAGATGAATATCAAGATAAAGAGAGCACTTATTGTTCTGGTTTCACTCACCCTCATTACCCCACAAGTAATTGCGCGCGCAGATAGCGCTATTCCAGAACAATGGACGCCACTTGCAGCCCCCGGTGCTGGATACATTGGTTTCGAAGCAAACGAGTCTTTCTTTGCAAGCACTGAAGCATCAACATGGTTTAACTTCACAACCAGCAATGGCGAAGAAAATGGCAAGATAACAAATATTGCAATCTGTAATACTGGCTCTGAAGCTGGTTGCGATTTCACGATTTTTTCAAAGTACCGAGCAGTTCTTCCGATATGTTCAAGTGGATCTGATATCAATTGTATTTCTGCGATTACCGCGACAGATGCGCAAGGCAAAGAGCTAGAAGTGAAATCTGCTTCAGTCTTTCCAAAGGAAAATCCCCAAGCTTTTGCAGGAAATCTGAGCCTCAACGTTCCACAAGGTTCTGGTGGTGTCCTGGTTTCAATCCCTGATGCAAAACATGCCGGGGGAGATTCATATTTAGTTAAGACCACTCTCACAAGTCAGCGCAACAAGGGAGATAAAGTCTTCCCGGCACCATCACTAGGTGCATCGATCTCTGCAGTCAAAATAATTGAAGGTGACTTTTTCGATTTAGCAACTGAAACAAACACTGCTAAATATGATTCGATCGGGCGTATTCAAGTAGGTACTACGCAGACCAAGAACATTGATCCATTTGCATCGAAGCTTTGTATTTCAACCTCACTTACACAATGTGCCCTTCCATACACAATGCCAAAAGATATTACTTTCGGATTCTCTCTACGTTTAAGCACATCACTATCTGGCTGGCTCCACGGTCGCATGCGTAGCGCTGTTATTGACTACAAGCGCGATGGATCTACAACGAATCTCAGCGTTAAAGGAACTCCAATCACTGTTCCACTTGTAGATGTATGGGCGAAGAGCAGTGACTTATCTGATACTCACGTGAACACATATCAAAAGCAGCAATGGTTTGGTGAAGCTCGCCATTATCCGCCGACCCTACAGAACTTAGGCTTACCGATTGCAGAGTCCGAGAAAACTCGAAGTGGAATGCAGAATATTTCCTTCAAACATCTAAACACTAGTTTCTCTTCAACAGCAATGAGTAACTTTCTATTGTGGCTGCCGCTTGCAAAAGATAAGGCCTCTGCGATGCCTACTGAATGGCGTATTGGCACGATGTCAGAAAATGGCGAAGGCAAGGTAGGCGAGTGCCTTAATAAAGCAAAAGGGCTAGCCGGGTTAGTGACCACTAACTCAACTATGTATATCGATGGACCACCAACGTTCAAGAGTGGATTCTTGGATTACAAAGTTGCCTCTACGCACCTTGAAGCAGACGGTACAACTGTCTTTAAAGGTACTTATGAGTTGATTATGTCTTCAACTGTCGCCCGTTGTATCTATGGATTTAGCTCGGCACCAGTCAGTGCAACAGTTTCGATTACATCAGAAAATGGAGAGCCAAGCGCTGCAACGACTTTAGTTAATGAGAAGAACGGTTGGCTCACTCTGGCTGCTTATAACTTCACATTCTCAAATCCAACAGTGCGAGTCAGCCTTTCTCAGGCCAAAGAAGCTGCCACTAAACCAGCAAAAGCTTCAACGATAAAGAAAGCAACTCTTGTATGCATAAAAGGGAAAACTGTTAAGACGGTAATTGCAGTAACACCAAAGTGCCCATCCGGATATAGAAAGAAGTAGTGAGAATGAAAAAAGCGCTACTCCTCTTTTCTGTTGCAACTTTATTGGTTAGCGGTGCAATTAGCTCACCGGCTGCCGTTAAGGCAGATCTTTCTCAGCCAACCCAAGGGATTAATATCACCGAAAGTTGGAAATTTATCACTGCTCCGCCATCACTCATGAGTTCCGTAGGAACTGGAGTTGATGCAATCATGACTTTATGTACAACCCTTACTGATGATGCTTGTTCTAAAGGGAACGCGATAAATGCTTTAAATCATCTTCCGCCCTGCATTTCACCAATTACCGTAAATTGCATCTCAAGTGTTTATGCACTTGATGCGGCTGGCACAAAGACCGAAGGCACATTCGTAAAGTATGCAACGCCAGACTACAAGTACAACTATCCCGCGAGTGAAACAAATAACCTCCCTCAAGGGAAAAGCCAGGGTGGCATTTGGCAGATTCCAGGAATCACGCACTCAGGTGGTACCGATCTTTATTATGCATCGACGTACCTCAATGGATGGCTTGAGAAGAGCATGGGTGCAAAAGTTACTAATGAGAAATTCTTCTTTAACTCCATGGAATCAGCGATAAACCCGATAAAAGAAATCATAGGGGATTTTCAGCAGGCAATTCCATTAGATTCCTCTAACCCAAGCCGGGATGGAAGTAGAAGTGGTGGTGTAGGCGCAAGTATTAATTTGCCTGCAGCAGAGAAGAATTCCTGTGTAATGATTGGTGGCGGAATCTGTTATTCCGCCCAAGAGTTTCCAAAGGAATTTCGATTCGGAATGAAAGTTGTTCTTGGTAACAGCATGAAGGGCTGGTTCCACGGCAGAATTTTCCAACCTGTGATTGATGTTCAAAGTAATGGGGATGGCCAGATTGTCAGCTTTGAAGCTCTTCCGGTTCAGGTGCCAACACTTTACGAACGAGTAAACACCTCGGAACTAAGTGCAGAATTCAAGTCATATTTGGGTGGCAATAGGATCTTCTCTGAAGGTAGCGGTTACTTTATGCCAGGTAACGCTGGCCAAGATGCAATTGAGATGGCAGGTTTCTGGCTACCGTTGGTGAAAGATAAAGCGTCGACATCTAGAACTTATTGGAATGTGAGAACTTTAGAGGGAGAACAAGATTCCGATATTTCACGTTGCTCTAATGGTGATGGAAAACTTGCAGGAATAGTTACAACGAACTCTCTTGTTTACAGCGCTGGTCCTCCAAAATATAACAAAGCCGAAGGATCATTGGATTACAAGGTTCTTTCACCACACCTGACAGCTGCAGGTGATGTTGCAGTTGGGTCATATGATCTTGTACTTCGCTCTGATGTAGCCCGTTGTATCTATGGTTTTTCAAAAGCTCCTATTCAGGCAGTTGTTTCGATTGTAAGTCCCGATGGCGAGAATAAAGTGGCCACAACATTAATCCGTGAGAAAAATGGATGGATCACACTTTCAGCCAATGGCTTCACATTTTCATCTCCAACTATTCGCGTAGTTCTCTCACAGGAAGCTGAAGCAACACCAGTCGCTTCTCCAACTCCAGCTGCATCACCCGCTCCATTGATTAAAAAGACGACTATTTCTTGCGTGAAAGGCAAAGCAACTAAGAAAGTGACTGCACTAAAGCCCAAGTGTCCGATTGGATTTAAGAAGAAATGAAGAAGTTATTAACTGGCATCGTCCTATTAGGTTTTCTCTTTAGTTTCTCTCCCATAGCAAGCGGGGATGCGCCTGAGGAGAACTTCTATCCTTCCGTAAAGCAGGAAGCTGGATGGATGGGATACAACTCAGATAACTCGATCGAATATGCCCAACCAAGTTCGCTGATTGGAATGACAAACTTCCCCAAAGGCGATTTCATAGAGAAGATTTACATTTGCGATTCCCTAGAGGCTACCGACTGTAAAAGACCAGAAATTAAGGTACTTACATTCGCCTCTGTTTTCACGAAATGTTTAAATGATACTGATACCGACTGCATCGATTCTTTTAGTATTAAAAATGAAGACGGGTCAGTCATATCTGCAAAGTTTCAACGCAATTGGGTACCAGCCCCGGTATTCAAAGGTGATAAATCGAAGTTTTTACCAACTGGATATGGCCCAAGCAGTTGGACTCTCACTAATGATGAAGGAAAATTAGAAACATATGCCCTCAGCGTGGGAGTTAATGGAAATCTCGACCTATCAAGAAATCCAAATAAATCGAATTTTGAATCATTCTTTGCCGCAGTTCAGCCAATCAAGGAAATTCTAGGCACAGAGTACGAAGGCCCGGTTGTCAACGTAACCAAACGCGGAGTTGGGGAATCACGTGGTTGGAATACGAAGTTTATAGAAAAAGGCTGCCAAATTGCCGAAAAGGGTTTATGCGGTTACCGCATGCCATTTGATTTAGAAAAGACAATTGTTCTTAAAGTTCGCTTGAGTCAGCCGGTGCAAGGTTGGCTGCATGGTCGTATGAAAGATGCAGATATTGCTATGAAGACTGCAGCAGATAATTCGCAAGTTGTTGAGATCTCTGCAAAACCATTAAGCGTTCCCTCCATTTACGGCTGGGCTAAATGGGGAGAACTTCCACAAAAACTAAAGGATTTGTATCCGGTAGGAGCGGGTGGAACGACACGTGATTTTGGAGATTTCACAACGACAGATTTATCCTCCAGGACTTTACTAACGATGTCTATGGTTTCTGGTGACGCTGCAATAAATGAAATGAATCTTTGGTTGCCACTTCTCAACGATAAAGCCGCTGCTATGCGAACATTCTGGGTGGCACAAACAATTAGAGGTGAACTTCCATTTGACTCCCAAAATTGTGTAAGAGGCAAGGGATTTACTGGAGTTATTGGAACTAACGCAGCCGTATATAGCGATGGACCACCAAGATTTGATCAAGCCGAGCAGTCACTAAATTACACAGTTGGCGCATCACACCTTGATACCAAGGGTGATTTATTCAAGGGTTATTACCAATTGAATCTGCGTTCTGATGTAGCACGCTGTCTATACGGTTTTGGGTCAGCCCCTATCCAGGCAAAGATTGAAGTATCAAGTTCTGATGGGACACCTTCAGTGGCGACCACAGTGATAACCGAAAAAGACAGTTGGTTGAAGATGACAGCCGCCGGTTTCACTTTCTCAACTCCTAAGATAAAAGTAAAACTCTCTCAGGAAGCTGAAGCGACTCCGGCTGCATCACCGACCCCCTTGATTGAAAAGACAACAATTTCCTGCGTGAAAGGCAAAGCGAGTAAAAAGGTGACTGCTCTGAAACCGAAGTGTCCGACTGGATTTAAGAAGAAATAGGTGGTGGCCACCTCTATTTCCCCGCGTGTCGGCCGGGCTCAATAGCGCCAAAGAAGTGGATTTCCCTTTATAAGGGGGCTCGCCTAGAATCTCCCTTCGGCCCTCTTGGAAATCCACAGGTTTTTGTGGGGGTCAAACCTGTTCGTTCAATTGAGATAGAGAAGAAGGTATTCATCCTTGGCAAGTAAAGATGGTGCGATCGAAATCGAAGGCACTGTTGCTGAGGCGTTACCTAACGCAATGTTTCGTGTTGAACTAACAAATGGACATAAAGTCTTGGCACACA
>WLPI01000037.1 GCA_009698845.1 Actinomycetota bacterium
GTTGCATGCCCAACATGCGGTACATATAACCGCCGTCAGGTTCTAGAGGTCTGATCTGTATTCAAAACTTCTTGAGCAATTAGGAGTTCAACTTTCTCCCCAAGTGCTTGAGTTAGCTTTTACCCATCGCTCGTTTGCATACGAGACTGGAATTACAACAACAAACGAACGTCTTGAATTTTTGGGCGATTCAGTCCTCGGCCTGATCGTCACTGAAGAGTTATATCTGAAGTATCCAGATCTCGACGAAAGTCGTTTATCTCCGCTTCGCTCTGGCATTGTGAATATGAGAGCGCTCGCAGATATTGCGCGCACTTTAGAACTTGGAAAATACATTCGTCTTGGAAAAGGCGAAGAGGTCACTAATGGGCGCGATAAGAATTCACTCCTGGCAGATGCTCTAGAAGCCCTAATTGGCGCTATTTATCTTGAATGCGGTTTTGAAAAATCAACTCAAGTGGTTCGTGAATTAATCAAGGAGACTCTCTCAAGTGCAATGGCAAAAGGCGCTGGCCTTGATGGAAAAACAGCGCTTCAAGAATTGTTGGCAGCTGCTGGCAAAGGTTCTCCTGAATATCAGGTAACAGAAACTGGGCCAGATCACGATAAGAGTTTTACAGCAGTGGCAATGGTTTCTGGAGAGGCGCTTGCAGAAGGAACAGGAAAAAGTAAGCGAGAAGCTGAACAATCCGCTGCGAGAAGTGCACTCGAAAAACTTTCCAGCACTGCTTCTTAAACCCTCAAGTTGAACTTGAACTGAGTCGCTTTTATACCAATGGCGCACACAACGGTAGGTTTACCGCGTGTATTTGAAGAGTCTAACCCTCAAAGGATTTAAATCCTTTGCATCCTCCACGACCCTTCGCCTGGAACCCGGAATCACCTGCGTGGTGGGTCCTAACGGTTCAGGAAAATCGAATGTCGTAGATGCGCTGACATGGGTAATGGGTGAACAAGGTGCAAAATCTTTACGTGGCGGCAAGATGGAAGATGTCATTTTCGCCGGAACATCAGGTCGCGCACCGCTTGGTCGTGCAGAAGTTGCAGTCACAATTGATAACAGCGATGGCGCGTTGCCCATTGATTACACCGAAGTAACAATCTCTCGAATTCTGTTTCGTAACGGCCAAAGTGAGTATCAGATCAACGGCGAAGCATCCCGTTTGCTAGATATTCAAGAGCTACTGAGCGACTCAGGTATCGGTCGAGAAATGCACGTGATTGTTGGTCAAGGTCAGCTCGATGCAATTTTGATGGCAACACCTGAAGAGCGTCGCGGTTTTATTGAAGAAGCTGCTGGGGTACTTAAGCACCGAAAACGTAAAGAGAAAGCAATTCGCAAACTTGATTCAATGCAGGCCAATCTTGCACGCGTAAATGACCTTACCGTTGAACTTCGTCGTCAACTTCGCCCACTGGGTAAGCAAGCAGAAGTCGCAAAAAAAGCTGCCACGATTCAAGCAGATCTTCGCGATGCAAAGTTGCGTTTACTGGCCGATGATTACATTTCGCTCTCCAAAACACTCGATGCTGAAGTTGCAGATGAAAATGCACTACGTGAACGTCGCGCCCTTGTTGAGGCAGAACTCGACAAAGTACGACGTCGCGAAGAAGAACTTGATGCAGCCTCTGCCTTTGAAAGCCCACTGCTCATCAAAGCCCAGGAAAATTTCTATTCACTCAATGCTTTACGTGAAAAATTCCGTGGCACCCAATCACTTGCTCAAGAGCGATCACGTTTCTTAGCAGAAGAAGCAGAAGAAGCTCGAAGCGCTGGACGAGATCCAGAAGCTCTCGATCAGGAAGCAGCTGGACTTCGCGCGCAAGAAGCGCAATTACGTTCTGATGTACTCACTGCTCAATCGGCCCTTGCTGCTGCAACAACTTCGTTAGCAACTGCAGAAGCTGCGCTAAAGGCCGAGGAAGACACAATCGCTGCAGCAATGCGAGCAATTGCAGATCAACGTGAAGGAACAGCACGCCAAGAAGGTCACGTAAAATCTCTTGCTGCTCGCTTAGAAGCCATTAAAGAGGAAATTAGTCGTCTTGAAGCCGCACGAGCAGAAGCACAATCCCGCGTTGATAGCGCACGGAGTGATTACGCAAAGTATGAAATGGAAATTGGTAATGCTGGAGCTGGAGAAGAAGGATTAGATTCTCAATTCGAAACTGCAAAGACAACTCTTGAGAGTGCGAAAAAAGTACATGCCGAACTCGTGGATGCGGAGCGCGCTGCAGACCGAGAGAGAAATTCAACGGAATCTAAGCTCGAGGCAATTCGATTGACATCAGGTTCACGTGATGGTGCCGCTGCACTGATTCGTGATTCTCGTGGAGTTCAAATTTTAGGAAGTATTGCATCGTTAATCCAGATTGATAATGGATGGGAAGCTGCAACGGCTGCAGCACTTGGTTCACTTGCTGATGCTGTAGTCGTAAAGGACTTATCTTCTGCTGTGAGTGCGTTAACCACTCTGCGAAGTGAGAATCTTGGACAGGCAGATGTTCTGGTTTATGAACCAAGTATGCAAACAGCATCTAGTGCACCAAGTGGACTGCCAACGTTGCTTAACCACGTTCGATCAACTCAAATTTCTGAACTTCTAGCATCGTTACTTTCATCAACTGTTGTTGCAGAAAATGCTCGCGAAGCCGAAGCAATTCTTCGCCAACATCGTGGAGTTACGGTAGTAACTCGTGATGGAGATGTCTTAACATCTCATCGAGCTCGTGGTGGTTCTGCCTCGTCGACATCACTGATTGAGATTAAGGCTCTTGTAGATGAGCTTTCCAAGAAACTTGAGGACCTGAATCACAAGTGCGATCGCCTCAAGTTTGAAATCGCCTCCGCTGCGACAGATGTTGATGGTAAACAATCAGCGTTCGATGCAGCTCTAGCTAAGCTCAATGAATCGGATGCTCGAATTGCTGCACTCACTGAACAACTTGCCGTCGCTGGTCAGAATGCTAAGTCTGCAACCGCAGAAGTCGAACGACTCACAATTGCCATTAATGAAGCAACGGCTGCTAAATCTCGTGATGAGAATGAACTTTCCATTGCGAGCAATCAGATGCAGTATCACGGAGAAATTGCTGAACCCGATCACTCACGCGCTGAGAATTTTCGCAATAGCGTTTCGCAAGCCCGCACTGCAGAGGTAGAAGCTCGGCTTGCGGTGCGTACATCCGAAGAACGAGTTGCATCAGTTGCGGCACGAGCACTTGCACTTGAAGAATCTGCCAAAGCAGAACGTGATGCATCTGAACGGGCCGTTTCTCGACGTGGAGCACGTGCGCGTGGAGCGATTATTTCGCAAGCCATCGCCGAAGCGGCATACGAAGTACTTATCAATATTGAACGTTCGATTGCAAAGGCACAGACAGAACGATCTCGTCTAGAGAGTAATCGTACAGACCGTGAAGGTGAAACTCTCACCGTACGTGCACGTAATCGTGAACTCACTGCAGAACTTGATCAACTCACTTCAAGTGTTCATCGGGATGAAATCGCTAGAGCAGAGCAGAGAATGCGCGTTGAGGCTTTACAAACTAAAGCTGTAGAAGAACTTGGCATCGACATCCCAACTCTCATCAGCGAGTATGGTCCTGATAAAGATGTTCCTACTTTTATTGAGACCGAGACCGGCGAGATTGTTGCAACGGAATTGATTCCCTACCGTAGGGACCAACAAGAAAAGCGACTTGCTGCAACTGAAAGATCACTCACTCTACTTGGAAAAATTAACCCACTTGCACTTGAAGAGTACAACGCTCTTGAAGAGCGCCTAAAGTTTTTGGCCGAACAGCTAGAAGATTTGAAGAACACCAAGAAGGATCTCTTGGACATCATCAAGGAAGTTGATGACCGTGTTCAGCAAATCTTTATGGAGGCTTTCGAGGAAGTAGCAGAACACTTCAAGGATATTTTCGCTCGTCTATTCCCTGGTGGAGACGGGAAACTCTTCCTCTCTAATCCAGATGATCCATTGAATACAGGTGTTGATGTTGAAGCTCGACCTCCAGGAAAGCGTGTTAAGCGACTCTCACTTCTCTCTGGTGGAGAAAAGTCACTGACAGCTGTTGCGATGTTGGTTGCAATCTTTAAGTCACGCCCAAGCCCGTTCTATGTGCTTGATGAAGTTGAAGCAGCACTTGATGATGTGAACCTTGGTCGACTCTTGACCATCTTTGAAGAACTACGTGAGAGCTCACAGCTGATCATCATTACTCACCAGAAGCGAACAATGGAAATTGCAGATGCGCTGTACGGAGTTACTATGCGTGGCGATGGTGTTACAGAAGTTATCTCTCAGCGCTTACGTGAATCTGAAACTGCTTAGCCCCTAGGCACTCTTTGATATGGGTCTCTTTAATCGACTAATTGCCAAAGTTCGCGGAACCTCTTCAGCCTCTGCAGTTGAATGGTCTGAAATTGAGAGCGAGCTTTTGGCATCTGATCTTGGACCAACGCTAGTGAGCGCTCTTCTAGCAGAGGCAAAGAAGCTTCCAGGTGATGATGTTGAAAATGCAATGAAAGAAATCTTGCGTTCAAAGTTATCTCGTAAGAGTCGTGCGATTAGTTCTGGAGATTCAACACAGATTGTTTTAGTCGTTGGCGTAAATGGAACCGGAAAAACGACTTCGGTTGCGAAATTAGCAACGCGCCTACATGAAGAGAAGCAGAGCGTCCTGCTAGGAGCCGCAGATACTTTTCGAGCAGCTGCGGTAGATCAACTCACCACGTGGGGAGATCGAATTGGTATCGAGACAATCACTGGCAAGGAGGGTGCCGAGCCCGCATCCGTTGCCTTCGATAGCGCCAAACGAGCGATTGATGAAAATGTAAACTACTTACTCATTGATACTGCTGGCCGATTACACAATAAGAATGACTTGATGGCCGAACTTGGAAAGGTAAGACGAGTAGTTGAGAAGGTTGCACCTGTGTCAGAAGTATTGCTTGTGATAGATGCTACAACTGGCCAGAATGGATTGATGCAAGCTCAGATTTTTAGTGAAGCTGTCGAAGTGACTGGTTTAATTGTGACAAAGCTTGATGGCAGTGCTCGCGGTGGGATAGCCCTAGCAATTGAGAGCTCGCTGGATATACCCATTAAATTCATAGGCACAGGCGAAGCCGCAACAGACTTTGCCGCCTTTGAGCCTGAAAAATACCTTGATGGGCTGCTGGCGTAACCCACTTGTAACAAACCAGGCGCATTTGTGACGCTTTCTTAACCTGCAAATCCATTGGCTGTAACTCACCCAAGGCATCTTTGCGCCATCTCAACGACGAGTATCTCTATCTCTCGAATGGACTCGAAATGGACCAAGTAGTTCTTAATGGCGGTGACACCGCGTGGATGTTGGCGAGTACAGCACTTGTACTTCTCATGACTCCTGGATTGGCATTCTTCTACGGAGGAATGGTTCGTACAAAGAGCGTTCTGAACATGATGATGATGTCTATGGTGACAATCGGAATTGTGAGCGTGCTATGGGTAATTTATGGATTCGAATTAGCGTTTGGTCACTCAGCCGATTCACCGTGGTACGGAGGAATTGGTCTTAGTGGACTTGGAAGTCAGGTGGATGAACTCACTAACAACGGTGGCGTGTATCCAATTCCTGTACTTGTCTTCGCTGCATTCCAATTAATGTTTGCAATTATCACTCCTGCACTTATTTCAGGCGCAATTGCTGATCGCGCAAAGTTCACTTCTTGGGCGGTATTTGTTGCAATATGGTCAACAGTTGTGTACTTCCCAGTTGCACACTGGGTATTCGCCTTTGGAAACAAAGTTGGCGATGTCGTAACAAGCACCGGTTATCTTGCGGGTAAAGGTGTACAGGACTTCGCAGGTGGTACCGCAGTGCACATCAATGCAGGTGCGGCTGGACTTGCTCTTGCAATTGTTCTCGGTAAGCGAATCGGCTGGCGCAAAGAGTCAATGCGTCCACATTCATTACCATTGGTGATGCTCGGTGCAGCGCTACTCTGGTTCGGATGGTTCGGATTTAACGCAGGATCATCACTTGCAGCAAATGGAATCGCAGGACTTGCATTTATGAATACACAAGTAGCAACAGCTGGAGCAGTACTCGGTTGGTTACTAGTTGAGAAGATTCGTAACGGGCATGCGACATCATTGGGCGCTGCATCAGGAGTCGTTGCAGGACTTGTCGCAATTACACCTGCGTGTGCATTTGTGGCGCCATGGGCTGCAGTAGTGATCGGATTTATCGCCGGAATCCTCTGCTCATTGGCTGTCAGCATCAAGTACAAGCTTGGATTTGATGATTCACTCGATGTCGTCGGAGTTCACCTTGTCGGTGGAATCTGGGGCTCACTAGCAATTGGTTTCTTTGGAACAAGCGTTGTTAACAGCGTCGGTCTCGATGGAATTCTCTACGGTGGCGGAACTGCTCTTCTTATGAAGCAGCTGCTCGGCGTCGGTGTTGTATTTGCATACTCTTTCATTGCCACCCTGATTATCGGATACGCAATTGAAAAAACAATCGGCTTCCGTGTTACACGCGAAGTTGAAATCGAAGGCATCGACCTCAAGGAACATGCTGAATCCGCTTACGAACTAGCTAGCTCATCACGTGGAGGCGCGTCACTATGAAGTTAATAACTGCAATCCTAAAACCGTTTAAGTTAGATGAAGTAAAGGAAGCGCTACAAGCGGCAGGAATCAACGGCATGACGGTTTCTGAAGCGAGTGGTTTTGGTCGTCAACGCGGCCATACTGAGGTCTATCGAGGTGCCGAATACACCGTGGATCTCGTTCCTAAAATCCGTCTCGAAGTTCTTGTTGATGATAAGGACGCTGCATCTGCCGTGGATGTAATCGTCAAGACTGCATCGACAGGTTCAATTGGTGACGGAAAGGTTTGGACGACTCCAGTAGAACAGGTCGTACGTGTTCGAACTGGAGAGCGTGGACCTGACGCTATCTAGTCACTCCAAACTAAGATACGCGTCATGGGAACAAGAGAGAGACGCAATAGATCCAACGAGGGGGATCTACTGCTCTCTACATTGTTTAGTGAAAGTGGCGCGAATTCAGATGAGGTAGCAATCGCCGCGGTCGGAGGTTTCGGCCGCGGCGAACTATCTCCAGGTTCAGATTTAGACATTGTTATTGTCCATAGAGGCAATTTAGAAGCTCCAGAACTAGCTGATCTTGTTAACAAAATTCTGTACCCGATATGGGATAAAAATGTAAAAATGGATTATTCCGTGCGCACACGCACTGAAGTTAGGGAAGTATCCGAAAGCGACCTCAAGGTAATACTTGGACTACTTGATATTCGCCTTGTGTGCGGAAGTGCAGATTTAGTTGCTGACATACAAGTCGATGCACTTGACTCATGGCGAAAGAATTCAAAGCGACGATTGCCAGAACTTCAGGCTTCACTTCTCGAACGCCACCAAAAAGCCGGTGAGCTCGCTTATTTGCTTGAACCAGATTTGAAGGAGGCACGCGGAGGCCTTCGGGATATCACAGCAATTCGAGCAATAGATAAAGCTGCGACTGTTGAGATTCCAATGGAACGCATAAGCGTTGCAGAGTCATTGCTTTCAAATGTGCGCGAGGCACTACACATAGTGAGTGGACGAGATAGAGATAAACTCCTATTTCAAGAACAAGATAAAGTCGCCGCACATCTAGGATTTCGTGATGCTGATGAATTAATGAGCGAAGTCGCACAAGCTGCCAGATCCGTTGACTACTTGCTAGATTCAACTTGGTACAGATTCGCACATAAGGGCAGAGACGGTGCGGGAAGATTCTTGCGAAAGGTACGCAGTACAAGTCTGTCTCGAGATATCAGCGTTTCAAATAAAGAAATTGTGATTGATGTGGATGCAGATTTTTCCGCCGATCCAGGTCTGGGATTACGTGCTGTTGCTGCAGCAGCGCAACACGGATTACCAATTTCAATGGATTCACTCTCTCGAATTTCAGAATCTTTGCGCAGCGGGGAGAGCAAACTCGCAAATCCGTGGCCTCGCCAGGCTCGTGAAAGTCTCATTACATTAATCGGAGCGGGCTCGGCCATGATTCAGGTATTCGAAGCCCTTGATCAGGAAGAGATTATTTTTGAGTGGATTCCAGAATGGAAATCCGTACGTTCTTTGCCTCAAAGAAATGTTCTACACCGCCATACCGTTGATCGTCATATGGTCGAAACTGCTGTGCAAGCAGCTGCTTTGACGCGTCAAGTGCATAGACCAGATCTCTTATTGTTTAGCGCGCTATTTCATGACATCGGAAAAGGAACCGAAGAGGATCATTCTGAACGCGGCGAACGATTAATTGCTCCACTCGCAGAGCGCATTGGTTTCTCACCAGTAGATGTTGAGACCATTAAATTATTGGTTAAGCATCATCTCTTACTCTCGGCCACGGCTACCCGACGTGATTTAGATGATCCAGCAACAATTACCTCAGTCGCCGAAGTTATTCCCGACCTGCAGACTCTCGAACTCTTGCATGCCTTGAGCATTGCAGATGGTGAAGCAACTGGACGTGCTGCCTGGACTGACTGGAAAGCATCCCTTGTGGCAGATCTTGTAAATCGAGTTGCACTTGCGATGACAGATAACACCGTTGCGCAGCAACCAGAATTAACGGCTGCTCAACGCGATAAGGCAGAGGCCGGAAAGTTAGCTGTTTCTATCGAAAATCGTGAAAGTGTGTATGCCATTGAGATCGTAGTTCCTGATAGTACGGGGCTACTATCAACCGTCGCTGGCGTACTTAACTTACTTCGCCTAGATGTGCGTTCTGCTAGAACAAAATCTGTTGCAGATTCTGCTGTCATGGAGTGGATTGTTGTACCAGATCCCAACGCGCCAAAACTAACCGAAGAGAAATTGCACGATGAACTTAGTCGAGCGCTAGGAAGTAAGAGCTCCTTGAAAGAGAGAATTCAGAGCCGAATCGATGCTTACTCACAATTACCTACAATTCCAGTTCCCGATCCAATAGTTGAGACATTTCTCGATGCCGCGACGGATGCAACAATCATCGAAGTCAGGAGTCACGATAGACCTGCTCTCCTATTTGGAATCGGTGACTCGATCACAAGCAGCAATATTGATATTCGCTCAGCGATAGTGACCACTTTGGGAGCAGAGGCAATAGATACTCTTTACGTGACAGAAATCGGGGGAGGCCCTTTATCTGCTGAGCGGGCCGATGAAGTTGCAGCACGATTGCGTTCAGCGCTGAAGTAGAGTTCCACCACTATGTTCCAGACGCTTACCTCTAGATTCGCCGGTGCATTTGGCACGCTGCGTTCACGTGGGAAAATCTCTGAGAAAGATATCGAGCTGGCAATCGAAGAGATTCGAGAAGCGCTACTCGAGGCTGATGTTGCACTTGCTGTTGTCGAGAGTTTTACCGAGAACGTGCAGAATCACGCTCTAGAAATTTTGCCGACTTTGCAGGCAGGTTCCAATCAAGCAGAAGCGATTTATTCAGTAGTCAATAAAGAGCTGACAGAAATTCTGGGTGGTGGAGCGCGCCGAATTAGATTTGCAAAGAAGCCGCCTACTGTCATCATGCTTGCAGGATTACAAGGTGCGGGTAAGACAACTCTTGCTGCAAAACTTGCAAAGTTTTATAAGGATCAGGGCGAGACACCGATTTTGATTGCCTCTGACTTGCAGCGACCTAATGCTGTTAATCAACTTCAAGTAGTCGGTCAATCTGTTGGAGTTCCTGTTTTTGCTCCAGAACCCGGCAACGGTATTGGTAACCCCGTCAAAGTTGCTCGAGACGGTGTGCAGTTCGCGACTTCAAAACTTCACAGCATGGTAATCATCGATACTGCTGGTCGATTGGGTGTAGATGCAGCACTCATGCAGGAAGCTATTGCGATACGCGATGCGGTCACTCCAGATGAAATTCTTTTTGTTGTAGATGCGATGATTGGTCAAGATGCTGTAAAAACTGCGCAGGCATTCCAAGATGGTGTTGGATTTGACGGGGTCGTAATAACAAAACTCGATGGTGATGCACGAGGTGGATCGGCACTATCTATTGCAGCGCTTACTGGTCGTCCAATTATGTTTGCTTCGGTTGGTGAGAAAATCTCAGACTTTGATATTTTCTATCCAGAGAGAATGGCTTCTCGCATTCTTGGCATGGGCGATGTCGCAACACTCGCAGAGCAAGCTAAGAAGGCATTTGATGGTGATACTGCCAAGAAACTTGAAGATAAATTCTCTTCTGGAGAAGATTTTACTCTTGATGATTTTCTTGAACAGTTAGAAGCTATGTCAAAGATGGGTTCAATGGGCAAGTTGCTATCGATGCTTCCAGGTGCGGGACAGATGAAGAAACAGATAGAGAATTTTGACGAATCTGAAATAACGCGCACAAAAGCAATTGTGCAATCAATGACTCCACTTGAGCGAAGAGACCTAAAGGTTCTCAATGGTTCTAGGCGCGCAAGAATTGCCACGGGTTCGGGTAGAAAAGTCTCTGATGTGAATGCTCTTGTAGATAAATTCACCGCAGCGCAAAAGATGATGAAGCAGATGAGAAATGGTGGATCTATTCCTGGAATGCCACCAATGCCACCAATGCCTTCTGGGATGCGAGGTCCAGGGGGAGCAGCGAAAGCGCCCCAAAAGAAGAAGTCGAAATCTGGAAATCCCGCTAAACGTGCGCTGGAAAATGGCTCGATTTCTTAATTGTGAGCGTAACTGGCAAGATTAGCCACCTGTTACAGGGCCCTCTACCCCGGTAACAATCCAATCCACAGTTGGACCCCAAAGTTACGCACCCCGCTGTAACGATGTCGGACTGACACACTTTTTAGGAGCACTACTTCTTTGTCTACAAAAATTCGCTTAATGCGCATGGGAAAAATTCGCACACCTTATTTCCGCATTGTTGTCACTGATTCACGTAAAGCACGTAACGGACTTTCAATTGAAGAAATTGGTCGCTACGTTCCAGGTCAAGAACCATCAATCATCGAAGTTAATTCAGAGCGCGCTCTGTATTGGCTTGGCGTTGGTGCACAACCATCAGAGGCAGTAGAGGCGCTTCTGAAGGTGACCGGAGATTGGCAGAAGCACAAGGGTCTTCCAGGAACTGAAGGAACACTTCGCGTTGCAGCTCCAAAGCCTGCAAAGAGCGTTGCATATGAAGCAGCTGTTAAGGCTGCTGCTGCAGAACCTGCAGAAGGTGCAACAACTTTGAAGAAGAAGGCACAAGAGAAGCTTGCTGCGAAGGTGTCCGCACCAGTAACAGAGAATGCTGTGTCCGAGGTTCCAGCTCAAGCTGCGACAACAGAAGAAGTTGCTGTAACGGAAGAGGCGCCAGTGGCTGTAACGGAAACCACTGATGCACCAGCTGCTGAAGCAACTACTGAAGCAGTAGCCGAATAACCATGATTGATGAAGCTCTAGAACATCTCGTTAAGGGAATCGTTGATAATCCTGAAGATGTCAATGTGAAGGAGAAGACACATCGTCGA
>WLPI01000038.1 GCA_009698845.1 Actinomycetota bacterium
GGCGGGGACCAGCAGATTCGCCGGACGAGTTCGGGGCTAATCAAATTCTCAAGCGGGATCGAAAGCTCATCCGCTCGCGTTGCCAAGTTGAAGCGAGCATGCGAAAGGGGTGCATATTTTTCAGGGAACTTATCTCTCCAGATTTTGATGGCAGGCAGCGCATCACTTTTCATACGTACTTCAGGCAACTGGTCATCAGGGAGTGCTAGAGCATCTGCGATCGATTTTATCCAGAGCTCTGAGTTTTCTAACCATCGCGCTCGCATGCCGATGGGCCTAAAGACTTTTTCCAAGTGTTTGCGATTAAGGATAGGAGTTTCTTCGCTTGCCGTAGCCAGTTCACTGATTGCTAAATCAGATAACAACCTTCCGGGTGCAACATCGAGTTCTCTGGCCAATTCATTTCGAACTTGCCACAACTGTCTGACAACAGCCAATTGTGATCGCTTTTTAATCTTATGCATTCCTGACGTTCTGCGCCATGGATCAACTCGGGGCGGTGACGGAGGAGCCGAAATGATTGCTGCGAAATCTTCTTCCGCCCAACTCCATTTATTGGCAGCTCGCAAAAGCTCTTCGACTTTGTTTCGGAGTTCAATTAATAGTTCGACATCGAGCGCTGCATAATTCAGCCACTCTGCGGGCAATGGTCGAGTAGACCAATCAGCAGCGGAGTGTTCCTTAGCAAGTGAAACTCCCATCAATGATTCAAGAAGTGCACCAAGTCCAACACGAGGAAGTCCCGCAATTCGTCCACCGAGTTCTGTATCAAAAAGTATTTGTGGCTTGATTCCAAGTTCACGCAGGCATGGTAAATCTTGGGTACTGGCGTGCAGAATTACTTCCTGCTTGCTAATTAATTGATTGAGTCGAATAAAGCATGGGTGCTGTGGCCCAAATGGAATCGGATCAATAAGGTGAAGTCCACCGCCTGTGCGTTTGATTTGAATCAGATATGCACGTGCACTGAATTTAAATCCCGATGCGCGCTCGGCATCGAATGCGTAGGGACCTGAACCTTTTTCTAATTGGTCTAAAGCTGCATTAAGTGCAGTTTCAGTATCGATGACATCTGGCACTCCGAGCTCTGGGCGCAGAAGTGGAGATGAAAGGGGAAGTTCCTCTTCAGCCACGGCGTCGTGCAAAACCGATAGTGGCTACACCATCTGGAAGTGGAGGTAACCCTGAAACTTCTGTCATGAGATTGCACCAAGCTTGAACATGCAAAAAGATATCTTCGATAGAGGAGATGACTGGAGTCCAGGAAGCACGAATTTCAATTTCAGATTCGTCATTCCGGGGAGATAATTTTCCAAAAGATGCACTCGATACTCGCGTGACAGTGCCACTTGGCGCGTTAAATTCTGCACCAGTTGAGTTGAGCGAATCCAATAACCAATTCCAACCAACTTCAGGCAGGAGTGGATCCTCTTGCATTTCACTATCTACATCTGCTCGCATGAAGGTGACACATCTGTACTCACCTTCCCAGGTGTCTTGCCCACCCGGTTCGTGCAATAGGACAAATCTTCCTGATGCGATCTCTTCCTCGGCATCTGCGTGCAGACCGTTAGAAATATCTGCAGTAAAGGCAAATGAATGAGCAGCTAACTTTTGAGGCGCAGGAACTTCCTCAAGAATAATCTCAGGGCGGGGGGTGAAGGTGCGTAAGAGTTCAATCATCTCGCTGAAAGAAAGAGTTGACTTCACTGGTTGATTCTAAAGTTCAGAGTGCGATTTAGGCGGGAGGCTAAGAGTATTCACGGGTAGAGTCTGCGCTTATGGCAAGCGCATTAGCCCTTTTATCGAGCCTCCTCTGGGGAAGCGCGGATTACGTAGCTGGAATTCTCAGCAAGAAGTTTCCGGCTATCGCGGTACTAGCAGTCAGCCAAGCAATTGGATTTCTCACCGGTGTCACTCTTGTTCTCGTCAGTGGCGCTTGGCATGCAGAAGCTTTTGGCGAGAATGGATATTTCTTCCCTGGAGTCGTTGCAGGTATTTCTGGATTTCTAGGTTTGATTTCGCTGTACGCCGGACTATCAACTGGGCGCATGGGCGTTGTCTCCCCAATTAGTTCGCTGAGCGCTTTAATCCCGTTGGGTTATGCCTTGATTGTTAAAGGCGATGAACTCTCAATGATTCTCTCAGTGGGAGTTGCCTTGGCAATGTTAGGTGGATTTCTTGCTAGTGGCCCAGAAGTTTCGCAAGGGTTACCGCTTAAGCCAGTCTTGCTGGCACTGAGTGCTGCATTCTTCTTCGGAGTTGCGCTGGTGTGTATGGCGATGGGTTCTGAAAGCAGTGCGCTCATGACCATGACAACTATGCGAACAACAACTTTATTAATCGGAGTTGCCCTCTTCATAAAATTTAGAAACATAGGGGGATTAGGGAAAAGCCAAGTGCCTGCTTTGATATTTATTGGAGTTGCAGACTTCGCAGCTAATTTGTTTTTAGGGGTTGCTACAACAAAGGGCTTAGTATCACTGGCAATGGTTTTGGGTGCTCTCTATCCAATAGCTACTGCAGTGCTTGCCTACATCTTTCTTCACGAAAGACTTCATCGAGTGCAGTACTTCGGGATAATTTTTGCAGTTCTCGGAGTAAGTTTGATTTCAGCTTTTTAGAGTGGCTAGTCCAGTAACTTCTTAGCAGAAATCAAGCGAGTTCCATCAGAGACAATCTCTTTGATCGAGCTAAAGTGATTAAGTAACTCTTCAACCTCGATTCGATCTTCTCCACCTGATGACTCTGTAATGCTTAGTTCTAATTCATCAATTCTGTCTTGGAGAAGAAGTTCATTAATGATTGAAATACCGGCTTCTATATGAACGCGTGGGCCAAACATCGCAATTGCCTTATCAAGTGCCTTAATCGGAGAGAGATTCCAACAGTGTGCTAATCGGTTATCTGCGAGCGGGTTAACTAAACTGCGCGAGATAACGACAACGGGAACTGGGGTTCGA
This sequence comes from Actinomycetota bacterium, assembly GCA_009698845.1. Classification (GTDB taxonomy): domain Bacteria; phylum Actinomycetota; class Actinomycetes; order Nanopelagicales; family Nanopelagicaceae; genus Planktophila. The sequence goes on from WLPI01000038.1 coordinate 2,964, forward strand.
TGATATGGCTCAGTACGTGCCGTGTTTCCACCAATGATGATGCAATCTGCAGTTCTGCGACGTTGCAAAAATTGCGATCGATCGATTTCAGAGGTGACACCAGCAGAATTGCCATTTCTAGAAGTAGAGCCATCTGCCCCCACGACTAGGGTTGCAATGACAGGCATATGCGCACAATATTCTTTTTCTCACTTAATTATCAGGCTCATTTCTGCTGTGAAATTGAAAAATCCTGTGTATGGGCGTTAGCCTTAAAACATGAGAAATCGGATGAGGCTTGGGGCAGTCACGCTCTCAATGACCGTTTTCATCTCCCTAGCCGGTCAACCAGTCTCGCAGGCGGCTCAGACGCTAGCTCAGGTTCAGGCGCAGGTAATTCGTCTAGAAGAAGAGGCAACTTCTGCTGCAGAAGGGGCGCAAGAGGCGAAGGTAAAGCTGGCGGCACTGACGAGAAGCCTTGAAGGAATTCAGGCGAAAGCTGCTATTCAAGGAAAGACAGTTGATGAGATCTCAAAAACTCTCGGAATTATTGCAGTGAATCAATATAAGTCTGGAACGCTGAGCGAAAGTTTGGAACTACTTTTCTCAACAGACCCAACTCTCTATCTTTCAGCAGCCGGCTCTTTAGATGCAATCACGCGACAGAAGGGCGTTCAGCTGAGAAAATTTCAATCTGCTGAACAGCAGTTGAATGCAACCTCTCTGACAGTAAGCGATCGCCTTGCTCAAGTTAAAGCTGTACAGAAGAGACTTGCCGAGCGAAGTGCTGTTGCAGTAAAGAAATTAGCCCAAGCGGAATCACTCCTAGCTAAGTTGAAGAAAGAAGATAGAGAACGTTTAGCACGACTAGCTCGAGCACGTGAAGATGCCGACCAGGCATCATCCTTAGCGGCTGCGAAAAAACTATCAGGAGTTTCTGGTCGCGCTGGTTCGGCTCTCAAATTCGCTCTTAAGCAAATTGGAGATCGATATGTTTTCGGAGCTGATGGAATGATTTACTGGGATTGCTCAGGGTTGACGATGCGCGCCTATCAAACTGCCGGAGTATCTCTTCCACATTCATCGGCTGCACAAGCGCGAATGGGTAAAAGCATCCCATTTAGTCAGAAAAAGCCTGGGGATCTGATGTTCTTTGGTCGGCCAGTTTCGCACGTGGGAATTTACTTGGGTGGCGGCAAGATGGTGCATGCACCTCGATCTGGATCACGAGTGAAAATTGCTCCACCAAATATGGGACGTAAGCCATTGGTCGCCATTCGTCGGTTCTAACTGATGCAAAAGATTCTCTGCATCACCAATGATTTTGGGCCGCGTGCGGGAGGTATCGAAAGCTTTGTAATTGGCTTGATTGAACGATTTCCGAAAGGTTCTGTCATTGTTTACACATCCTCGCAGGCCAATTCGCAGGGTTTTGATGAAGCGTGGAAACGGAATTTTGGAGTCGAAGTAATTCGAGATAAATCTAAGGTGCTACTTCCAACATTTCGTGTCGGGCGCAATGTGCGAAGAATTGTCACTGAGCGAAAAATTGAGAGCGTCTTCTTCGGAGCGGCTGCACCGCTAGCGCTGCTAGCGCAAGGTGTACGCAGAGCTGGTGCGCAGAAAATCGTCGCACTGACTCATGGCCACGAGGTGTGGTGGGCCAAACTCTGGCCATTTCAAATTGCCCTGAAACGAATTGGATCCAGCGTTGATCACCTCACGTACTTGGGCAGTTTTACGAAAGAAGCAATATCTCTCGCCTTAAATGAATCAGATCGTACAAAACTAGTACATATCGCACCTGGCATTGATACCGAGCATTTTGCTCCACAACATTCTGCGAGCAAACTTCGCGCATCCCTTGGTTTATCTGAAAAAAGAGTGATTGTTAGCGTGGGCAGGTTAGTGCATCGAAAAGGCCATGATGTTTTGATTGAAGCACTCCCTGACATTGCACGCGCGATTCCAGATGTACACCTACTCATTGTCGGTGAGGGTCCATACCGAGCCGAACTAGATAAACGCATAAAGAGGTTGGAAATCTCTGAGCGAGTGACATTCATCGGTCGAGTTCAATTCTCAGAGCTACCAAATTTCTTATGTGCTGGAGACATTTTTGCCATGCCATCTCGTTCCCGATTCGGTGGACTAGAAGTTGAAGGGTTAGGAATAGTTTATTTAGAAGCCAGTGCCTGCGGCCTTGCTGTAATTGGTGGAATGTCCGGGGGAGCACCTGATGCCGTAATTCAGGGACAGACAGGATTTTCAGTAGATGGAACTTCAAGTTCTGAGATTGCAGCAGCTGCAATCAATTTACTGAGCGATCCAATTCTTACAAAACATCTTGGTGAAAATGGAAGAAAGTGGATAATCGATCAGTGGCGCTGGGAAATTTGGGCTACAAAATTTTTGTTACTCTTTAAGTAAGTCCTGCACTTCTCGCCTTTTCAATCGCCTGAACTCTGTTATTGACAGCTAATTTTCGATACACCGATGAGAGATGTGTTTTCAAAGTTGCCTCACTAATAAAAAGTGATGCCGCCAGTACTTTCATCGGGTCGCCGCGATACAGCAAGGTAAGTATTTGTAGCTCTCGCTGAGATAAACCAAAGGAGCGTTCGTTCACATCTATTTTCTGATTGAGATCTTTTGCTGAGAATTTCTCTGGAGACAGCAATGCGAATTCGAGCGCGGACTTGAGCTCTGGTAATGGTGCTGATTTGTTGAGAAAAGCACTGGCTCCCGCCTTCATGGCTCCAATCACAAATTCACTGCTCTCATTGAAACTCAGTACGACTATTGCAAGAGATTTAGAGATTGAGCGCGCCCAAGAAACAATCTCGAGGCCATTTCCATCGGGCAAATTGATATCAACAATTATGGCATCAGGATTTATCTTTGCGATTTGTGCGTGTGCCTCCAACTTGCTGGCTGCTTCAAAGATTTGGTAATTCTCGTTAGCCTGTAGTGCTGACTTAACTCCCTGACGAACAACCGCATGGTCATCAATAATCAGAATGCGTTTTGTGATGTTCACAGCAGAATTGAAATTTTAGTACCGAGCAGATGATCAATAGCGAAGCTGCCAGATAAGTATTCGACCCTCTCTTTAATTCCGATTAACCCCCAGTGACCATCTTTCACAGTTACTCCTCCGGCTCCGTTATCTGAAATTTCCAGGCACGTTTTATTGTTGAGCATGTAAGCCTTAATGACTACATGGGTAGCCCTAGAGTGTGCCTGGATGTTACGTAGGATTTCAGTGGCTATGGCTGAGAGTTCCACGTGATGGGATGGAGAAATATCGAGATCTTGAATCTCAAAATCGAAGTCAATATCAGGACATATTTCATGTGCCAATTTTTTAAGCAACTCCTGGGAAAATTGAGTATCAGAATCTCTCAGCTTGAGTATTTCTACTCGAACTTTTGAAATGAGATCATCAATGTTCAGTCGCGTACTTCGCAAAGCTGCTCGAACTTGTTGTGATAATCCAGAGTCAGCCAGAATCACGTCAACGGAGTAGCCAAGAGCGACCAAATCCTGAGCAATACCATCATGTAACTCCCGAGCAATCGATAGACGCTCGGGAGTGCGATCCTCCACTAATTACTTAGCAAAGAGGGCTGTGATTTCGGCAGCATATTGCTCTCCGATCACATGGCGCTTAAGTGATAACTTCGCTGTGAGTTGCCCACCTGCGATAGTGAAATCTTTAGGCAGAATCGTAAATTTTCGAATTGATTCTGCTTTAGATACAGCCTTGTTCGCTTCGTCAACGGCAGTTTGAATCACTGCAATCAAATCTGGATCGTTGATAAGGGTCTCTAGTGTTGCGCCAGATTTATTATTGGCGGCAATCCATCCCTTGAGCATGTCTTGATCAATAGTAATAAGGGATGCAATAAACGGTTGGTTATCTCCAACGACCATGCACTGACTTACCAGTGGATGTGCGCGTAAGCGATCTTCGAGAACTGCAGGGGCAACGTTCTTTCCACCAGCGGTTACGATGATTTCTTTCTTGCGTCCAGTGATGTAGAGGAAGCCTTCATCATCTAGGCGACCGAGATCTCCTGATTTAAACCACTTACCATCAAATACTTCTTGGTTTGCAGCATCGTTCTGCCAGTAACCGCGCATGACGATTGGACCGCTGATGAGAACTTCACCGTCATCAGCAATTTTGACTGAGTTTCCAGGAATTGGTCTTCCCACTGAACCTATACGCAGATGATTAGTTAAATTCAGTGTTGCACCTGCAGTTGTCTCGGTAAGGCCGTACCCTTCAAGAACTGTGATTCCTGCACCGCGATAAAAATGTCCTAGACGAACTCCAAGGGGCGCACCACCAGAAATCGCTGCTTCCACAGAACCACCCATTCCGGCGCGGATCTTTGAATAAACCAACTTGTCGAACAACGCATGCTTAAGAGTAAGAAGGGGATTGATGCCGCGTTTGTCTTGGGCTTCGCTGTATGCAATGGCAACTTCAGCAGCTTTTCTAAAGATTTTTCCTTTACCTGCAGCTTCGGCCTTGGCCTCTGCTCCGTTGTAAATTTTTTCAAATATGCGGGGGACTGCAAGAACGAATGTTGGCTTAAATGATGCGAGATCTGGTTGGAGACGTCCAACAGGATCGCTGCAGTGTGCAAGATGAAGCCCTGCGCGGATAGATCCAATTTGAACCATACGACCGAAAACGTGTGCAACAGGTAAGAAAAGAAGTGTTGACCCACCTGGCTTGAGGAATAAATCACTTGCACCTTCGACTACGTTTCCACACTCGGAGAGGAAGTTTGAGTGCGTGAGTTGCACACCCTTTGGGCGTCCAGTTGTTCCTGATGTGTATATAAGTGTTGCAAGAGTTGATGGTTCGACTGCATTTCTACGACGTTGAATTTCGTCATCTGAAATATTCTCACCAGCACGTCGAAGAGTTGCCAAAACATCGTCAGTCATTACCCAAACGTGCTTTGTGTGATTTGGTAGCACTGGAGAAACCAGCTCTTTATGTGTTGGCGTCTCTACTATCAGTCCAACTGATCCTGAGTCGTTGAGAATCCAATCGACTTGTTCGGCTGAAGAAGTTTCATAGATAGGAACAACGCAACCACCCGCATACCAGATAGCGAAATCAAGAATTGTCCACTCGTACCGAGTACGAGCCATGATTGCGACTCGGTCTCCGATTTGAATTCCGGCAGCGACTAAACCTTTAGTAGTCGCACGAATTTCTTCGTCGACTTCACGTGCAGTTACTGGTTGCCAACCGTCCCCAAGAGGACGTGACATTGTGATGCGCTCAGGTTCATTCCGCGCTCTATCTGCAACAAGATCTGTCAGATTTCCCGTGGTAGCGGCTTCAATAATGGCTGGAGTTGAGATTTCGTTCATGACCCTAACGCTATATGGAGAGGGTCAGGAATGGGAAGATTATTTGTGAGGAATTGATAACCTTCTGCCATGTCCGAGAAAAGTAGTTCGACCGTCCTTATCGATGCCCCACTTGAACAAGTCCAGGAGGCGCTCTTCTCCGTTGGGGCATACCCCGAGTGGCTCTCCTCAATCAAGAAAGCTGAAGTTCTAGAGTCAGACTCTGTGGGGCAGGTCCTGAAAGCAAAACTTTCAATCGATGCCGGCATGATGAAAGATCGCGTCACTCTGGATTACGACTGGAGCGCTGCACCATCTGCGCTTTCATTTACCTTGGATGAGGCAGATTTGCTTACACAAATGGACGGCACATACATTCTCAAGGCAATCGATTCGGATACAACACAAGTCACTTATGAACTCACTGTCGCGGTTTCGTTACCGGTTCCTGCCATGATGATAACTAAGGCCCAGAAACAAACTGTCGATGCAGCACTAAAAGAACTTGCCGCAAGAGTTTCGTAGATGGGTTTATCGATTGGCGTTGACGTTGGGGGAACGAAAGTTCTTGGTGGCGTTGTAGATGATTCCGGCAAAGTCTTAAAGAGTGCTCGAAAAGATACACCTCTCGAAGGTGGGGCTGCACTCACTCAAACTATTGCAGATGTCGCAAAAGAATTAATGCAAGATTTTGCGGTTGATTCAATTGGAGTAAGTGCTGCTGGATTTGTCTCCTCTGATCGAAAAACAATGTTGGCGACACCAAATATTGCTGGATGGAACGGTGTCGATCTAGATTTTGAACTCAGATCTCTCATCGGCCTACCGGTTGTTATCGAAAATGATGCAAATGCTGCCGTCTGGGGAGAAGTTAAGTTTGGAGCAGCACGAGGAAAGAATGAAGTGCTGATGATTACCGTTGGAACAGGTATCGGCGGCGGAATCGTTACAGATGGAAAATTACATCGGGGCGCTTTCGGAATTGCTGCCGAGATAGGCCATGTGCGAGTTGTTCCAGATGGCTTGCTTTGTGGTTGTGGCGCACATGGTTGTTTTGAACAATATGGTTCTGGAAATGCGCTTCTGCGCTTCGCTCGTGAGGCTGTGCAAGCCAATCCAAGCGCCGCCAGAGAGCTACTCTCTTTTGGAGATGGAACTATTCAAGGTTTATCAGGCAGTGCAATTTCTCAGGCAGCATCATCTGGTGATCAGCTCTCACTGGATGCATTTTCTACCTTAGGCGATTGGCTTGGTGCAGGAATCGCATCTTTGTCGGTGACCTTAGATCCTGAATGCGTAGTCATTGGTGGGGGAGTAATTGAAGCTGGGGACATTTTGCTCACACCTATTCGAGAAGGGTTAGTGAAGTACATGCCGTTTGCGCGCATGCATCCTTTTCCAGAGATTATTCCTGCGCTACTCGGCAATGATGCAGGTTTAGTTGGAGCTGCTGATTTAGCTCGAATGTAACTTTGATGTCAGATACTTGCGCCATCTTCGGGATTTTGATTATTTGAGTTTTTAATCCACTTCAAAAAAGCTTTACGAGCATCTTTAACATCCTGAATAATTGATTTTTTTGGAAGTTCGGGTGGAGTGAACCGATCAACTTTTTCCCATTGATCTAATTCATCCAAGTAGGTATTGGGCGTTGATTCATCCAGAGAGAGACCCTCGACCATGGATTCAAACTCAGCATTAATGAGATTTACTTCATCCTCATCTTCGTTCTCGGGCTTGTCCATGGTTTATGTTCGCACAATATGACTGTTTCGCGCTAAATTAGGCGAGTGAACAACCTCCCGTACGGAACGCTTCGTGCCTTCCTTACGCCTTTCCTAATGGTGTTGTTCCGTCCCAAAGTTAAAGGCTTGCGAAATGTTCCTTCATCAGGACCATTGATTCTCGCTTCAAACCATTTATCGTTTAGTGATTCTATTTTTATGCCGCTGGTAGTACCGCGCAAAGTTACCTTTCTTGCAAAGAGTGAATACTTCACTTCACCTGGACCCAAAGGATTTATCAAGAAGTTAACTTTTATCGCACTTGGACAAGTACCCGTTGATCGCTCAGGAGGGCGCCGATCCGAAGCTGCACTTATTACTGGACTAGAAGTTCTCGCTGGAGGAAATTCCCTGGGGATTTATCCAGAAGGTACTCGCTCTCCGGATGGACGACTCTACAAAGGCAGAACTGGAATTGCGCGTTTAGCTATTGAATCGGGCGCACCAGTCATTCCGATTGCGATGTTTAATACAGATAAAATCCAGCCCACAGGAAGTGTGTTACCTAAGGTGATGCGAGTGGGAATCACTTTTGGTGAACCAATGTATTTCGAGGGCGACTCGACTGATCTCCAATATCTGCGAGAAGTAACTGACCAAATTATGAAGCGAATTCAGCAGCTCTCAGGTCAAGAGTATGTGGATACTTATGCTGTAAAAGCTAAACGTTCAGGAATCAATGTCGAAAACTCAGAAGAAAACGATTAATTAATCTCTAATTCTGTGCGCTTGTTGAGGTAATTGCAGAGGTTGCACTCAGCTCCAGAGTCAGGCATTCCGCCTTCGATTGTTGTGATGAGTTCCTCTAGAAGTTCGGAGAATGTAGAGGTATCTCGTTCGACCGGAACGTAGTGTTGATTGACTCCAAAGCCATGAGTATTTGCAGCAAGTTCACTGGCAGAGGTTTCTGTGACACCGGCCAACTTCCATATAAGCAGACCCATGGAAGAAACTGGGAACGGCTTTCCTTTATCGGGGTTTTCTAGTGCAAAGGCATACGCCTCTAACTGAGGGGCATAGAAAGGTCCGTTATCACGGTCTGAATCTGAGACTTTGCAATCGATGATTCCTACAGAGCCATCTTCATAATGTCCAAGTAAGTCGTAGATACCAAGAATTTTCCAACGAGTTTCGAAGCCGTTGACCTTAATCGGTGCGCTCTTAACCCATTGTCCCCATTGCTTGACGACCCCTGGTTTCAGCTGCGGTGAAATCTCTTGCATGGGTGCTCGTCGGAAATGCTCTTCTTGAGAATCAGCAAGTGGTTTTACAAGTGGGAATTCTTTCTTAAGATCTAATTTAAACCAATACTTAAGCCATAAACAACGTCTGCAATTTGAAAGCCCAAAGGTGAGATCCGATGGAGCAATTGTGTCTCGTGCTGGAAC
>WLPI01000039.1 GCA_009698845.1 Actinomycetota bacterium
ATGCCTACAGGAAAAGTTAAATGGTTTTCCCTTGAAAAAGGTTTTGGCTTCATTGCATCTGATGAAGGTGAAGATGTTTATCTCGCATCATCTGCACTCCCTGAAGGTGTTGCAACAGTAAAGCCTGGAACAAAGCTTGAGTTCAGCGTGATCGATTCACGCAAGGGACCACAGGCAATGTCAGTGCACGTTATTGATGTACCAGTTTCACTTGCTGAAAATTCACGCGTTAACAACGATGATCTTGCTGCAATGATTGAAGACACCATCAAGATTCTTGATCGCGTTGGAAATGGTCTTCGCCAGGGACGTCATCCATCAGGTGCGGAAGCAGAACGTCTTGGTCGCGTACTTCGCGGAATCGCTTCTCAGCTCGAGGCGTAACTTCCAGAGCTAGATACTGCTACGTCGGTTTCGACGTATCGAGTAACGAATACCAATTACGCCTAATGCGGCGCCAACAGCGCATGTCCAAATAATCTTTGAATCTGCATCCATTGCCGCTGCAACAATTCCGGCAACTAACCATGCAATAGAACCCAGTGCGATAGAAACAACTACAGTCTTTATATTGCTGGTCATGGTTACAGAATAACGCTACTCACCCAGAAACATGATGAGGATTAGGCCCAGCAACGTGAGCGCCGTGATGAGTCGTCTACTTTTGAAGTTCAACTTCTTGCTCCACATGTGAAGGAATGAATTGGATGACAAGTAATGAGATGAGACTCAAAACAGGAACCATCAGGTATGCACGTGAAATCCCAAGGTTGTCGCCAAGAAGTCCTAGTACAAATGGCGAAAGACCGATTGCAAAACCTGCAGCGAGTGAACTCTTTCCCATAGATAAATCAGGACGGCCATCACTGAGACCAATAAGGCGTAGAGATGTAAGTGTAAATTGGCTTGATACACCGATGCCTGTTACTAACAGCGCTAGAAAACTTATAGTCAGATTATGTGAGAACCAGAGAACTGCAAATCCAACAAATTGAGTAGACATGTAAATCTTTATTTGAGAATCAATCTCGATATTCTTAAGGATTGCGGGTCCAAACCAGCGGCCTATGGCCATTCCAGAGCCAAATGCGACAACAACAAGAGTAGAAATTGCAGGGGAAGCACCTGTTCGATCCAGAATTAGCACTGCAGCCCAGAATGAAATTGCAAATTCTGTAGCGATACTGCAGAAGAATCCAAATAAAGAGATCCAGAAGTGCGCTGAGAGTTTTCCACCCTGTGGGCCTTCTTCGCTTGGAATATGTTCAACTTCATTCTTATCTCTGCGAAAGAAAAAGAGATAGAGAGCAAAGGGGAGAAGTGCCAGGATTCCTATGCGCCAGAATTCACGGAAACTATCTGCAATTAAGCCAACTGTAAGAGTTCCGAGAACAAAACTAACTGACCCAATCGCATTTGCCTTTGTCACCATGTACGCAGCGTTCTTGCCATAATGCGCTGTCAGCGATGTAACAAAGTTGTTAATGACAACTGAAACACCAAAACCGGCAAAGAGCGCGGCGAGAATTGTTAATTGAACCGGCTTTGATGCCACAAAGATAATCACACCGAAGGAAAAAATTGCGAGGCCAATCCAACCGGTGCGAGATCTTCCAAATTTGTGTACAAGGTGCGAGTTTGCATATCCAGCGAGAATTGCTGCAACGCCCATCGAAGTTCCGTGTAAACCAGCAACTGTCAGAGAAGTATTTTGATCAGCACGTAATAGCGCTTGAGATGGACCAAATGCACCCAGGAAGAAAGTCACACAAGAGCTCTGTAGAGCGATTAGCCAGAAATAGGAATCGCGTTTTATTGTATGGGGCATTGATTACAGTTTAGAAACGACGAAGTCGATTGATCCGGTGAGTGCATCAATATCGGCTGGGTCAACTGCAGGGAACATGCCGATACGAAGCTGATTCTTGCCAAGCTTGCGATAAGGCTCTGTATCAACGATTCCATTTGCGCGAAGTGCTGAAGCAACAACAGTTGCATCGATTGCATCATCAAAGTTAATTGTTGCAACAACTTTTGAGCGCTGTGCAGGGTCAGTTACAAATGGAGTTGTGTAACTTGTTTTCTCTGCCCATCCATAGAGACGTGATGCAGAATCTGCGCTACGACCAGAAGCGAATTTCAATCCACCATTGGTATTCATCCACTTGATTTGCTCGTCGAGCAACATCAAAGTAATCAGTGCAGGTGTGTTGTATGTCTGATCGAGGCGAGAATTTTCAATTGCAGTCATGAGGTCAAAGAATGCTGGAATCCAGCGACCATCGGCCTTGATCTTTTCTGCGCGTGCAATTGCTGCGGGGCTCATGAGCGCTAACCACAATCCGCCATCTGATGCGAAAGATTTCTGCGGAGCAAAGTAGTAGGTATCAAATTCTTTGGCATCAACGTCTAGTCCACCTGCTGCAGATGTTGCATCTACAAGCACAAGTGCACCATCGGTTCCTGCAGGGCGCTTGATGTTCATTGCAACGCCAGTTGAAGTTTCATTGTGTGTAAGTGCATAGACATCGATTCCTGCTTCAGCTACTGCAGTTGGATGTGTACCTGGTTCAGATTTAATGACAGTTGGTTCACCAAGAAATGGCGCTTCTTTAGAGGCAGCTGCAAACTTTGAAGAGAATTCGCCGAAAACTAAGTGCTGTGAACGCTCTTGGATGAGCCCGAATGTTGCGATATCCCAGAACGCAGTTGATCCGCCGTTACCAAGAATTACTTCATAACCTTCAGGAAGTGAGAAGAGTGAAGACAAACCTTCGCGAACACTTTTAACTACATTTTTAACAGGCTTCTGTCGGTGAGATGTTCCGAGAATGTAATTACTTCCTGGCGCAGTAAGTGCTGCAAGTGCTTCTGGACGAATCTTCGATGGACCACAACCAAAACGTCCATCACGTGGTTTGAGATTATCGGGAATAACAATGTCTGCGCTCATGTGCAAAGACTAAGGGTAGTACCGACTTACTTCCCAATCGGAAGTGGTGTTACTCCGCTCATAGCGCAAGCGATCATGCAGTCTGGAATATCGCCCTTGCCAAAATTCGATAGCGGTCGGTGTGACGCGATACCCACCCCAATGCGGCGGACACGGAACTACCGAACCCTCGGGCCACTTCTCTGCAGCTCCTTTGAATCGCTGTTCTAACTCTTCGCGCGTTGCAAGGGGTGCTGATTGCGCAGATGCCCATGCACCAATTTGTGAACTCCAGGGACGTGTTGCAAAGTAATCGTCAGATTCTTTGCGGCTGATTTTTTCAGCAAATCCACTTATCGAAACTTGGCGCTCCATTGCATACCAAGGAAATAGCAACGTGACTTGTGAATTCAACTCAATTGCTTGAGCTTTACGAGAACCGTAATTTGTGAAGAAAGTAAATCCACCTTCTGAAACATCTTTGAGTAAAACAGTTCGGGTTGTTATCGCATCGGCACCTTGCGAATCTGTTCCAAGGGTTGAAAGCACCATTGCATTGGCTTCAACAATAAAGTCATTAGCAGCAGCTTCAGTGAGCCACTGGTGGAAGGCGACGAAGGGATCGGCCGGTAATGATTCGAGGCCGATTTCGCCATAAGACCTGCGCATTGCCCGAATCGCATCCCGTTGGATTTCGCTCATGGATGTATCGAACCTCACTTTCCCCATGAGTGCACCCCCATGAACTGTGGTGGTCAGCACCCCTGTGCACGGTGCAGAATTAGCCGCAGGATTACAAGAGGAGAACACCGTGTCAGATGATTTCAAGCCAGGTCTTGAAGGCGTAATTGCATTCGAATCAGAGATTGCAGAGCCAGATAAAGAAGGCAGTGCACTTCGTTACCGCGGTGTTGATATCGATGATCTTGTAGGTCGCGTTTCATTTGGAAACGTATGGGGACTTCTTGTTGATGATGAATTTAATCCAGGATTACCGAATGCTGAACCATTCCCACTCCCAGTTCACTCTGGTGATGTGCGCGTTGATATTCAATCTGCTATTGCAATGCTTGCACCATCGTGGGGATTCAAACCAATTTTAGATATTTCAGATGAGGAAGCGCGCAGCAACCTTGCACGTACATCTGTCATGGTTCTTTCCTACCTTGCACAATCTGCTCGCGGAATCTTTGCAAATCCCGTATCAGAGGCAGCAGTTGATAAAGCGCATACTGTTGTAGAGCGCATGATGATTCGTTGGCGCGGAGAGCCAGATCCACTTCACGTTCGCGCAATTGATGCCTACTTTGTATCTGCTGCAGAACACGGAATGAATGCATCAACATTCACAGGTCGTGTAATTGCTTCGACTGGTGCGGATGTTGCAGCGGCGCTTTCTGGTGCAATCGGTGCGATGTCAGGCCCACTTCACGGTGGAGCTCCTTCACGCGTTCTTCATATGATTGAAGAAGTCGAAAAGACAGGAAACGCTGAAGCGTATGTAAAGGGAATTCTTGATCGCAAAGAACGTCTCATGGGATTTGGTCACCGCGTATATCGCGCAGAAGATCCACGTGCTCGCACACTTCGTCGCACAGCAAAAGAACTTAACGCGCCACGTTATGCCGTTGCTGAAGCTCTTGAAAAGGCCGCGCTCAAAGAACTTCACGAGCGTCAACCAGATCGTGTTCTTGAAACAAACGTTGAATTCTGGGCTGCAATTATTCTCGATTTCGCAGAAGTACCTGCTCCGCTATTCACATCAATGTTTACAGCTGCTCGCACTGCAGGTTGGTCTGCACATATTCTTGAGCAAAAGCGCACTGGTCGCTTGATTCGTCCATCAGCTCGTTACGTTGGAAAGGCTCCTCGCAAGCCTGAAGATGTAAAGGGCTGGGATGCAACTGTCGAGCAACTTCACAAGTAACCACCAGTTGTCATGACACAGCGAAACATCATTTGGTTTCGCCGCGATCTGCGCATTGGTGATCACCCGGCACTGCTGGAAGCAATAAAAAGTAGCGATGAAGTAGTCCCACTTTTCATTCTTGATAAAGCACAGATTGCCGAAGCTGGCGAGAAGTTACTTGCTTACATGGGGCAATCTCTTCGCGCACTCGATGAATCACTAGGAAACACACTTCACATTATTGAAGGTGATCAAGTTGAAGTTCTTAAAGAACTCATCAAACGTTATGACGTTAAAGAAGTTCATATCTCAGATGAATACGAACGCTATGGCGCAGCGCGTGACGCACGTGTTGAAGCTGCAGGAATTCCACTTGTGCGCACTGGTAGTCCCTACGCTGTAAAGCCCGGTCGCGTATTAAAGCCAAGTGATGCGACTCCTTATCGCGTGTACACACCTTTTTATCGTGCATGGCGCACACATGGCTGGCGTGCACCTGCCGAGACTCCCAAAAATATTAAAGCTCCAAAGCCACCTGCCGAGTATCGAAAGTTTCCAGATTTTCCAATGCCGAAAGGCGTTGAGGTAATTGCAGCAGGAGAAGCTGCAGCGCTTCGTCGGTTTAAAGAGTTTACAAAAAAAGGTTTAGATAGCTACGACGAGAATCGCAATTTTGCCAGCATTGATGGCACGTCCAAGATGAGCACATACCTGAAGTTTGGCGAGATCCATCCACGTACTTTGTTAGCTGGACTAGGTGAGAGCAAAGCACATGACACTTTCCGTAAAGAGATTGCGTGGCGCGAGTTCTATGCCGATGTTCTCTTTAATAATCCGAATACAGATACTGATTACTACTCGGCCAAGTTCAAAGAGATGCGATATGACAAGCCAGGTAAACAATTTGATGCGTGGTGTGCCGGTAAGACGGGCTACCCATTTGTAGATGCAGCTATGCGCCAGCTTGTGCAAGAAGGCTGGATGCATAATCGCACGCGCATGGTTGTTGCATCCTTTCTTGTCAAAGATCTTCACCTTGAATGGCAATTAGGTGAACGCTTCTTCGCGCAGCATTTAGTTGATTATGACGTGGCATCAAATGCTCATGGTTGGCAGTGGACAGCGGGTACGGGTACCGACGCTTCACCGTATTACCGAGTGTTTAACCCAATTGAACAAGGTCGTAGATTTGATGAAAGTGGGGCGTACATTCGCAAATATGTTGCAGAACTGAATCACTTAAGTGCTGCCGAAATTCACGAGCCATGGCTCTTTCTTGATGGATACTCACACGGTTATTCAGAGAGAATTGTTGATCATGCAGTGGAGAGAATTGAATCATTGGAGCGACTTAAGGAAATTAAGGCTGATAAGCCTGAAAAACCCGAGTAACTTTTGCAGTTGCTAATCACTTGCAACTTTACTTAAAGGATTTAAGACTTTATCTTTTCCCCATGTTATTTACCAAACGCCGCATCATTGATTTCTGCCGCGTTACAAGCACAAGCTGCTGACTCTATAACGCCTTCGACCTAGTTTTTTAGTTTTTTTGTTTCAACTTCCAACTACTCAATTCAAAGGGATATTTATGTCAAAGTTAAGAAAAGTAATTACAGGTTCAGTTATTGCTGGCCTCTTAGTAAGCACCGGAGCTCTTCCGGCGCAAGCAGCACCAAAGAATCAGGCTCGTGCAGTTGCACAAGCTGATTGGCTTGAGAAGAATCTTGATAATCCTAAAGTTCGTATCATTGAAGTAAGTACTGAAGCGGGACTATACGAGCGAGGACACATTAAGAACTCAATCAAATTCAATTGGCACACAGATCTCGTTGATACAGTCAATCGCGACATCATCAATGCAAAGAACTTCAGCAAGCTTGTACAGAAGTCAGGTATTAGCGATGACACAACTGTTGTTCTCTACGGAGATAAGAACAACTGGTTTGCTGCATGGGGCGCGTGGATCTTCAATATCTACGGTCAAAAGGATGTTCGAGTTCTAGATGGTGGCCGCGTTAAGTGGGAGAAAGATGGTCGTGCACTTACAACGGCTGTACCTACATTCTCAGCAGGAAACTTTGTAGCAAATAAGGCTGATAAGACACTTCGTGCAACACTGATTAACGACGTTCTTCCAGTAGCGAAGAAGCGCGTAAAAGCTGATCTCATCGATATTCGTGGTGCAGATGAGTACAACGGCAAAATCTTTGCAGCTCCTGGATTCCAAGAGCTTGCAGTTCGCGCAGGTCATATCCCAGGTGCAATAAATGTCCCTTGGGGTGCAAATGTAAATGCAGATGGAACATTTAAGACTGTTGCAGAGCTGAAGAAGCTCTACGCAGATAAGGGTGTAGATGGAAAGCAGAACATCATCACTTACTGCCGCATCGGTGAGCGCTCATCACTTACATGGTTCGTTCTCAGCGAGATCCTCGGATATGAAGTTAAGAATTATGACGGATCATGGACAGAGTACGGAAACTCAGTTGGTGTTCCAATTGTTAACAATGCAGGAACTATTTGGGGAGCTGCGTAATTAACAACTCACAGCAGTTACAACAGGGCCTCGGTACTAACGAGGCCCTGTTGCCTGCCTGGAACAAAACACAGAAGATACGTACCGCAATCTCTCTTGTAATTGTTATTGCACTATTCGTCTTAGCTTTCATTCTCTCTTCCGGTACAAATGCGGGTACCGCGCCCGTTTCACTTCTCTTGGGCGCAGGGCTTGGATTGTTACTTGAGCGAGGACGTTTCTGCTTCTTCTGTATTTTCAGAGATGGCATTGAAGATAAAAACACAACACCTTTTCTATCGGTGCTGACTGCCATCGCCACTGGTTCAATTGGCTATGCAGTTATTTTCGGACAGTTTTTACCTGACACCACATCAGATCGACTTCCACCTGCGGCGCACATTGGTCCTGTCAGTTGGGTACTAGTTCTTAGTGCATTTGCTTTTGGCATTGGAATGGCACTTTCAGGGGCATGTATTAGTGGACATTTATACAGATTAGGTCAGGGATACTTACGCGCGATTCCTGCACTGATCGGAACACTTATCGGATTTGTTCTTGCATTTCTTACATGGAACTGGTTCTACCTACGTGCAATTGCCGATGCACCAACAATCTGGTTACCGCATTATGTGGGATATTCAGGATCTTTGCTGATTACCTTTGCTGCGTTGCTTGCCATCGCAGTAATTGCTATCCGTTTTGGAAAGAATTCCGAGCCTGTCACCTCAGTACTTACTGGGCAAATTTCACTAGTCAATACTTTTAAGCGATTGTTGGTTGAACGATGGAGCCCGCTGATCACAGGTGGGTTAGTTGGAATTGTGGGAATGATTGCCTACCTTCGCGTGGAACCACTCGGAGTTACTCGTCAATTGAGCACTCAAGCACGCACGCTAATGTCAGAGAACAAAATTGGACCTGAATCAATTTTAGGTTTGGATCGTTTGGCTGGGTGTGTTGCAGTTGTTTCTGAGACGATTACAAATAATGGTTGGTTGATCCTTGGACTTGTGACTGCATCATTTGCGGCAGCTTTTGCTGGGGGCAGATTCAAATTCACCCCGCTAACGCTTAAGAATTCTTCAACAGCTCTTGTCGGTGGAGT
The DNA here is from genome assembly GCA_009698845.1 of Actinomycetota bacterium. Taxonomy (GTDB): domain Bacteria; phylum Actinomycetota; class Actinomycetes; order Nanopelagicales; family Nanopelagicaceae; genus Planktophila. The sequence goes on from WLPI01000039.1 coordinate 8,465, forward strand.
TCTTCTTGGATGGGGTTCAATGACATCATTGGGTTGCACCATTGGTGTTTTGCTTTCAGGAACTCAAGCGTTTGCACTCTCGGGCTGGGTGTTTTTCCTCTTTGTTTTTCTTGGCAGCTGGGTCGGAATTAAGGCCAAGCTACACACCTTTGGCTAGTGAAGAAGTTACTACCCCTTCACCATTTCTCTTTGCTTCATACATCGCAGCATCTGCCCGTTCTAACAAATTAGATTCGCCATCATTATGTGCAAGCCCGATGCTTACTCCAATTGTGATTGGTACACCTTTGATGACAAATGGATATGAAAGCGTTGCCTGAAGAGCATAGGCAGCTTCTAACGTTTGTTCGTAACTTCCGTTAATCAGCACACCAAATTCATCTCCGCCTAGTCTGGCCAAAACTGAACCAGTAGGAAGCGACCTACTAAATCTTTGTGAAACTTGTTGCAAGATTTGATCCCCGATTTCGTGACCATAGTTGTCATTGACGGGTTTGAATTCGTTGAGATCTAGTAAGAGTAGAGCGCCCTCAGTTTTGGAAAAGGTTGCAAGTTCTGCGACCAACCGTCTTCTATTTGGGAGCCCAGTTAATTCATCGGTGCGAGCTAAGACCTTTTCTTCGCCTAAAGTTTTAGCCTGCCTAATCACAATGGTCATACGAATGAAGGCCAGGAAGAGAGTTGCAATTGTGGGAATCAAAATGTAGATCGAGAAGATACCTGGCTTCAGAGCGCTGAGTGCGAGCAATGTGGGGCTGATGAATATTGAGAGAGCTATAAAGACTGGATGGATTGAAATGTCTGAATCACTTTTTGTCTGGGCGCTAGAAAATGTGAGTGCAAGGATTACGATTCCAAGTAGCCAACCATCATCAATAAGTTGGCCAAAGATGTATTTGTTATTCACCGTGAGCCATAAATACAGTAGATCAAATAGTCCAAAGACGGTGACTCCAAGAAAAAGTGTGAGCGCCCGTCTTTGAACCTTATGTGTAACTAATGATATGAGTGCGACAGTGACCAGGATTAGATCAAAGATAGGAAAGAGCAAGGCAAAGAATTGATCTTTCACACTCACTATAGAATCAGGGAAAACGCGCGATAAAAACAGTGCAGTTGCTATAGCTGAAATCCCAAGTGCAAAAATAAATGAGTCAAGTAGTTCAATAGGGTTTAGTTTCCGCCCTCGAGTGAGCGCTCTGGGGATGGCGGCTAGTAGCAATGGATAAAAAATAACGTAATTGAGTTGGGCGATGAAAGAACTCTCAGGTGCTAGCGCTTGAAAATCACTGATGCTGTTTATAAGGGAACCGATTCCCCAGAATCCAATTGCAAGAGATGCAGTGGCAATAGCCACGGGGTCATTACTGAGTGGCGCTTGGGTAATTGCAATAATTGCGGCCATCCATATTGCGTTGTAAAGAAAGAGATCTACTAAGAGTGATTGGTGAGTATCAATTAATTTGATTGCTACATGAATGAGTAAGAGTGAGATGGGAAGAAATCTGAAAAAGCGATACATCTAGTGATTAAATACCTAAGGCCTCCCCAGTGAAATAGGGGAAGCCTTAGGTGTAAAGAGTAAAGATGTTAAAGCTTTAGAGAAGCTCTAGTAGCCCTTCCTGCAGAGAAGACCTGCAGATGCCTTTGCTTCCTGCACATTAGATTTTAATGCAGCAGGAGCAGAAGAAATAAGAGCCTTCTTTTCTTGAAGGTCTCTTACTTGAGTTGTGAGCTTTGACTTAGAACCACTCAAGATAAGAACCGCATTAGCAAGCTTTGAGAGCGCGGTTGCAAGTGATGTTTTCTCAGCTGGGACGGTAGCTGCGTTCAATGCCGCTTGTGACTTAGTGACCTGCGCACGCGCATCGTCATATGCCTTTGTCACGCTAGCTAGTGCTGCTGTCGCCTTCTCAAGGTCAGCATCGAGTACTGCAAGTTGCTCAGTAACATTTCCAACACTTGCTTGTGTTCTTAGTGCAGATCGATACTGGCTGATTGCAGTGACGCACTCTGTTGAGAGCCAAGTAAGTTTTGAGTTCTTTACTAACGTGTTCTTTGCGCACTTGTACTTAAATCCAGAAACAGTGGTTGTTGCATTGGCCTTCGAGCACGCGGTGCCGTTACTGATTTTTGCCGCAGAGGCAGGCGATGCAGTAAAAGCACCTGCAATAAGAGCAGTGGAAAGTAGAGCGATAGCAATCTTGCGTGACATGAAAACCCCCGTTGGATACTCGGCTATGGTAGCGAGGAGATTTCAAATTTACGCGTGAACTAGCCGGTATGGATATGGAAAATCGTGTGAATTTGCATCTCGAATATCAGTGTATGATTAGGCCATCGACGCATCCGCATCGATGTGTTTCCCCCCAAAGTGAGCCACAAGGCCACTTACTTGCGAGTCTTATCAAGACCCTGATGACCCTGGCTCAGCCAGCTGGTCGATCTAACCGAGACGCGATTGTCGTCTCGATTGGTATCTATTTTCATGTCTCTACAAACACGTACTGCCGCGCCCGGAAAA
>WLPI01000004.1 GCA_009698845.1 Actinomycetota bacterium
AACTGATTAGACATCGAAAAGCTGGTGTTCAAGATGAGGGATCACAGCTAGTCGCATACATATTTTCTTTGTTCGCAGCCGAAGCAAAATCGATTTTAGATATTTGTGCAGGACCAGGCGGGAAAGCGGCACTCCTGGCACATATCGCGCGACGGGATGGACAAGTATTTGTTGCAAATGAAATTTCGCAAGCTCGCGCGAAATTGGTTAAGAATGCGGTTGGAAGTTTCGAAGTACTAGCCGGTGATGCACGAGAGATTGCGCAAACTGGTAGAACTTTCGATGCGATTCTGGCGGATGTTCCATGCACAGGTCTTGGTGCGTTACGGCGTAGACCAGAAGTGCGCTGGAGGCGAAGCCTTCAAGACTTGCGGGAGCTAACTCTGCTTCAGAACCAAATATCTGATGCTGTGATTTCTGTTCTGAACCCTGGGGGGATCTACGGGTATGCCACATGCAGCCCTCATTTTGCAGAGACTTCCTCTGAGACCTTAATGATTCTAAAGAATCATTCTGAGTTAGAACAGTTGGATGTTGCACTTCATTTTCCATCAAATTTACATGGTGCGAGCCGAGGAAAATCTATGTCGTTATGGACTGGAATTCATGGCACGGATTCGATGTTCTTATCGATTTTTAGAAAGAAAGGGTAATCTGAGTGCCATGACTTCTGAGGTTCGGATAACTCCAAGTATTCTCAATGCGGACTTCTCGCGCTTGCAGGATGAGATTGCGAAGATTTCACCGGTGAGTGATCTCCTGCATCTAGATATTATGGATAACATTTTTGTTCCAAACTTCACCTTTGATTTCCAGAAAGCTTCGGAAATTATCTCTTACACAGAGATTCCTGTTGATTCTCATCTCATGGTGGCTAATGTAGACACCATTGCTAGAGAGTTTGCAGAGGCTGGTTCAGAGAGCGTCACTTTTCATGTTGAGGCAGCCAGTGACATCACGGCGACTATCAAAGGAATTAAGTCAACTGGTTCAAGAGCGAGTATCGCACTGAAGCCTGGGACAAGAATTGAAGATTATTCAGATTATTTGGATCAGGTCGACATGGTTCTCATCATGACTGTAGAGCCTGGTTTCGGGGGTCAGAAATTTATGGCGGATATGATGGAAAAAGTTTCCACGACTAAGAAACTGATTGGCGATCGCCCTATCTGGATTCAAGTTGATGGCGGTATATCTATGGAAACTATCGAGATAGCCAGAGATGCTGGTGCAGATACATTTGTTGCAGGAAGTGCAGTGTTTAAATCGCCTGAGCCAGCCGAAATGGTGAAGAAGTTACGGCTATTGGCTGGATCAAGATAATACCGATGCGTAGTTCACATCAGCTCTAGTAAACTTTCCCTATGAAGTCATTTGATGAGCTTTGGATTGAACTCTCTACCAAGGTGTCCGAGGGCGATCCTAATTCTGGAACCGTCTCCGCTGTTACGGCAGGTGTGCATCAGATAGGCAAAAAGATTCTCGAGGAAGCGGGGGAAGTGTGGTTGGCTGCTGAACACGAATCTGATGAAGCCCTCTCGGAGGAAATCAGTCAATTGATTTATCATGTGCAAACAATGATGTTGGCACGTGGCCTTACACCAAATGATATCTACAAGTATCTCTAGGAGATTCGATGTTAAGAATTGCTGTTCCTAATAAGGGCTCTCTAGCCGATGCCTCAATAGAGATACTCAAAGAGGCAGGGTATAGACAACGAACTGACTCGCGAGATTTAGTTCTGATTGATCCCGCAAATGGTGTTGAGTTCTATTACTTACGTCCTCGAGATATCGCAATTTATGTGGGATCCGGAGAGTTAGAGGCGGGGATTACTGGCCGAGATTTGTTGATTGATTCGGGAGCGAATGCAGAAGAAGTACTTCCTCTTGATTTCGGCTCTTCAACTTTTCGTTTTGCAGGTCCAGTAGGTAGTGGGCTTAGTACATCAACAATGTCAGGTAAGAGAATAGCTACCGCGTACCCAGGAATAGTTCATAGTTATCTCGCTAATGCAAAGATTTCCGCTGAGGTAGTGCGTCTGGATGGAGCGGTCGAAAGTAGTGTGCGTCTTGGAGTAGCTGATCTGATTGCAGATGTTGTCAGTACAGGAAATACCCTTAAACAAGCAGGACTAGAAGTTTTTGCAGACCCGATACTTACTTCAGAGGCAATCTTGATTAAAGGATCTCGCACCCAGATGGTGAACGAATTAGAGATTCTAGTAAGACGTTTGCAAGGTGTTGTCACTGCGCGTCAATATGTTCTTCTTGATTACGATATTCCCAAAGTAAGTGTCGATCTCGCTTGCGCAATTACACCCGGACTTGAGTCACCCACAATCTCACCTCTACAGAAAGCGGATTGGGTTGCAGTACGCGCAATGGTCTTGCGAAAAGATACGAATCGCTTGATGGATGAATTATGGGCACTCGGTGCTCGTGGAATTCTCGTTACAGATATCCACGCTTGCAGACTTTAATTACTTTCGTATAGCGCCAGCGCTTTCAATGTCTTCGCGAGAAATTCCAAGTAAGTAGAGAACAGAGTCCAGATACGGCGCAGAAACTGAACTATCAGCGGCAGCACGCACTGCTGGTTTGGCATTGAATGCGATGCCCATTCCAGCGATTGCAATCATGTCAAGATCATTAGCCCCGTCGCCGATCGCTATTGTCTGTTCCAAATCAATATTCTCTAGCGCTGCGAAATCACGAAGCGCTTGAGCTTTCCCGGCTCGATCAATGACAGTTCCAGAGACTAATCCAGTCAATTTTCCGTCAGATACTTCTAGAGAATTTGCTCTGTAGTGTTGTATTCCCAATTGCTTAACCAGGGGTTCAATCACCTGTATGAAGCCACCGGAAACAACTGCGACAGAATGACCCAGCTTATGAAGTGTGTCTACAAGAGTTTTTGCACCTGGAGTGAGAGAAATTTCGTTACGCACTTCTTCCAAAACTGAACTTGGGAGACCCTTAAGAAGCGCAACTCGAGCATGAAGACTCTCTGCGAAATCGAGTTCGCCGCGCATTGCTCGATCAGTAATCTCCTTCACCTGCGGTTGCACACCTGCATGGGCGGCAAGAAGCTCGATTACCTCTTGCTGTATTAGCGTCGAATCGACATCCAAAATCACTAGCTTCTTCGCCCATCGCATTAATCCTCCGGGGGAGACAGCGATATCGATTGATTGCTCATTAGACGTTCTAGCTAATTGACGGCTGAGCGCGATGGAGTCAACACCAGAGACAGTAAATTCGATAGCAGTTATGGGATAACTAGCAGTCCTATGAATCCGCTCGATGTTGCCGCCTTGTAAAGAGATTCCAAGGGCAACTGCTGCGATTGCAGAAGGTTTGAGTGGATTGCCAAGTGCAACCACATGCACGAGACCAACCTTAGCTGCTATTGAAGATGCACCTTGCTCAGAGAACGAAGAAGCGATATCAACCTCTAGATTCTCAGCACACGCGTTCAAATCCTCTTCGATACTCTCTGCATGATCGGGATTGAGAGATATGAGAACTGTAAGAATGAGACGTTCCCGTATTACGACCTGCTCGATATCCAAAATGGTAACGGCAAATGGGGCAAGGGTGTCGAAAAGAACTTTAGTAATTCCGGGAGAATCGATTCCAGATACGAGAATTAGCCCCGTAAACTGACTCTTCTCTTCGCTCATATGGGGGAGATTATCGCGAATCACGCCGAGTTAGGCGACCATTTTCAAGTGATTCCTCGGTAAAGGCTATATCTTTTGTCACCTATGAGTACTGGACGTGTTTTAGAACTACGCGATGTCGCCGTACGCCGTGGTGAACGAAACATTCTGGGACCTATCAACTTCGCGATTAATCCTGGAGAGCGCTGGGTTGTCTTGGGTCCTAATGGGGCTGGCAAATCTACTCTCTTGCAGATTCTCTCAACACGTTTATTTCCAACTTCCGGAAAAGTTTTCTTGCTTGAACAAGAAATGGGTCGGATAGATATATGGGAACTACGCACACGGATTGGAATATGTGGCGCGCTTGTCTCTGAAGATATTCCCTATGACGAAAAAGTCCGAGATGTTGTTCTCACTGCTGCGTATGCAATATTGGGTCGCTGGAATGAGGCTTATGACCTGTGGGACGAATCTCGCGCTGTAGCGCTACTGACTACTTTTGGAGTACGCCATTTAGCCGATCGCGACTACGGAACACTGAGCGAGGGGGAACGAAAAAGAGTGCAAATTTCACGAGCGCTTATGGCTGACCCCGAGCTGCTTCTACTAGATGAGCCCGCTGCAGGTTTAGATCTAGGGGGTCGTGAGGATTTATTGAAACGTTTCTCTATATTCGCAGCAGATCCCCATGCGCCAGCATCGATTTTAGTAACTCATCACATAGAAGAAATCCCAGCAGGCACAACACACGCTCTTATTCTCAAGGATGGTTTGGCGGCAGTCTCCGGTCCTATTAGAGAAGTAATAACCAGCGAGCATATGTCAAATGTCTTTGAACTTCCTATGGACGTTTCTTACGACGGGCTGAGATTCTTTGCTCGTGCACTCTAGCTGGACACCGATACTCGAACCGCATAGACATCTACTAAATTCAATTTTAGAAACCATTCATGACCAAGAAATATCACCACCTCAGGATTTAATCTTCTCTGCACTGTGCTTGGATGTTGCAGCCATCAAATGCGTAATCGTGGGTCAAGATCCGTATCCGACCAAGGGAAATGCACACGGACTAGCATTCTCGGTGCCGCTGAGCGTCTCAAAGATTCCTGCTTCGCTTAAGAATATCTTTACAGAGCTAGAAAGCGATCTTGGAATTGCGATTCCCAATCATGGTGATTTAACACCGTGGGTATCACAAGGGGTTCTCTTACTTAACCGAGTTTTGACGACACAGGTTGGTCAGAGTGATGCGCATAAAGGATTAGGGTGGCAAGTTATCACTGAGGCAATCGCGTCTGCGGCAGCGAATCAAAACCCTGTCGCAGTTCTCTGGGGTAAGCAGGCACAAGAGCTAGGAGATCTCTTCTCTCTTAAGGTCGAATCGGTGCATCCAAGTCCACTCAGCGCCTACCGCGGATTCTTTGGAAGTAAACCATTTTCTCAAGTGAATGCGATGCTCAAGGACACTCATCGAACAGAGATCGATTGGTCGTTGGCATAAAAAAGAAGCGGGCCCAGACCTGTCCGGCACGGACCCGCTTCTTTGATGCTAATTCCTACTATTAACCAACCCAGTTATTAATTGGTGATGATAAGAAGTAGATCATGAATAGGCCAGAGACAAGGAGAAGCAGAGGGTGTACTTCCTTGCGACGACCTTGAATGTATCGAATCACTACGTGTGATACGAAACCTGCTCCAATACCTACTGAGATGTTGTAAGTAAATGGCATCAAAATGATTGTTAAGAATGCAGGGATTGCGATCCCGTAATCTTCCCAATCGATTGCTTTGATTTGAGTCATCATCAGGAAGCCAACAATGACAAGTGCTGGTGTAGCAGCCTCGTAAGGAATAATCGCTACAAGTGGGGCGAGGAATGTTGTTAACAAGAAACATACTCCCGTTACAACTGATGCAAGACCCGTACGTGCACCTTCACCAACCCCTGCTGCTGATTCGATGTAGCTGGTGTTTGAGGAAATGCTTCCAGCACCACCTGCAGCAGCTGCGATCGAGTCGACAAGAAGAATGCGATCGTTATTTGGAATATTTCCATCTTTATCAATCAAACCAGCTTCGTGACCAATCGCAGTCACTGTTCCGACGGTGTCAAAGAAGTCAGATAAGAGCAAGGTGAAAACGAGAAGAATAACGGTGATCAGTGGAACGCGATCTAGGGAACCAAAGAGGTTGAACTGACCGAAGAGACCAAAATCTGGTGTCGCTACGACAGCCTCAGGCATCGCAGGAACGTTAAGACCCCAACCCTTTGGATTCACTTTCCCTGTAGCCCCATCAAAGTTTGGACCAATCTTGAAGGATGTTTCGATGAATACTGCGACAACTGTTGCCACAACTATTCCAATAAGGATTGCACCTTTGATCTTCTTTACCATCAATCCGATAGTAAGGAAGAGTCCGAGTGCGAAAACAATGATTGGCCAACCAACAAGTGTTCCGCCATCACCGAGAGTTACAGGTACTGGACCCGAACCAGTACGGCGAACGAATCCAGCGTCTACTAGTCCAATGAGAGCAATGAAGAGACCGATACCAACAGAGATCGCAACTTTGAGTTGAGATGGAACAGCCTTGAAGACAGCGGTACGGAAACCAGTGAGAACAAGGACTGTGATGATCAAGCCTTCGAGAACAACTAGCCCCATTGCATCGGCCCATGTCATCTGTGAAGCGATACCGACAGCTACAAATGTGTTGAGTCCGAGACCTGTAGCGAGTGCCATTGGGTACTTGCCAATAACACCCATAAGAATGGTGAGTACGCCGGCCATAAGGGCGGTCATTGCTGCAACAAGTGCGAGATTGGGAGCATCTCCGCCGCCTATGTACTTGCCATCGGCATCCTTAGCCAAACCGATGATAAGTGGATTGAGTGCGACGATATATGCCATGGTGAAAAACGTGACAAGACCACCACGTACTTCACGCCCAACCGTGGAACCACGTTCTGAGATTTTGAAATAACTATCTAGCATGACGTACCTTCCTAATTTTGTTAACGGGGGTGTTTTCGACCCCGTGCGAAATGACGGCTCACATACCGGGGGAAGGTGTCTTTAGACTAGTTCAGGCGAATATCTACTTGCTGGTTAAACGCGCAAAAATCCCTAGAAAAATCGCCACAGATTGGCCTATAAGTAGTGCAAATAGGGCGGTACCTACGCCTACGGTGCCTCCGAGAATCCAACCAGCCAGTAACACAACTACTTCAATTCCCATGCGTACTCGTCCAACTCGGATGCCGGTCTTGAAATGAATACCTGTCATAGCTCCATCGCGGGGTCCGGCACCGAGTCCACAGGTGATGTATATGGCTGATCCCAATCCGACAAGAGTGATACCTAGAAGAGCGAAGAGGGTTCCCGCAAATAGATTGTTTTGTTCGGGAAATACATGGGTTCCGATCTCAATGAAGAGTGCAATCAAAACGATATTTGAAAGAGTACCGAATCCCGGTCTCTCTTTAAGTGGTATCCATATGAGAAGCACGAATACGCTTATTAGAAATGTTGCCCATCCAATTGTTAAATCAGTGCGCTGTGTAACCCCTTGAGCCAGTACCGTCCATGGCGCATTACCAGTATTGCCCTGAATGAGAAGTGAATCGCCAAGTCCGAAAATGGCGAGCCCAAAGAAAAGAATTGCAACCCTACTAATCGAAAGATCCCAACGACTTTTTGCAGTCCATGGCGTAGAAGGGACTGTTTTATGTGGTTTGAGGTGACCAATTATTTCGTTGAAATTCATTAGGGGAGTCTATAGTTAAACAATGTTCGTAGGACTTGGCACGCTCATCAATGTTGCAGCTATCGCACTAGGCTCATTTTTGGGAATTTCGTTGGGTTCAAGATTGGCCGCTAAATCTCAGAAAATGATTACCGATGTTCTGGGTCTCATTACTTTGCTCGGAGCGACGTCTGCGTTAATTCCTTTATGGTCTCAGGAGTTTATCCGCGAGCTACCAAAAGGCTCGTCTTTATTGTTGATTCTGGCGGCGATGTTACTCGGAGGGCTTATCGGATCTGCACTCAATCTCGAGGAGAAACTTGATTCATTCGGAGAGAGTTTGAGAAAGCGGTTCGGTGCATCCAGTGAAAGTTCATTCATCGAAGGATTTGTTTCGTCTTCTCTACTGTTCGTCATAGGTCCGCTCGCAATCCTTGGAAGCGTCAGTGATGGCATGTCACAAGGAATAGATCAATTAGTGTTGAAATCATCGCTCGACTTCTTTGCGGCTATGGCTTTTGCATCTACTTTAGGGTGGGGAGTGATGGCTTCGATTATTCCTGTAGCCATCTATCAAGGCGCCTGGACGCTTGCCGGTCTCTTTCTCGGTTCGATACTAAATTCATATCAGATCGATGCCATGACCATCTGCGGAGGTTTGATGCTCATTGGAATTGGATTGAGATTGTTAAACATCAAGAAAATAGCGGTGGGTAATCTCTTGCCAGCGCTGGTTCTCGCACCGTTACTTGCGACGATTCTTCATTCGTTCTAAAACGTAGATGCGTCAATGACAAATCGATATTTAACGTCGCTCTCGACAGTTCGTCCATAAGCTGCATTGATGTAGTCAGCTTTGATGACTTCGACATCGCTTACGATATTGTGCTTGCCACAAAAATCTAACATCTCCTGCAATTCAGGAATTCCGCCAATCATTGATCCACCTATAGAGCGACGACCGTTAAGTAACGAACCAACTTCGACTGCATATGGCTTTCCAGGAAGCCCGATTACGACTAGTGTGCCATTCAGTCGCAAAAGTGAAAGGTATTGATTTATATCAAGTTCTGCACTGACCGTGTTGAGGATTACATCGAATTCTTTTTCGTGATCTTTCAAGCTTGAAGGATCTTTAGTGGACACAAAATGATGAGCTCCCATTGCGAGAGCATCCTTTTCTTTCTGTGGAGAGTGAGAAAGAACTGTAACTTCAGCACCCATTGCAACAGCGAACTTCACACCCATATGCCCGAGACCGCCCAAACCCATCACAGCAACTTTCATTCCAGGACCGACGCGCCAATGCTTAATGGGTGAATACAAAGTGATACCCGCACATAACAAAGGAGCAACTCCATCGAGCGGGAGATTTGCAGGGATATGGACTGCATAATCTTCGTTTATGACGAAGTAGTTACTGTAGCCACCCATTGCAACGGTTTTTCCATCTCGTTCATAACCGTTGTATGTACCTGTCATCGACTCGACACAATATTGCTGAAGTCCAGCTCTGCAACTGTCGCAAGATCGGCACGAATCAACAAAAACTCCAACTCCAATGCGGTCTCCAACTTTGAACTTGGTTACGGAGGATCCAACACTTGTTACAACGCCAGCTATCTCGTGACCTGGCACCATGGGAAATATCGCAGGACCCCACTCTTCACGAACTTGATGTATATCTGAGTGACAGATTCCTGCATATGCAATCTCAAGCGCTACATCATGTGCGCCAACTTCTCGTCTATCGAACTGGTAGGGAACGAGCTCGCTCTTAGCTGCTAGGGCTGCATAGGCACGTGTATTCATTATCTTCCTTCACTTAGTTATCCGGATTATTTTTCGGTAAATGGCAAAGGATCTAAACTCATATGACCCGATCTTGAGGCACGGGCTGTCACCTTGCGCATATGGTGGCGACGACACAAAACCTCGTAGGCAACTTCTTCGCTTTTTCCAACATCGCCAACAACAACTTGTTCACCTTCGGTCACCATAACACCGTTAACAGTACGTGCATTATGTGTAGCCCGAGATCCACACCAGCAGAGTGCTTCTACTTGCAAGGTGTTTACGCGATCAGCAAGTTCAACCAAGCGAGCTGACCCCGGGAACAACTTGGTACGGAAGTCGGCAAGAATTCCAAATGCATAAACATCGATACCTAAACCATCAACGATTTTCGCCAACTGGTCTATTTGCTCTGGTTGATAAAACTGAGCCTCATCACAGATGATGTAATCGATGCGGTCTCCAATAGAGAGGTGCTCGACAACAAACTTATGTAAATCAAGAGTTTCTGCTACTTCTATTGCTTCAGATTGCAAACCTAACCGTGAACTTATTACACCGGAGCCAGCACGATCTTTATTCGTGAAAATCAAGCCGGAACGTCCTCGGGATTTGTGGTTATGAGCGGTTTGTAAGGCGAGAGTTGATTTTCCGCTATCCATAGTTCCGCAGTAGTACACAAGTTCAGCCACGGGGGAATCTTGCCATGTAAATCCGAAAACTGCCCCCGGTGCGAGGTGAAATTAGTGTGAGATGAGCGAATGAACCGAAAGTGCAGGAGAGTGTTGATGTATTTTTTCACGTCCCTTGAGGCTCGAAATTTCAATAAGCACGGATACAGCTGCAACGTGTGCGCCGACATCCGAGAGTAGATCCAATGCGGCTTGGATGGTTCCCCCTGTCGCTAATACGTCGTCAATGAGGAGAACTCGCGAACCTGCGACAAGAGCATCTTTATGAATCTGCAATTCGTCAGTTCCGTATTCAAGTCCGTAGGTTCGAGTAAATGTTGCGTGTGGAAGTTTCCCCTTTTTGCGAATAGGGACGAATCCCACGTTCTTTAGTTGTGCTATTGCACTAGCTAAAATGAAGCCACGAGCCTCGATCCCTGCAACAAAATCATACGAATCCGATACTTCTGAGAGTTCCTTGATTACTCTCTGAAATGATTCAGCATGAGATAAGAGAGGAGTAATGTCCTGAAAGAGAATTCCTGGGATGGGATAGTCAGGAATCGCTCGGATCTTTGATAGAGCTTCAGATATTTCCATTTCACCACCGTACTTGTGTCCGAACGGGGACTTGAACCCCGAATCCCTTGCGAGAACTAGCACCTCAAGCTAGCGCGTCTGCCAATTCCGCCACCCGGACGAGTACCCACTCACAATAAATTCATATCTGATTGGGCCGAACTAACAGGGCAAATATATCTGTCCAGTGCCATGGGTGCAAAAGCGAGGAGAATCAAGGGAGAATGCGACCATGACAAGTCCGTCAGAAGTCTCCACTCTTGAATCTGAAGCGGTAACAATCTGCCAGGATTTAATTCGCATTCCCTCAGTTAATTATGGTGAGGGTCGCGGCGATGAGCGAGCAGTCGCAGAGTATGTAGTTGCCTCACTCAAAGAGGCAGGAATCATTGCAAGCATCTTTGAATCAGCTAGCAATCGATGCAATGTAATTGCTCGAATCAAAGGTACAGATTCATCTCGTTCCGGAATAGTTGTACACGGACATATCGATGTGGTTCCGGCAAATGCCGCAGATTGGTCAGTTGATCCATTTGCCGCGGAGATTAAAGATGGAATGATCTGGGGACGTGGTGCAGTTGACATGAAGAATGTCGATGCCATGATCCTGGCGATTGTTCGAGAATGGTCACGAACTGGTTACACGCCCTCACGAGATATTGTTTTAGCTTTCTTTGCTGATGAAGAAGCCGGAATGACATATGGTTCCCGATGGATGACGGCCAATCATCCGGAAGTTTTCTTAGGGTGCACCGAAGCTATCTCTGAAGTTGGTGGTTTTTCGGTCACTGTTGCTGGAAACAAACGCCTGTATTTCATTGAAGCTGCTCAAAAAGGTATTCATTGGATGAAGCTGACCGCTTTGGGTCGCGCGGGCCATGGGTCAATGATGAATGAAGAGAATGCTTTGACCGCAATCAGCGAGGCAGTTGCAAAGATTGGCAAACACCAATGGCCACAGAGATATACCAAGACTGTGAAAATTCTTTTTGAAAAAATCGCTCAAGCGACCGGAAAACCATTTAATCCGACTGATCTTCGACCGCTCCTGAAAGAGATTGGCCCAACGGAGCGCATGATTGGCGCAACTTTGCAAAACACTGCTAATCCGACAATGCTCGAAGCAGGTTATAAGGCGAATGTGATTCCGGGCTCTGCATCTGCAGTAATCGATGGTCGCTTCCTACCTGGATATGAAGCTGAGTTAAACGAAACTATACGAAGCATTATTGGCCCCGACATCACGATTGAAACCATTAGTCGTGACATCGCACTAGAGGTTGATTTTGAAGGCGATTTGGTTGAAGCAATGTGCTCAGCAATTCTTAAACATGACCCTGAGGGAATTCCTGTCCCTTACCTAATGAGCGGTGGAACAGATAACAAGGCGCTGTCAGAGCTAGGAATTATTGGGTACGGGTTTAGTCCACTGCGATTGCCTGCGGATCTTGATTTCATGGCACTTTTCCACGGTGTCGATGAGAGAGTACCGATTGCCGGTTTGCATTTTGGTGTTAACGTACTTAAGGACTTCCTGGAAAACTGTTAAGCTGAAATTTCGTTTAACACATTGCGTACAATCTCAGGTAGAACAATCTCCTCAGATTTTAAAATACCTCTAAGTTGAGCTCCAGTTCGTGCTCCGACAATCGCACTAGTGATTCCAGGTGTGTCACGAACCCAAGCAAGAGCAACTTCAAGTGGAGCAAATCCGAGCCCCTCAGCGGCTACGCATACCGCTTCAGTGATTCGTGAGGCATCCTCACGTAAATATGGCTCAACATGCTTAACGAAGTGAGGAGCAGCGGCACGTGAGTCGCTGGGTATTCCCTTGCGATATTTACCAGTCAAAATTCCGCGACCCAGGGGAGCCCATGCAAGTATGCCAACACCAGTTTCAACTGCACATTCAATAACTTCATTCTCAGCAATGCGATTGAGCAGTGAGTACTCAACTTGATGGGTTGCTATGGGCGCTTTAGCTGAATTAGATTCTTGAATCGTAATTGCACGAGCGCTTTGCCATCCAGAGAAATTAGATAGTCCAACATAACGAGCCTTACCGGAAGAGTATGCATAATCAAGAGCAGAGAGCGTGTCATCAAGCGGGGTTTGCGAATCCCACATATGAACTTGCCAGATATCAACGTAATCCGTTTCAAGCCTAGAGAGTGATCTATCTAAATCAGCAATTAACGATTGTCTCGAATTATTAACTCGTCTAGCACCATCGCTAAATGAAACACCAGCCTTTGTGGCAATTGCAACGTCGTCTCTCTTGAAGAGCGTACCTATGAGTCCACCGATTACTCTTTCACTATCTCCATCGCCATATGTGGAGGAGGTATCGAAGAAATTTCCACCGGCCTCAATATAGGCACGACATTGATCGGCTGCTTCGTGGGTATCGGTATCGCGTCCCCACGTCATCGTTCCGAGCCCTAATCGGGAGAGTACTAAGCCGCTTTTGCCTGCTCTTCTCATCTCCATGACGCAGACCTTAGCAATATGAATTACGAAAACTCGTCATTACAAAATTCAGGATAACCTTCGTGTTGTGGCGCGGATAATTCTTCTCAGGCATGCACATTCAGTTGCCAATGAAAAGGGAATACTGTCTGGGCAACTCCCAGGTGTGTCGCTCAGCTCAAGAGGTCGGGAACAGGCGCAAACGCTAGTGTCCAGAATCGGTTCTTCTTCATTCGATTCAATTCGCGTTAGCCCTATGCAACGATGCCAAGAAACTATTCAGCCGTGGTTGGAATCTAAGTTCTCCTCAGGACTTAACAAGTTAATTCTTGATGATCAACTTATAGAGATGAATTATGGAAGTTGGAGTGGTCGCCAGCTTAAGCATTTAACCAAGGAGAAGTTGTGGAAGCAGATTCAATCAACTCCCAGCAAGGTGGTTTTTCCTGACGGAGAGCGGTTCACGGCTATGCAGAGACGGGCCTGTAAATCTATAGACGATATTCTGTTAGAGAAGCCGAATGGAAATCACCTGCTAGTGAGCCACGGTGATGTGATCAAAGCGATTACGGCAAAGCTTTTGACTATGAAATTGGATAATTTTCAATCACTCGTGATTGATCCAGCATCGATTACGGTAGTTGAGTTCGATGGTCAGCACGCACAGTTGCTCGCTTTCAATGACACTCATTCTGAGATGGAAAGATTCATTAAGAAAAGTAGGAAGAAAAGAATCATGTTAGGCGGAGGTTCGGGCGAGAGAACAGGTCGCAAGAAGTGAGTTCACGAATCCTTCTCTTTGATAACCCCACCCGATTTGTTGCTGGAACAGTGGGCCAACCTGGTGAGCGGACGTTCTTCATTCAGGTTGAAGATAATTCCCGACTCATCTCGGTTTCACTAGAGAAGGCACAAGTACAAGCTCTTGCAGATCGACTCTCTTACATGTTGCGTGAGATTCGCCAAAGTAACTCTGGGCTAGTCATCACCTCACTTGAGAAAGATGATCGCCCCTTGACTACTCCCATTGAAGAGGAGTTTCGAGTTGGTGTTATTGGACTTGCATTTAATTCAGAAGAAGGATCGATTCAGATTGACATGCAAGCTGTATCTGATTCCGACCAAGAGGAACCTGACTTTATCGATGTGGACGATCTCAGTGGTGATCAGGATATTTTACGCGTTGTTATCTCCCCTTCTGATGCTTCACGATTCATTAAGCGAGCAGTCATAGTCGTTGGTGCAGGTAGATTGCCTTGTCCTTTCTGTGGGGGTCCGATAGATGCAAAGGGTCATCTTTGTCCGAGAGCTAACGGTTACCGACGTTGAGTGATGTATTGACGCATCTCAAGGAAGGAGTGCTCACTGTCTCCGGGCGATTAGTCGATGCTTCAAATGCGACACTCTTTGCTCAATGTGATTTTGGCGGCGAGGTTATCGATGTCATCTATAAACCCATAGCGGGAGAGAGACCGTTGTGGGATTTTCCTGATGGGAATCTCGCGCATCGTGAGTTCGCTGCTTACTTGGTGAGCTCACTTTCTCAGTGGAATATCGTTCCGCCCACGGTGCTCCGCGATGGTCCATTTGGGCGAGGAATGGTTCAACAGTGGATAGAGATTGATGAGTCCGTGGATTTGGCACTTTTTTATCGTGAAGATAATCCTGCTCTTCGTTCTATGGCGCTTTTTGATGCGGTAATTAATAACACCGATCGAAAAATCGGTCACTTATTGCCCGCAAAGAACGATTCCCTATTTGGC
This sequence comes from Actinomycetota bacterium, assembly GCA_009698845.1. Taxonomy (GTDB): domain Bacteria; phylum Actinomycetota; class Actinomycetes; order Nanopelagicales; family Nanopelagicaceae; genus Planktophila. The sequence continues at coordinate 14,697 of WLPI01000004.1, forward strand.
TGCGATCACGGTGTCACTTTCCATGAAGAAGACAAACTTCGAACGGTTCTATGGCAATGGGCTGGCATGACTTTAACCAAAACTGAGATTGCACAACTGAAAGATTTACTCGTTTCTATCGAGAATTCCCGCAGAGAATTTGAAGAGCTCATCACGGTTGCAGAGATCCAAGCGATGCAGAGTCGCATTATGAGGTTGATTAATGAGGGAGTGTTTCCTGAGCCAAGTGAAGATTGGCCAGCCGTGCCATGGCCCCCGTTCTAGCGTTCTTGGGTAGAGTTTTCATATGAATGGCTGGCCACTTTTATACGTCCCAGAAATTCCAGCTGGCTATTCGATTCCTGAATTGCGACTATTAAACACTGCCACGAAAGAAATCGAAACGATTCCGCAGAAGAGCGAATATCGACTCTATGTCTGTGGGATCACACCTTATGACGCTACTCATTTAGGTCATGCTGCGACCTACTTAGTTTTTGATTTGATTCATCGCTACTTGCGTGCAACTGGCGCGCGCGTGAGATTCGTGCAGAACATCACTGATATTGATGATCCTCTTTTAGAACGTGCGGCACGAGATAGCATCACGTGGGAAGAACTGGCTCAAAGTCAGATTGATCTTTTCCGCGGAGATATGACGGATTTACACATTCTTCCGCCGGATTTTTACATGGGAGTTGTCGAGTCGATGTCCTTGATCATCAGCGCGGTTCAGAAATTAATTGATGCTGGTCATACTTATAAAGTTAACGGCGACATTTATTTTCGCGTTCATTCGGATCCAGACTTCGGAACTCGATCCAAACTCTCACATGATCAGATGATGGAAATATTTAGAGAACGTGGGGGAGATCCAGATCGAGTCGGAAAAGAAAACCCATTAGATGCGCTGGTGTGGCTTGCTCAACGACCTGGAGAACCAGGATGGGAGAGTCCTTTCGGAATAGGAAGGCCTGGCTGGCATATTGAATGTTCTGCGATAGCTCTGAATTTTCTCCAATCTAGTTCAGATGATGAATACTCGATTGATATTCAGGGTGGTGGTTCTGATCTGATATTTCCTCATCATGAAATGTCGGCCTCTCAAAGTTTTTCGATTACGGGAAAACCGTTTTCGAGATTCTATGTACATGCCGGAATGGTCGGACTAGACGGCCAGAAGATGAGCAAGTCTCTAGGAAATCTCGTCTTTGTTTCTAAGATTATTTCTTCAGGTTTTGAGCCCATGGCAATTAGATGGGCACTGATGAAGCACTCCTATGACCAAGATGTCATGTGGCATCATTCGATGATTGAATCTGCTGCCGCTGAAATTGAAGAGTTGCGTGAATGCTTATCTCGAGTAGATGTTGCACCCACTGAATCGGTAATCAGTGCCCTGATCTCTTCTTTGTCAAACAATCTTGATACTGCACATGTAGTCAAAGAGCTGAAGCTGTGGATACAAGAAACTAAATCGGGTAAAACAGGTGGACATGCAGGAGAGCTATCTCGCGCCATTGATTCACTTCTTGGATTGGCGCTTTAATCTCCGCTTTGCCTGCGTAAGAATCTTTCAAGCTCTCGCGCTATAGATTCTCCCGTCGCCTCTGGTAACTCCGAAGAATCCTTACTTTCCTCTAAGGCTTTTACGTAATCTGCGACATCCGAATCTTCTTTCGCTAAATCCGTGACTTCGTTCTCCCACTCAATTGATTCATCTGGAAGTTCCCCTTGAGGGATCGAGATTTCCAAGAAGTCTTCTAACGCATTCACGAGCGCCAAAGTAGCTTTCGGAGATGGTGTATTCGAGGCGTAGTGAGGAACTGCAGCCCATAGAGAAATCGCATCTATTCCCCGGCGAACGCACCCATCTTGAATAACTCCAAGGATTCCTGTTGGACCTTCATACTTACTAATCTCAACACCAAGACGCTTTGCTATATCTGGATGAGCACCACTGCCGCTTACGGTAATCGGGCGTGTATGAGGTGTATCAGCAAGCATTGAGCCAATCGAAATCACCATCGCAACTTCTAAATCATCAGCTAGGTCGAGTAGTTCGGAGGCGAATGTCTTCCACTTCATCGAAGGCTCTACACCTCGAACTATGATGAAATCGTTCTCGAGTTCAGGAGTTTGCAACCCGAATACTTGAGTCGATGGCCATGTGAGTGACCTGACGCTTGATTCATCCACAACTATTGTTGGCCGATTTACTTGAAAGTCATAGAAGTCTTCTGCATCGAGCTCTGCAATCAACTCAGGAACAACATCATGTGCTGGATCAGTCCAACACCCCAGAAGGTGAGATACCGCACCAGTTGCTGCTTCTGCGGCGTCATTCCATCCAGTAAATGCGATGACCATAATTGGGGCGCGCAACGAAGGAATGTGAAGAATCTCCATATCCGCACCTTACGGTAACCTCAGCGCCGTGACGAATGCAAAAACGCCAGAAGTTATCAATGAGGGCTTGCTTCGTCGCGCCCTTCGCGCCGGCACAGTGATTGCTGACGGCGCTATGGGAACAATGCTCCAGGCCGCCGACCCAATTTTGGATGACTTCCAAGGCCACGAAGGTTGCAACGAGATTCTCAACATTACCCGACCAGATTTAGTGCGTTCAGTTCACAATGCTTATCTAGCAGTCGGCGTCGATGCAATAGAGACGAATACCTTCGGTGCAAACTGGGCCAACCTCGCTGAGTACGGGATTGAAGATCGAATTTACGAACTTGCGCATGCTGGGGGAGTTATCGCGCGAGAAGCGGCAGATGCATTTTCAACAGAAGACAAACCTCGTTTCGTTCTCGGGTCTCTAGGCCCTGGTACAAAACTTCCAAGTCTTGGACACACGACATATCAAAAATTAAAGGATGCGTATCAACTTGCCTCTGAAGGATTAGTTGATTCTGGCGCAGATGCACTTCTTATTGAAACGACTCAAGATCTATTGCAGGCTAAAGCCGCCGTAAATGGTGCGCGCGCAGCGGTCGAAAAGTCTGGACGAGATGTACTGATAATTGCTCAGGTGACGGTGGAAACAACCGGAACTATGCTCCTTGGCTCGGAAATCGGAGCGGCTCTTAATGCACTTGAACCGCTGGAAATAGATTTGATTGGACTTAATTGCGCAACGGGTCCGGCTGAAATGTCAGAACACTTAAGATACCTTTCAAAGAATTCGACAGTTGGTATTTCAGTGATGCCAAATGCGGGCCTACCGATTCTAGGTAAGCATGGCGCCGAGTACCCACTTGGGCCCGAAGAGTTGGCTACGGCACTTGAAACATTCGTCAATGACTATGGAATATCACTCATTGGTGGTTGTTGTGGAACCACTCCTGAGCATTTGGCATCGGTTGTGAAGAAGCTTTCGGCGCATTCGGTTAAAGAGAGAACCATCACTCTTGAACCCGGCGCCTCATCAATCTATCAATACGTTCCATTTAGGCAAGATAAGACCTATTTGGCAATTGGCGAACGCACCAACGCGAACGGTTCCAGAGCATTTAGAGATGCACTTGTTGCAGAAGACTGGGCGACATGTGTTGAAATCGCTCGAGATCAAATCAGAGATGGTGCGCATATGCTCGATCTTTCGGTTGATTATGTTGGACGCAACGGGGCCCGAGATATGGCAGAGATAGCATCTCGATTCGCAACTTCATCCACGCTACCAATTGTTTTAGATTCAACAGAGCCTCTCGTATTAAAAGCTGGTCTGGAAGCACTAGGTGGACGATCTGTAATCAACTCCGTTAATTACGAAGATGGTGATGGTCCAACATCTCGTTTCGCGCGAATTATGCCTTTAGTTCAGGAACATGGCGCTTCAGTTGTAGCTCTGACAATTGATGAGGAAGGACAAGCGCGTACCGCAGAATGGAAACTTCGTGTTGCGCGCCGACTCATTAAGGATCTGACTGAAAACTGGGGTATGAAAACTGGGGATATCTTGATCGACACTCTCACCTTTCCCATCGCTACCGGACAAGAAGAGACACGACGCGACGGCCTGGAAACCATCAGTGCTATCCGCAGCCTCAAAGAAGAATTTCCAGATGTTCAAACAACTCTCGGAGTAAGCAATGTTTCCTTTGGACTCAATCCTGCTGCAAGGGTTGTTCTCAATTCAGTCTTTTTAAGTGAATGTGTATTGGCTGGCCTCGATTCCGCGATCGTGCACCCTTCTAAGATCATGCCAATGGCACGCGTTGATGAAAAACAAAGGAAAGTTGCACTCGATTTAATTTATGACCGTCGGGAGTTCGATGGCGAGAACGTCACCTACGACCCACTCACCGAATTTCTTCAACTATTTGAGGGCGTAGAGCTTGCTGCTTCGCGAAACATTCGAGCATCGGAGTTGGCGGCTCTTCCACTTCGAGAAAGACTCGAGCGCCGCATTATTGACGGTGAGAAAGTTGGACTCACCGACGACCTAGATGCCGCCATGTCTGAGGGAGTAACGCCTATAAATATTATTAATGACCATCTTCTAGAAGGAATGAAGGTCGTTGGTGAGCTCTTCGGTAAAGGTGAGATGCAGCTTCCATTTGTTTTACAGAGTGCTGAAGTAATGAAGTCGGCGGTTGCGTACCTTGAACCACATATGGAGAAACTAGATGATGCAGGTCGCGGCCGAATTCTTCTTGCGACGGTAAAGGGCGATGTTCACGACATTGGTAAGAATCTTGTTGACATCATCTTGTCGAATAATGGATATCAAGTTGTCAATATCGGTATCAAGCAAACGGTTAACCAAATTATTGATGCTGCACTAGAACACAATGTAGATGCTGTTGGCATGTCAGGGTTACTTGTGAAATCAACAGTGATCATGAAGGAGAATCTGGAAGAAATCACATCTCGTGGTCTTGATCAGAGATGGCCCGTGATCCTCGGAGGAGCCGCACTTACTCGAGCTTATGTCGAAGATGATTTAGCGTCGATGTTTCCGGGTGAGGTGCGATACGCGCGAGACGCTTTTGAAGGTTTACGTCTTATGGATGCGATCATGTCGGTGAAGCGCGGCGATGAAGGTGCTGCGCTACCGGCACTTCGAGAACGAAAGGTAAAGCGCGTAGAGAAAAGCTTTGAAGAGAGATTGCTCGATACAACCAGAAGCGAAGTAGCAGCTGATATCGATATTCCTGGTGTTCCATTCTTTGGATCTCGAATCGTTAAAGGAATTCCACTGGCTGATTACGTCGGAATGCTCGATGAACGTGCACTTTTTGTTGGTCAGTGGGGGCTGAAGGGTAATCGCGGTGAATTTGAAGAGATGGCCGAATCAGAAGGCCGACCTCGACTTCGTTCCTTGCTCAATCAAGTTCAATCGCAAGGTTGGCTAGAAGCAGCAGTTGTATACGGTTACTTCCCATGCGTTTCAGAGGGGAATGATCTGATAGTTCTGCATCATGAAGGTCCCCATAAAGGTCAGGAGCGAGTGCGATTTAGATTCCCTCGTCAATCGCGAGATCGTAGGCTCTGCCTTGCAGATTTCTTCGCCGCTAAAGATTCAGGAAGAACAGATGTTGTCGCGTTTCACGTCGTCACGATGGGTAACACTGTCAGTAAGGCTGCAAACGAATTATTCGCAGCAGATAAGTATCGCGAGTACCTTGAACTTCATGGCCTTTCGGTTCAGCTCACTGAGGCACTTGCCGAGCATTGGCATGCTCGTATTCGCGAGGAGATGAAAGTCCGCGATTTAGATGCGACCGATTTGCAGGGGATTTTAGATCAAGGTTATCGAGGCTCTAGATACTCCTTTGGTTACCCCGCCTGCCCAGACATCGAGCAACAGACACAACTGTGTGAACTCCTTGAACCCGAGAGAATCGGAGTAGAACTCTCCGAAGAGTTCCAACTTCACCCTGAACAGTCAACGTCAGCAATTATTGTGCATCACCCAGAGGCAAAGTACTTCAACGCAAATTAGTTTGATTAGTTATGTGCAGGGCAGATAGTTTTAAAGAAGCACCAATCGCATAATCTTGATTTCTTTGTTGGAAAATGTTTGGTTTCGATGGCAGAGAGAATCTCTTCTCCAATGTTGAGAAGAATCTTTTCAGTGGATTTAAGTTGAACCTCTGTCGGGGAACTTTCAACAATTTTTTGATCACCAAGGTAAATCAGTTTAAGCAGTCGGGGGAGTACCCCATGATTCTGCCAATAAAGCAGCGCGTAGACTCGAAGCTGAAAGAGGGCTTTCTCTTCCCATCCAGGTTTGGGAGATTTTCCGGTTTTGTAATCCACGATTCGAACCTCACCGGTGGGAGCAATATCTACTCGGTCGACGTAGCCATGAAGGTAAATCTCCTCAGACAAGTTCTGTTCCAAATGTAATTCTCGGAATGTGGAGTCAAAAGACTGTGGGTTCTCAAGAGTGAAGTAGCTCGAGAGTAAGGAACCAGCCCGATCCATCCACTCCTTTTCATCTAGGACCAACTGCGCTAACTCTGGTTGAGATAAGAGGTGCTCCTCCCATGCTTTAGGAAGTAAGTTCAAAGCTGTCACAATTGTGCGATCTTCGATTTTTTCTTCGAACAAATCCTCAAGAACCGAATGGATTAGTTTTCCTCGCTCTGCATCAATGCTGGGTGGTTCAGGAAGCTGGTCGATAGCGCGATATTTATAGAGTTGAGGACAGTTGTTGAAGTCGTTAATTCGACTAGGTGAGAGCCTCAACTGTTCCATTGGAGCGACGATACCCTGACGTGCCGACAGATTTGAGTTCCTCGCCTAGGATGCGCATGTGTCCAGAGATGGTTTTTTCAAAGCGGGGGATCGCGTTCAACTTACCGACCCAAAAGGAAAGCTATACACCTTCACTATTACTCCAGGTAAGGAGTGGCACACTCATAAAGGTTGGATAACCCACGATGATCTCATCGGGCTTCCTGAAGGTTCAGTCGTGAGCACCACCGCAGGCCTTAAGTTCACTGCATTTATTCCACTTCTCTCTGATTTTGTTCTCTCAATGCCTCGAGGTGCAACAATTGTGTATCCGAAAGATGCAGCAATGATTGTTGGATTCGCTGATATATATCCAGGTGCACATGTTCTAGAAGCTGGTGTAGGCAGTGGTGCTCTCACTCTCTCATTGCTACGTGCTGTAGGTGATTCTGGAACTGTTCACTCTGTCGAGCGTCGAGAAGATTTTGCAGCCAATGCTCGATCGAATATTGAAACTTATTTTGGAGTGATACCGGAAAACTGGAAATTAGATGTTGGCTCTGTGCAAGATCAGGAATTTCCCAAGAAATTTGATCGCGTCATCTTAGACATGCTAGCTCCATGGGAATGCATTGAAATGGCGGCGAAAGTCTTGCGACCAGGAGGCGTTTTTCTCGCCTATGTAGCAACAACTACACAGTTATCCGCCACAGCAGAGGCGCTAAAAAACGATGGTCATTTTACGGAGCCTGAGAGTTCTGAGACTATTGTGCGTGGATGGCATCATGAAGGATTAGCTGTTCGTCCTCAGCAGCGCATGATCGGTCATACAGGTTTTCTCATTCAAAGTAGGCGAATGGCTCCGGGGGTAGAAGTTTTAGCGCGGCGTAGGCGACCGGCAAAAGGAGCTTACGGTGTCCCGGAAGAGTGAAAGACTCGTAAATCTCACAATCGCTCTTCTTGCGACATCTCGGTGGCTCACCAAATCCGATATTTTTAAAGCTATCGATGGATATTCAGGGGATGTGCAGGCGCAGGAAAGAATGTTCGAACGAGATAAAGAGGAGCTACGAAATCTCGGTATCGAGATAGAAGTTGGGACATTTGATCCCCTTTTTGAGGATGAGGTCGGTTATCGAATTCGTCCCGAGAAGTACCAAATCAATATCAAAGAGTTGTCGAGCGTGCAGCTCTCACTTCTATCAGCTGCCGCCTTGAGCTGGAGGAGTGCCGAAGTTAAATCTCAGGCATCATCCGTTTTGCTGAAGTTAAATGCGTTAGGAATATCTTGCGATGCTGATTCTCTTAATATATTTGCTCCAGTCATTTTCAGTTCTGATGAGAATCTAGAGAGGGTTCTAGATGCTATTGCAGCACGGAAAATGATTTCTTTTCAGTATCGGAACAGTGATTTTTCTCTTCAAGAAAGGGTTATTGAGCCTTACGGTGTTGGTACCAAGAATGGCTATTGGTACGTCGCCGGCAGGGATCTGGACAGAAAGAGCATTCGTCTTTTCAGACTTGATCGATGTGTCGCCCTGATAAAAGAGCAAGGTAAAGCAGGTTCATACGAAGTTCCAGGGGATTTTTTGATGGTTAACCATCTCTCTGCTCGGGATCGCAATCGCAGTTGTACCTTGTCAGTTCGAGTCAACCGCGGAAATGAGATACGTAAGTTCTCTGCGCTCATTGAATCTTCCGAAGATTGGGATACCCTCTTGTATTCCTACACCGAAGATTCTGAATTGATGAGTGATCTCTTGTGGCATGGAGATGACGTCAAGGTCATCGCTCCCGTTGAAATTGTGGCTCAATACAACTCAATCTTGGCAGAGATTGCGAAGTTACATGGCTAAGAGCACCAATCCCATACAGAAGGCGTCACGCCTACTTGATCTCGTTCCATTTCTTTACTCGCATCAAGGAATTTCCATAGCCGATTTAGCAAGGAATTTTGAGGTTACTGAATCCGAGATATTGTCAGACCTCAACACGCTCTGGATGTGCGGAGAATCCCGATTTGATTTGGTGGATCTTGAATTTGAATCCGGCTTTGTGACTATTCGTAATGCAGATGCTCTCAATCGGGTGCGTTCGCTATCTACTCAAGAGACTATGACGATCCTGTTCGGGCTTGATATGTTGAGGGACGATTTAATTCACAATCGTCCAGATCTTGTACACGATATTGACGGTTTGCGAAACCTTCTCAATCAGAAAATGACGATGGCTATTTCTGCTACGCCTGCGTATGATCCTAGAGTTAAACAGGTAATTGACATTGCGGTACAAACTCGTAAAGCTCTTGAGATCGTCTACCGATCTATCTCACACGATGAACTTAGCCAGAGAACTGTTGACCCTGTTGAAGTTTTCTACCGTGACAATAAACTTTTCTTGCTTGCCTTTTGTCATAGTTCGCAATCACGTCGTACTTTTCGGATAGACCGCATTGAAAAAGTGGTTCTTTCACAAGAGGAAATCTCAGGAGGTTCCGTCAGCAGCAATATTGACGAGAAGTTCTCTGTCCGAATCCGGGTTCATCGCAATCTCAGGCGTGTCCAAGAGGTTTTTGGTGAGCTCGTCGATAGCCCCGACGAAAGCTTTCAGATTTCCATCTTCAATAAGCAATGGTTCTTTAGGCAAGTATTGGCTGCGGCCGGGGATGTGGAGATTCTTGAACCCTCAGCATGGCGCAAGGAGATTCAGGGGGCCGTGGGGCAGCTTCAATCTGCCTCTCGCTGAATTTCAAGTAGTGGGGTAGCCTTGCGCTATGTTTTTACGCGAACCTAGCCACATCCTCATCCTTCTCATTGTCGTCCTCGTGCTGTTCGGTGCTAAGCGACTTCCAGATTCCGCGCGCTCACTAGGTAAATCTATGAAGATTTTCAAGAGTGAGATGAAGGACTTGAAGGAAGACGGCAAGCAGCCTGAAAATAAAGATAAAGAGACCGAAGAAAAGTAAATTCTATGTCGGCCACCAATGGCGGTCGCATGCCGCTCCTCGATCATTTACGAGAGCTTCGCAGTCGTGTCTTTAAGTCTGTAATCATTATTGCTTTCGGTACCTGCATCGGTTGGTTCTTCTATAACGAGATCATCACTCATCTAGCTAAACCGGTGTGCGATTTGAAGGCTGCTCAGCTTGCAGGAGCAGATAACTGTGGAGCTTTGTATATCAGCGGCGTTCTCGGTCCACTGAATTTGCAAATTAAAGTTGCATTACTCAGTGGCATAATTCTGATGGCTCCACTTTGGTTGTATCAGTTGTGGGCATTCATCGCTCCTGCGCTTCATCGTAAAGAGAAGCGAAATTCGATTCTTTTCATTTCCGCGGCTACGCCATTCTTTGCAGGGGGAGCGTTCCTGGGATACACAATCCTGCCGATAGCTATTCGCGTTCTTTTTGGTTTCACACCATCCTCTTTGGAAAACCTGGTTCGCTTTGATGACTATTTGGATTTCGTTATGAGAGCCATTCTGCTGTTCGGAATCGCATTCGAACTGCCCGTATTTCTCATCACTTTCAATCTCATTGGGTTCCTTTCAGGGAAGACAATTCTAAAACCTTGGAGAATCTGGGTTTTCTCCATAACACTTTTCGTAGCAAGTTTTTCCCCATCTGCGGATCCACTCTCAATGCTCGCACTCGCACTTCCACTTATTGCGCTTTACTTTCTTTCAGGCATTTTTGCGCTTTTCAACGATAAGCGCAGAGATAAAAAAGCGATGCAACAAGAGCTCTAATGTGGCTTGTAGCAATAAATCCAGCCTCGGGTCATGGGCAAGGTGCAATTTTTGCTGAAAGGGTCATCAACTTCCTCACTGCGCAGGCAATCTCATATCAAGTTTTCTCCGGCTCATCGGCCGATGAACTCCAGCGAGACCTCGAAACTTTCCTAGACACTCGAGAGTGTGAAGGCATAATTTCTGTAGGAGGGGATGGATTAGCACATTTGGTTTTACAGGTAGCAGTTTCAAGACGCATACCCTTTGCAGTGATTCCAGCGGGTACAGGAAACGACATCGTACGTTCACTTGGTTTCTCACTCACAGATATTGAGGGTTATCTTCGAAAAGTAATCAAGGACAAACCATCAGAAATAGATCTAGGTAATGTTGATTCTGAATGGTTCGCTGCAATTCTCTCGACCGGTTTTGATTCAGTTGTTAATGAGCGAGCAAATTCTTTGAGGTGGCCACGAGGACCCCAGAGGTATAACGTTTCGATAGCGCTGGAACTACCAAGCTTCACAGCCATTGACTACCAGATCACAACGGATACAGAGTCCTTTACGACTAAAGCTATGTTGATTGCAATTGGAAACGGGCGCTCTTACGGGGGAGGCATGCTCGTCTGCCCACAAGCAAATATGCATGATGGATTATTCGATGTGATGATTCTTGAACCCGTAAGCAAACTCGAATTCATAAAGGTATTTCCTAAGGTTTACTCAGGTTCACACATCACTCATCCGGCAGTAAGAACGTTACGGACTAAGCGGATTTCTTTGTCGGCTGATGCTATTGCCTATGCAGATGGCGAAAGAATCGGTCCTGCTCCAATTTCAGCAGAGTGCGTGCCCTCAGCTGGACTAACATGGACTCTATGACGACGCCAGCAGAGCAATATGCGGCGGCGAGGAAGAGAAATACTCATCCACTGACGGTGAAGTTCATTGAGCAGTTTGATTTCGGTTTCGACGACTTTCAGATTACTGCCTGCCACGCAGTCGAAGATGGCAAAGGGGTCCTCGTAGCGGCACCCACTGGGGCCGGAAAGACAGTCGTCGGAGAATTTGCAGCTTTCAGCGCTCTTTCTCAAGGCAAGAAATGTTTTTACACAACACCGATAAAGGCTCTCTCAAATCAGAAGTTCGCTGAGTTTCAGGAGCGCTTCGGAGAAGACCGTGTCGGCCTACTCACCGGAGATACAAATATCAATTCCGAAGCCCAAGTTTTAGTCATGACTACTGAAGTTCTTAGGAATATGTTGTATGCCAATTCCTCCACTCTCACAAATCTTGGTTCTGTTGTCATGGATGAAGTTCATTACTTGGCCGACAAATTCCGAGGCGCTGTGTGGGAAGAAGTTCTCATTCATCTAATGGAAAGTGTTCAGGTTATTTCTCTTTCTGCAACGGTTTCCAACGCAGAAGAATTTGGGGAGTGGCTCGGAGAAGTACGTGGGTCAACAGAAGTGATAGTGAGTGAAATTCGTCCGATTCCGCTCTACCAACATGTTCTTATCGGAAATCGAATGATCGATCTCTTTAGCGAACCTGGCAGAGTCAATCCAGAGATTCTCGGCTTGGAACGTGAAGCGCTTCGAAGAGTGAAGATACCTCGTCATCGCAGGGATAGGTATTCAGAGAATGAAAATAGACTTTCTCGGGCTGAGATTATTGAAAAGTTACAACGCGAGAATCTCCTTCCCGCAATAACCTTCATCTTTTCTCGTGCTGGCTGCGATGCGGCAGTGAAGCAGTGCCTCCAAGAAGGAGTAAAGCTCACAACTACCGAAGAACGTGTCGAGATAGTCGCTACAGCACAGAGATACACTCAAAACTTGGCAGAAGAAGACCTTGAGGTTCTCGGATATCGGGATTGGTTAACCGCTCTTGAACGCGGCATAGCGGCCCACCATGCAGGGTTGCTTCCTAGTTTTAAAGGCGCTGTGGAAGATTTATTTAAACGGGGTTTAGTTAAGGCAGTCTTTGCGACGGAGACTCTAGCTCTCGGAATTAACATGCCTGCAAGAACCGTTGTACTTGAGAAATTGAGCAAATGGAATGGTGAAGCACATGTGTCAATCACTCCAGGGGAGTACACGCAACTCACAGGTCGAGCGGGACGTCGAGGAATTGATATAGAAGGTAATGCAGTTGTTCAATGGTCACCAACAGTTGATTCAGCTACTGCTGCAGGATTGGCGTCTACGCGAACGTATCCATTGAAATCTTCATTTACGCCAACATATAACATGTCTATAAATTTGATCGCTCGATTCGGTCGCGAGCGAGCTCGTGGAAGCCTGGAATCATCTTTTGCTCAATTCCAAGCCGATAGAGCTGTCGTTGGCCTTGTGCGACAAGTGAGAAAGAACGATTCTGCGGCTGCAGAGCAAACTGAATCAGCTCAATGCCATCTTGGAGATTTCAACGAGTACTCTCGAATTCGAATTGATATCAAAGAGCTCGAACGATTGCTGAGTAAGAGGGATGGGCGTCGCACTTTTGATCAACGGCAGCGCGTCAAGATGGAGAATGAACTCGACGGAATGCGCCGATCATTACGCCAGCATGCTTGCCACTCCTGCAATGATCGCGAAACACATGCGCGCTTTGCGGAGAGGGCTGATCGTTTGAATCGCGAGTCCGATGGGCTACGTTCTCGTGTAGAGAACAGAACTCACGTTATCGCCAAAACATTTGACCGGATCTGTAATGTGTTAACGCATCTTGGATACATCGAAGGGGAGAAACCAACAGCCCAAGGAAAAATCCTAGCGAAGATTTATGCAGAATCAGACCTACTACTCACCGAGTCGATTAGACGGGGAGTTTTTGATAATTTGTCTGCGCCCGAAATTCTCTCTGTCGCATCAGCCATGATTTTCGAGAGTCGCTCAGTTGAGAATTACGCACCAAAGATGCCGCATCAGAATGTTGCAAATGCATTAGCTATCGTTGCAAAAATCTGGGTGGAATTAGAAGATATCGAGAATGAATTTGATGTGAAGACACAACGTGAACCTGATTTCGGCTTCTGCTATGCAGCATATCGATGGGCTAATGGACATTCGCTCAGTAACGTTCTTAAGGGAACTGATATGACAGTCGGCGACTTTGTCCGAAGCATTAAGCAATTAATTGATTTACTCACTCAGATTGGTGGAGCCGCAGAGCATCTTCGCCCGGTATGTAGAGATGGGATCAAGCGCTTGGATCGTGGTGTTATCTCATATATGTTGGGCGAACTATGACTCTTATGCTCTTAGATAGCGCATCACTTTGGTATCGCGCATATTACGGAATGCCAGATACTTTGCTGTCGCCGGATGGAATGCCTGTCAACGCAATTCGTGGATATCTTGATATGACTGCGCGACTAATCGGGATGTACTCACCAAATCGCATTGTCGCGTGCATAGAGGGGGATTGGCGACCTTCCTGGCGAGTGGAATTATTCCCCGATTACAAAGCCAATCGCCTTGAAGATGAGGGTGATGAAGAGGAAGAGCCAGAGACTCTCACTCCACAAATTCCAGTACTGCTCGATCTCCTTGATGCATTTGGATTCCCAATGTTGGGTGTGGATGATTACGAAGCTGACGATGTAATGGCGACCTTTGCAGTGAAGGAAAAGGGTCCAATCCGTATAGTTACGGGAGATAGAGATCTTTTCCAGTTGGTTGACGACAAGAGAGATGTGAAGGTTGTTTACCTAGCACGCGGCATCTCACAACATGATTTAGTTGATAAGAAATGGGTTGCAGACAAATATGGAATCCCTGGAGACAGATATGCACTCTTTGCGATGTTTCGAGGCGATCCTTCAGACGGTTTGCCTGGCGTCAGAGGTATAGGCGAGAAGGGAGCTGCGGTTATCGCAAGTTCATTTGAATCAGTAGACGACGTGATAGCTGCCGCAAAAACGGGTCACGATGCTTTAACCGCTTCGTTAGCTAAGAAGATTATCGACGGTGTGGACTACTTGAAGATTGCTCCTACACTTGTAAATTGTGCGCGTGATGTAGCTATCCCTGCGATGAAAATTGATATGCCAGATAAACCAGCGGACTTATCCGAGATTTACGCTTTAAAAGAGAAGTACGGGTTAGGGGCTAGCGTCGATAGATTGATATCGGCACTGCGATGGTAAGAATTACTCTAGCTGCTTTTCTTGGAAGTGCGGCTTTTGAGCCAATCGGAATCTGGTACTTATCAATCATCGGATTTGCGATTTATCTTCGAAAATTGCAAGGAAGTAACAGACCGATTGCACATAGCCTTGCTTTTGGTTTCATCCTTAACGCAATAGCGCTTCATTGGAGCGGTAAGTATGTTGGCGCAATTCCATGGCTATTTCTTTCTGGATTGCAGGCAATGTTCTATCTCCCTGTCGGGTGGATATATCGTCGAACCCATAGTCTTATTTGGAGTTGCGTGACATTACTGGCTATGGAGGAATTTCGCGCGCGTTTTCCTTTTGGGGGATTCGGTTGGACCCGTATCGCATTCAGTCAGGTTCAATCTCCAGCACTACCGATTGTCGCTATAGGGGGAGTAATCGCCCTATCGGCTTTCACTTTGACTATAGCCGCGCTACTTACGCGAGTTAATGTGAAAAGTCTTGTAGCAGTCATCGCCTTGCTCGTAATGGCACTTCTTCTTCCAATGAATCCGCAGGGGAGTGGTGAGATAAAACTGATTGCCATACAGGGCAATACCCCCGAAGTAGGCCTTAGGTTTAACTCAAGGGCAAAGGCTGTCTTTGATTTACATCGCGATGCAACAATGAGAGTTACTCCAGATCAGTACGACGCAATCGTTTGGCCTGAGAATTCAATTGATATTGATCCACGATTCAACCCCGACGTGAGGACCGATATTTCTTCACTTACGACAAGATTGAAGACTCCGATAATTGCTGGAGTAGTCCAACAAGATCTCACAGGTCCTCAAAATTCCTCTATTATGTTTGATGAAGATGGGTCAACTAAAAGTGTCTACATTAAGCGAGGATTAACACCCTTTGGAGAATTCATACCGCTGAGGCGTATTTCTGAAATCATCAGTCCACTTGCTAAAGCCGTCAATGACTTTGTTCCAGGCACTCAACGAATTTCACACACTGTCGCAGGTATCTCAGTGGGTCCAATTATCTGTTACGAGATAATTCTTGATGATCTGGTGAGAGATACAGCCAATCATTCGCAAGTACTGATTGTTCAAACAAATAGCGCCACTTTCGCCGGAACAGCCGAGAGTGCTCAGCAATTAGCAATAACCAGAATTCGAGCTGTCGAGCATTCAAGGGATATTTTGAGTGTTTCAACTATCGGTATTTCTGCTTTTATAGATAATAATGGGAGAGTGCTAAGTCGAACAGCTGAGAATACTCAAGAATCTCTACCTGGAATACTAAAAATCAGTAATTACCGAACAATCATTAATCGGATTCTTGCATGAGCCAATTTGTCATCTTAGTTCCCACCTTTAACGAATCGCTGTCAATTGTCGAATTACTAAAGAAGATGGAACCCCTCCAGCGAACATATAATTTCAATCTTGTCGTAATTGATGATAATTCACCAGATAAAACTGCTGAGACCGTAGACAACCTAAATTATCCGTGGGTGTCGGTTATTCGTAGGCCAGGCAAAGCAGGCTTAGGTGCGGCTTATCGAGCTGGTTTCGCGAGAGTTCTTACACCCGAACATAACTATACCCATGTGGTAACTATGGATGCAGATGGGTCGCATCGTGTAGAAGATTTACCAGCTATGTTTGCTGCAGCATCAACGATTTCGGATAACGAGAGCGTGATTGTCCTTGGTACGAGATGGATGCCTGGAGGATCTGTGGTCAACTGGCCACGCAGTCGACAATTGCTTTCCCGCACAGGCACTCGATATGCACGTATAACACTGGGTATTCCTCTTAATGATCTAACTGGAGGCTTTAGAATTTACAGTTCAGCATTGCTTAACTCACTTAAACTTAAGGAAATGACAGCGACTGGTTATTGCTTTCAAATTGAAATGGCGATGGCTGCAGACCTAGCAGGTGCGAAGACTATTGAAGTTCCCATCACTTTTGTGGAGCGAGTCAATGGAGTTTCTAAGATGAGCAAGGCGATTGTTTTCGAAGCTCTGTGGCAAACAACCCTGTGGGGCCTGGCTCGTAGGCTCAGGCCTAACGCCGATAAGTTACATTATGTAAAGTAAGAAGAATTCTCTTAGGCGAAAGACTCAATAGGCGGACAAGAGCAGACGAGATTCCTATCCCCGTAAGCGCCGTCTATTCGCCCTGTTGTAGGCCAATACTTGCCCTTCTGACCGATGAGTTCGCCTGGAATAAGTCCAGTAAAGGTTGCAGGGAAAGCACCTCGTTCGCGGCTATAGCCATGTTCCCACTTGGTAACAGCAATCGTTGCGATTGTATGTGGCGCATTTCTTAGCGCTGAATCTTCAACTGGAATTTTACCTTCGACTATCTCGTCAATTTCGTACTTAATTGCGATCATCGCATCGATGAAGCGATTCATTTCGAGAATGTCCTCAGATTCCGTTGGTTCAATCATCAAAGTTCCAGGGACTGGGAATGACATCGTTGGCGCATGGAATCCAAAATCCATCAAGCGCTTAGCGATGTCATCGACGGTGACTCCACTTACCTTCGTGATCTCACGAACATCCAAAATACACTCATGCGCAACTAAGCCTTTCTCGCCAGTGTAAAGAATTGGGAAGAAATTCTTCAGGCGATGCGCCATGTAATTCGCATTTAAAATCGCTACCTCTGTAGCGTGAGTTAGACCTTCTCCCCCCATGAGACGAATATATGCCCACGAAATTGGGAGGATGCTCGCAGAACCATACGGCGCTCCTGAAATGGGACCAGGGCCTGTTGCTGGCCCAGCTAATTCATCAAGCGGATGATTTGGTAAAAACGGTGCAAGATGCGCCTTAGCAATCACCGGACCAACGCCCGGTCCCCCGCCACCATGCGGAATGCAGAAAGTCTTGTGAAGATTTAAGTGAGAAACATCTGCACCAAATTTTCCTGGTTGCGAGAGTCCTACCAATGCATTGAGATTGGCACCGTCAACATAAACCTGTCCGCCCGCGTCATGAATCGCAGCGCATATCTCTGAAATAGCAGATTCGAAAACTCCGTGCGTTGAAGGGTAGGTAACCATAAGAGCAGCAAGTGCGTTCTGATGTTCCGCTATTTTGCTACGGATGTCATCGAGACTGACGTTACCCTGATCATCACATGCAATCACGACAACTTTCATTCCGGCCATTACCGCACTTGCGGCGTTAGTACCGTGAGCACTTGAAGGAATTAAACAGATATTTCGGTTCTGATCGCCGCGGGAATCGTGATAATTACGAATCGCAAGTAATCCTGCGAACTCCCCTTGACTTCCCGCATTTGGTTGAAGCGAAACTGCGTCGTAACCAGTGATTTCAATAAGCCACTTCGACAACTGTTCAATTAATCTACGAGAACCCTTGCTTTGCTCAATCGGAACAAAAGGATGAAGCGAGGCGAACTCAGGCCAGGTAACTGCTTCCATCTCTGTGACTGAATTAAGTTTCATTGTGCAGGAACCAAGTGGAATCATCGTGCGGTCAAGGGCCAAGTCTCGATCTGACAAAGTTCTCAAGTAACGCATCATGGATGTTTCAGAATGATACGTGTTAAAAACAGGATGCTGCAAGAATGAAGATATTCGTTTAATTGCCGTTGCTATGCCGCTCCCCTGAGCCGGAACAACAGAGGCTGAGAAAATTTCAACAATCTGTGCAAATAAACCATCTGTAACCGTTTCATCAAGAGAAATCCTTACATGCTGGCTGTCAACAATTCCTAAATTGATCTTCCTAGATCGCGCCTTCGCGTGAATTTCACTGGCATCAGAAACCTTGATAGTCAGTGTGTCGAAATAACTCTTATTGACGGTTTCAACGACAGTTGCGAGAGCTGATGTAAATGCGTGGATTCTCTCTGCTATTGCAATCAAACCTTCCGGACCATGCCACATTGCATAGAAGGCGCTCATATTTGCGAGAAGTACTTGAGCGGTGCAGATATTGCTCGTCGCCTTGTCTCGGCGAATATGTTGCTCTCGAGTTTGAAGTGCCAAACGGAATGCTGGATTTCCATGCGCGTCTACACTTTGCCCAATAAGTCGTCCAGGAAGTGCTCGCTCGAGCCCTGTGCGCACCGCCATGAATCCGGCGTGAGGTCCACCAAATCCCATCGGAACCCCGAAGCGTTGTGCAGATCCAATTGCAATATCTGCACCCCACTCCCCTGGAGCCTTTATCAATGTGAGTGCGAGCAAATCAGTTGCCGCAATTACCAAAGCGTCCTTAGCTCTCGCATTTGTTGCAACAGTGGTGAAGTCGTTGATGATCCCAGTGGTATCCGGGTATTGAACGAGAACTCCAAAGTAGTTTAAGGATGAGTCGATATTCAAAGCATCCACTTCGCGAACATCGATTCCGAGCGGTTTTGCGCGCGTAACAACCACAGATTTAGTCTGTGAATGTACGTTCTTATCGATCAGAAACACCGCATCATCTGACGCCTTAGAAATACGTCGCGCTAAAGTCATGGCCTCGGCTGCTGCAGTTGGTTCATCCAGCATCGACGCGTTAGCAACATTGAGGGCAGTGAGATCACATACAACAGTTTGGAAAGCGAATAGCGCCTCTAATCGACCTTGAGAAATTTCCGGTTGGTAGGGTGTATATGCGGTATACCAAGCTGGATTTTCTAGAACATTTCTCTTAACAACTGGCGGCGTAATTGTTCCGTAATATCCAGAACCAATCAGAGACCTGAAGACCAGATTTTCGCTCGCAAGTGAACGCAGTTCAGCAATTACATCAACTTCAGATTGAGGACCATCTAATACATCCGCCAGTTTCTTTTCAATTGCAATATTTGAAGGAACAACATCGGCGATGAACTTCTTGATATCCGAATACCCGAGTACGCCGAGCATTTCATTTTCTTGGGAAGAGTTGGGCCCTATATGGCGATCTTGAAAATTGCGTTCGTTGCTCAATTAACCACTCCCCTCGCTTGCTGTTATCACAGCTCCCAGGGAAGGAAATATATGAGAGTTAAGCGCCTTTCGCCTTTCGACGTAACGAGAGTTCGTCACTATTTTCGCTACCTACGGCTTCACCGTTAACTTCACCTTGAAGCGTTGCTAACGAACCTTCAACCTCGTGCCAGACTTTTCCAACGGCAATGCCGAAAACACCTTGTCCACCTGCAAGTAAATCGATGATTTCATCTGGACTAGCACATTCGTAGATGGATGCTCCATCACTCATAAGAGTAATTCGTTCAAGCTCGGTTACTCCACGGTTGCGAAGATGATCTACTGCAGTGCGAATATTCTGAAGTGAAACACCCGCATCCAATAATCTTTTTACAATTTTCAAAACAAGAATGTCACGAAACCCATAAAGCCTTGCGCTACCAGAACCAGTTGCAGTACGAATCGAAGGTTCAACAAGACCGGTGCGCGCCCAATAATCTAATTGACGATAAGAAATACCTGCGGCAGAACATGCGGTTGCACCGCGATATCCAATTTCGAATTCTTGATCTGTCACGAGAGGGGGCTCGCTTTCACGTAGTGGGGTTGGATAAAGGTTACGCCCGCAGCGCCCCAATATCCGTGACCGACACGAATAGAACCTCTACTTGAGGTTGAGACTTTCACGGCTACCCTGCAAAATCCTCGGGGTTAATCTGGTCGAGGAACTCTCGGAACGCCTCTAACTCTTGATCTCCCGCAGCCGAAACTTCCGTAGCCACATGTTCGGGGATATCGATTCCCACCTGATCCAGTAGATCGTTATCGACCATGATGTTCGACTTGGTGCGCAGAGCTAGCGCGATCGCATCTGATGGTCTTGAGGAGAGAGGCTCCAGGGCTAATCCGTTATCACGAAGAAGTAACTGAGCAAAGAAGACTCCATCCACAATTGAGGTTATATGGACAGCGGTAAGAGTTATGTCAACCCTGTCCAAGACATCGCGAAGTAGGTCATGAGTTAGCGGTCTATCAGGTGAAAGCCCTTGTTGCGCAAAAGCGATTGCAGTTGCTTCAACGGCTCCTACCCAGATGGGCAAGAAACGGGTCCCCTCAATTTCCTTAAGAAGAACTATCGGTTGGTTAGACGGCATCTCAATTCTGACACCGACAACTTCCACTGGAATTAGCATTGCAATTTAACCCTATCCAGTGACGACTAGAAATTATCTAGCGCGATGCAATCCGCCGCGAACGAGTGCGGCGTGCAAACGAATAGACAGTGATGCGATTTCTTTTTGAACTTCTTCGGCACGAGCCTTCGCTTCTGTGCTCTTCTGACGAGTGAAAGGCGTAATAACTTGCTCAATCAAACCGATTTCACGATCTGCAGCCGATTTAAATGAACGTAGATGCCGAGGTTCGATTCCGAATCCAGCCATCTCTGCAACCGCTCGTGCTACAGCTAAGGCATCTCCGTCGTAATGACGCCCACGAATTGTGATGAGACCAAAGGACTCCAGCTCTACCAGCTGAGAATCTTCCAGTGAAGATGCTTTCAAAAGCTCCTCGCGAGATAGGCGCATCTCCGATTGTTCACCGAAAGCAGCCGGTGCGAACTCGCCATCGACTGTAGCCAAACCAAGTGTTGGGCGAGGCGAGGCGACTCCCCCTTGTGGCGCTGGCTGCAAACCTCGATCAAGGGCATCCAAATTTTCCTTGATGACCTTAAGCGGCAAGTACTGATCGCGCTGAGCAAGCAGTACGTAACGAAGGCGATCTAAATCTGTTGTTGTGAACTTTCGATACCCAGATGGTGTGCGTTGAGGTTCGATTAACCCCTCAGACTCGAGGAATCTTATTTTCGAAATCGTGATATCCGGAAAATCACCACGCAGCTTCGTTAGGACTTCACCAATACTCAAATATGCACGTGCTGGAACGCTCAACTTACTTCTCCCCTGTTGTGTGTGAAGCTGTCTGTGATGAAATAAATAAAAGATGGAACTTTCCGATTTGAATCTCGTCACCAGTATTTAGTCTGATCTCCGAAACAGTCTCGTTATTAACATAAGAACCATTTAAACTTCCTGAGTCCTTATACACGAAGCCCTCTGAGCTCTTTTCAATCGATGCGTGCTTTCGAGAAACCGTAACGTCATCAAGAAAAATATCGCTCTCAGGAGAACGACCAATCGAGGCACCAGTTGATGTCAGATGGAATCTGGACCCCTTCTGTGGCCCTCGATGAATAAAAATCATTGCGTTATTGCCATCACCCGTGAGTGCGCCTTCGATGATTTTCTGTTCTTCGGGTGTCGATTGAGCGAGAAAGTCACTCACAGTTGCGTTCGGGGAAGAGCCCACAACTGATCTAAGGCCAAGATGAAGGGTTGTCGTGAGTTCATTCTGTGAATCTGGCTTTGCCATGAACAACCCCCTTCGATGTCAACTTAAGGGTGACACTAGAGAGTTGGTGGAGAGAAATCAAGCCGGAATCAACCGGTAATTGCCCCGTATTCATATGCAGAAAGAAGTCCTGCAGGCTCACTTTCGACAGAAATTTCGATTAGCCAACCTTCGCCGTAAGGTTGGGAGTTAATGAGCTCTGGATTCTGAGTCAGTGCTTCATTTATCGCCACCACCGTGCCAGTTACTGGCGCAAAAATCTCGGAGACGCTCTTTGTTGATTCAACTTCACCACAGACAGCATCAGCGATGACTGATTCACCAATCTTGGGCATTTGCACATAAACGATGTCACCAAGTGCACCTTGGGCATAATCAGTGATTCCCATTCGGTAGGTTAGCTGCGCATCGACGCGAGACACCCACTCGTGTTCTTTGGTGTATTGCAACTCATTAGGAATATTCGACATCTGAGTAATCCAATCTAACCTGGGATAGCGCGTGGAGGAACTCTAATGCTCTTAACACCACTTCGGAAATAACCAAAGGCCGTTCCCAGATAGAGGGCGACCCCCCAGATTGCAAAGGCCCAGCCGAAAATGAAAGCTAGTTGACCGTACCAAGTATCACTCAGAGCTAGAAGCAAGAATGGGAAGGCATAGAGCAGATTGAACGTTGCCGCTTTCCCCAAGTACGTTACCTGCAAAGGCTCTCTCCGAGAAGCTACCAAAATTCCTGCCAGAACCGCCATGGCAATATCCCTAATAACCAATACACCAATGAGCCATACTGGAACGGCTTCGCGTATGTAAAGAACAATTAATGTAGCTACGATGTAAAGTCGATCGATTGTTGGATCAGCGATCTCTCCGAATTTTGATTCTTGGTTGAGGGCTCGAGCTAATTTTCCATCGAAATAATCAGTGGCTCCACCGATAGCTAGGACCAATATCGCCCAACCGTCATGGTTTCCCGATTGAGCAAGGAGTACGAATACGGGAATGCCTAAAAAGCGTAGAAAGGTGAGCGCGTTAGGAATTGTTAACACTTGCCTACTGCTCCTTATCTCGTTCCTTAACTCGAATGGCTACCTGGACTGGAGTTCCCGGGAACTTAAACTCTTCACGTAAGCGGCGTTCAATAAATCTACGGTAGGAAGCCTCAATCCACCCCGAAGAGAAGACCACGAATTTAGGTGGCGCAATGCCTGCTTGCGTGGCGTAATAAACCCTTGGTTGTTTTCCGCCACGAACTGGTGGAGGGGTCGCGCCAATCAAAGCACCTAAGAACGAGTTCAACTTGGCAGTTGGGACTCTGCGCTCCCACGAATCGATGGCAGTGCGAAGCGCCGGAGCCAGTCTGTCTCTGTGCCAACCTGTCTTCGCTGCGACGTTTACTACCTGAGCCCATTCGACCTGATCGAGGTGCCTTTCCATCTCTTTTTCTATTTGAGTTCTTCTATCCTCGTCGACCAAATCCCATTTATTCATAACTATCACCATCGCCTTACCGGCCTCTTCAACCATTGTGATGACACGTAGATCTTGTTCGGAAATTGGCACAGACGCATCCAGAACGACAACCGCACATTCGCAGCGCTCGAGCGCAGTTTGAGTTCGAAGTGTTGCGTAATAGTCCGTTCCGCTAGCTTGGTTTGCTCGTTTCTTCAGACCTGCCGTATCAACAAATCTCCAGATACTTCCACCGAATTCAATTAACTCATCTACCGGATCACGAGTTGTACCCGCAACAGAGTCGACGATTGAACGATTCTCACCAGCAAGAGCATTGAGCAAACTAGATTTACCAACGTTTGGTCGACCAATGAGTGCGATACGTCGGTACCCATCTTGTACTTGTGCTGCTCCTACTTCTGGAAGTTCATTAACTATGCGATCCAACAAATCTCCGCTGCCTCGGCCATGTAAAGCCGAGACAAAATTCGGCTCACCTAATCCAATATTCCAAAGAGAGTGCGCATCAGATTCGTCATTATCGCCATCTACTTTATTGGCAACAAGAATTGTCGGTTTCTTTGCTTTGCGAAGCTCTTGTACTAATACGTCGTCTTCATCGAGTGCGCCCACTTGAGCATCAACTACAAAACAGAGAACATCTGCTTCGTGCATCGCGAGTTCAGCACTTGCACTGACTTGAATCGAAATACCATCAGGTTTCGATTCCCAACCACCGGTGTCCATAATGATAAAGCGTCGCCCGCCCCATTCGCATTCGTACTGCACTCGATCTCGTGTAACACCTGGAGTATCTTCGACAATTGCTTCACGTCGTCCAATAAATCTATTAATCAGAGTCGATTTCCCAACATTTGGACGCCCAAGAATCGCAACGATAGGAAGTCCTAACAATGATCGTTGCGAGAGCAATTCCCAGATTCGATCGACGGTCTCATCCAGAGTTAGTTCAGTAGAATCGACATGGACAGCATCTGGCGCCATAGTCAGTGGTGAAACAGCTCTCGTCGAATCAACGTGGTCACGGCTTGCAAGTGACTCCCCTACAGCTTCAATTCCTCGTGATTCTTCTTGCTGTTCCGCATCTCTGCGTTGAGCACGAGCAGAAATATCTGCGGTCAAATAGATTTTCAGTGCGGCTTCCGGACAAACAACCGTTCCGATATCTCTTCCTTCAACAACTATTCCTCTATCTGCACGATTGATCAGACTGCGTTGTAACTGCAATAACTCGGCTCTAATCTCTGGCATCGCACTTATTTTTGAAACACTATCTGTAACTTCGTTAGTGCGAATGTCATCTGAAACATTCTTCCCGCCCACAAAAATCTGAGGATCACGAGGATTAGAATTAAAGGTAATTGGTGATTGTGAAAGCGCACTGACAATTTCGGATGCATTTTCACTCTTAATCGATAAAGCAATGTAAGTGACTGCGCGGTAGAGCGCTCCGGTATCTAAGTAACTCCAACCGGCACGTATTGCGATGCTTTTAGAGGTGCTCGACTTACCCGATCCGCTCGGGCCATCTAATGCAACAACAATCATTTCTTAGCCCATCGCTTCCGTTGCTTAATTCTATTCTCTTTGCTAACTAAAGCGTGAATTACCTGCGTGGTGAATGCACATTCCATCCCTTAATCAATAAATGCTCTGACAATTTCTTTGCATCCAACTGATTGAGCGCAAGTGTGATCAATCCAGTTTCTTGTCC
>WLPI01000040.1 GCA_009698845.1 Actinomycetota bacterium
AGCGCATGCTTGGTTTGAAGTAAGGGAGCGTGACTAAATGAGAGTCAAGCGCGGAGTACACGCAGCAAAGAAGCGTCGCACAACACTCGAACGTGCCAGCGGATATCGCGGACAACGTTCACGTCTTTTCACTAAGGCGAAAGAGCAAGTTACGCACTCAATGGTTTATGCCTTCAACGATCGTAAAGATAAGAAGGGCGATTTCCGCCAACTATGGATTCAGCGTATCAACGCTGCAGCTCGCGAAAATGGAATGACATACAACCGCTTCATCCAGGGCCTTAAGGCATCAGGACTAGAAGTTGACCGTCGCGTTCTTTCAGATATCGCCACAAATGATCCAGCAGCATTTAAAGTTCTCGTGGATGTAGCACGTAAGAATCTTCCAGCTGCGTAAGTAATCCAGAATCTAGAGATACTGGACCAATGATTGAGAGCCTTCATTCGCCGCATATCGGGCGGGTGAAGGCTCTTATTGGTTCTAAGGGCGCAAAAGAGCGTCGCGAACAAGGTCTCTTCGTTGCCGAAGGAATTCAATGTGCGCGGGAAGCGATTGGTTCATCTCGTGGACCTGAGATAAAAATTATTTATGGAACTGAACAAGGGCTAAGCAAGATTTCCGATCTCGACTTTAATGAGATCGAAGTAGTTGAAGTATCAGAGCCGGTACTCAAAGCCATGGCGGATACCGTGACTCCGCAGGGAGTTATCTCTCTGTGTTACATGCCTGAGAGAACAATCTCTGAACTGAAGTCCGATGGGCGCTCGTTGTTCATTTACTTACATGAAATCCAAGACCCTGGTAATGCTGGAACGATCCTTCGTACAGCGGATGCAATGGGTATTGACGCTGTGATTACATCTAAGAATTCTGTAGATATGTTTTCACCAAAAGTTGTACGTTCTACTGCCGGTTCACTGTGGAACATTCCGGTATACGAGGGAATAGATTTTGCAGATATTGATGCAAAATTTCCTCAGATTCAGAAGCTTCTGCTCTCATCTCACGCATCGCAATCGATTCTAGATGTGGTTCTCCCAGGAGATTGCATAGCGATCTTTGGCAATGAAGCTAGGGGAGTCACCGCAACCGATATCGGTGTAAGTGTTACGGAAGTAACTATCCCCATGTCGGGCCGTGCTGAGAGCCTGAATTTATCTGCTGCGGCATCCATCGTTATGTTCACGCTTTCTTCAAAGGTCGCAGGTTAGAATTACCTCCATGAAGCCGGCAGAAATAGCATCGTGGATAAGCGATGCTCAGAAGGCATTTTCTGCGGCTAAGGATCTAGATTCACTTAAAATTGCCCGACTTGCACATACCGGAGATAAGGCGCCGATTTCCCTTGCAAGCAGAGGGCTCGGGTCACTTTCACCTGATGAGAAAGCCTCAGCCGGAAAACTTATCGGTGATGCTAAAGCAGAGATTGCAAAGGCGTTAGCTACTGCAACCGAAAAACTTGAATCAGAACGAGATTCGAAAGTATTGCTAGAAGAAGTTGTTGATATCACCTTGCCAGTTCAACGAACCCATCGTGGGGGATTGCACCCAATTTCAATTATCAAGAATGAGATTTCAGACTTCTTTATTGAACAAGGCTACGCTGTTGAAGAAGGTCCCGAACTTGAATCAGGATGGCTCAACTTTGACGCACTAAACATTCCTGCAGATCATCCTGCTCGCACAATGCAAGACACATTTTTTATTGAGCCAATTGAGTCCGGTGTAGTTCTTCGTACTCACACCTCTCCTGTGCAGATTCGCACGATGTTAACCCAGGAGCCACCCATCTATGTAATTTGCCCTGGCCGCACTTTTCGCGCTGATGAATTGGATGCTACACATAGCCCAGTTTTCCACCAGGTAGAAGGCTTGGTTGTCGACAAGGGCATCACTATGGCTCATCTCAAAGGAACGCTCGATAACTTCGCTCGGCACATGTTTGGGCCAGATGTCACTACAAGGCTTCGTCCATCATTTTTTCCATTCACTGAGCCGAGCGCAGAAGTTGACGTCTTCTTTAATGGTCGCTGGATTGAATGGGGCGGCTGCGGAATGGTCAATCCAAAAGTTCTCGCAACGTGTGGCATCGATACAGAGGTTTACACAGGTTTTGCTTTTGGCATGGGGCTAGAGCGCACTCTGATGGTGCGTCATGGAATTACAGACATGCATGACATCGTTGAAGGCGACTTGCGTTTCACTCGTCAGTTTGGAGTTGGACTCTAAATGCGCGCACCGTTGTCGTGGATTAAGGAATTCGTAGATATTCCTAAAAACATTACGCCAGAGCAGATTTCGGATGGACTCATTCGCGTCGGTTTTGAAGTTGAAGAGATTATCAAGCAAGGCGCTGATCTCACTGGCCCCCTTGTATTTGCCAAGGTATTAAATATTGAAGAAATCACCGAATACAAGAAGCCGATTCGTTACGTTGCTCTTGATTGCGGGGAAAAAGAAACACGGTATGTTATTTGTGGAGCCACTAATTTTAAGGTTGGTGACATCGTCGTAGCTGCGCTTCCGGGCGCGGTTCTGCCAGGCGATTTCTCCATTGGTGCCCGCGAGACATATGGGAAAACTTCCAATGGAATGATTTGTTCAGCAAAGGAACTTGGCCTGGGCGATGATCATTCAGGAATCATGACTTTCCAAGAGGGAACAGTAAAAGTTGGCTCCGACGCAATCGAAGGCCTCATGATTAACGATGTTATTTTCGATGTAGCTGTTAATCCAGATCGTGGATACGCACTCAGTATCCGTGGCATGGCTCGCGAGGTAGCAGGTTCACTTGGTTTAACGTTTACAGATCCAATCGAAAATCTTCGCAACTTAACCTTCACTGAAACTGGAAAAGGTGTCGCAGCGAAGATAGCTGACGCATCCACTGCCTCTGTATTTTATCTTCGCACCCTTTCGAACTTCGACCCTGGCGCTACAACTCCAATTTGGATGCGACGACGAATTGAGAAGATGGGTATGCGTTCGATTTCACTTGTAGTAGATGTGACAAATTACGTCATGTTAGAACTCGGCCAACCACTTCACGCTTTTGATAAGTCGAAGATCAAGGGCGGTTTGACGATCAAACGTGCGGGCAAAGCACAACCATTTACAACGTTAGATGGACAAGTTCGTCAGTTAGATCCCGATGATCTGATGGTTTGGGATGATGCACAACCGCTCGCACTTGCCGGAACAATGGGTGGAGCGTCCTCTGAAATTTCTGAGACCACAACTGAGATTGCCCTAGAAGCGGTTCGCTTTGATCCGGTGTGCATAGCAAAGAATTCACGGCGACATAAGCTTTCATCTGAAGCCTCTCGCCGTTTAGAAAGAAGCGTCGATCCATCATTGGCGCAGTTCGCATCGGCAAGATTTGTTCAGCTTTTGACTGAAAATAGCTCGGCTCAACATGTAGCTACAGTTATTGATGGCGAGCCAAAGTTTTCTCCTATTGTAAAACTTGATCCATCGTATGTCTCGAGAATATTGGGCTTCGAAGTATCTCCTTCGAAAATTGCCGAGATCCTTCGCGCTATCGGTTGTGATGTGAACGAGAAAACTTTCGAAGTTGATCCACCTGCTTGGCGTTCAGATCTGCTGACATCTGCTGATTTGACCGAAGAAGTAGCTCGGATGATTGGCTACGATAAAATTCCTTCGGTTCTGCCGCCAAGACCTAAACACGCATCACTGACTCCCACACAAAAGCGTCGTCGTGCAATCGCATCGATGTTGGCAGGGCGTGGGCTTGCAGAAGTTCAAACATTCCCATTTACCAACCAAGAGACTATCGATTTCATGGGATTCGTCGGAGATCGCGCGGCCACCTATCGCATTGCCAACCCAATGTCTGAGGAATTCCCTCTCATGAGAGTTCACCTTGTCCCTGGCCTCATTGAAGTTGCTCAACGAAATATCAGTCGCGGGGCAAAAGACTTTGCAATATTCGAAATGGGATCGATTTTCAGAAGTTCTCAAAAACTTGTGCCCTTTATCTCCCCGGAAATTTCAAAGCGTCCGAATCAGAAAATGATTGATGAAATTTTTGCCAGCGTTCCGCCACAGGCTTATCACGTTGCTGGTCTACTTGTCGGAAAAACCGAAAATGAAGATTGGCAAGGTAAAGCTCGTTCGTACACATGGCAAGACGCGATTGCGTACGCCCAAGACATTCTGCAGCTATGCAATCTTCAATGGACGGTCAAGCGTTCAGAGTTTGCACCCTGGCATCCAGGTCGTTGTGCAGAGTTGATAGTTGATGGAAAAGCAGTGGCACATGCTGGCGAATTGCATCCCAAAATTATTGCAAAATACGGTCTACCTGAGAGATCTGTGGCTTTTGCAGTTGGGTTAAGCGCGCTGCCAGATACGCAATTGGTTCGACCATCCTCGGTCGGGACAATGCCTGCCGCGCTGCAAGATGTAGCACTTATCGTGGATTCGACGGTGACAGCTGCTGATGTTGAAAAGGCCCTACGCCAGGGCGCTGGAGAACTCCTTGAGTCGATTACCCTCTTTGATCGCTACGACAAGTTAGGCGATGGCAAGATTTCGTTAGCCTTCTCCCTGGTATTCCGTGCACCAGATCGAACTCTGACCGGCGCTGAAATCACCCAATTGCGCGAATCAGCGGTAGCCCAAGCAGTGAAAGCTACCGGCGCGGTTCTACGCACTGCATAAATATGCAATAACCTGCATAAATATGCTATTGTAGGTCCATGAAAATAGGCGTTATTGGAGCCAGTGGTTACGCAGGGGGAGAGCTCCTGCGTTTGCTGGCTTTGCATCCACATTTCGAAGTTGTCGCAATTACAGCTCACTCAAATGCAGGGGAGCAGATCACATCTGTACATCCACAATTGCACAGTTATGCTGGACAGAAGTTCTCTTCATTTACTCCAGCAGATTTCACTTCGTGTGACCTAATTTTCTTAGCGCTACCTCATGGCGAATCTGCGAAAATTGTTGCCGAATTGGATTCGAATGCGAAAATTGTAGATCTGGGCGCTGATTACAGATTAGAAAGCCCTGACTCATGGAACACCTATTACGGTGGTGATCATGCAGGTTCCTGGACATATGGACTCGCAGACATTGAGTTGTTCAAGAATCTGATTGCAAAATCAACGAAGGTAGCGAACCCGGGTTGCTATGCAACGTCGATTGCTCTTGGCGCTGCACCCGCAGCTTCTTTTGCCGACTTAACAGATGTAGTAGTTGTAGCCGCATCGGGGACAACCGGAGCTGGTAGAAGTGCCAAGATCAACTTGATTGCTAGCGAGGTCGCTGGGTCGCTTTCTTCATACAAATTTGGGGGAGTTCATCAACATACTCCTGAGATTGAACAAGCACTCTCAAGAATTTCGGGCGCGGATGTAAAGATTTCCTTTACACCGATACTTGCTCCTATGCCACGAGGAATTCTCTCGACAATTACTGCGAAATTAGTCAAAGATTTTTCAACTGAACAGGTTCATAAGGCTTATTCAGATTATTACGCAAATTCACACTTTGTTACAGTTTTGCCTATTGGAACGATGCCAAAAACTGGCGCAGTGACAGGTTCGAATCATGTACAGATGCAGGTTTCAGTAGATCAGCACACTTCACGTCTCGTTATTTCAGTTGCAATTGATAATCTTGGAAAAGGTGCAGCAGCTCAAGCGATACAGAACGCAAACATCATGTGTGGTTTCGATGAAGCAGCCGGTCTGGCCTTTGATGGTCTTGGCGTATGAAGAGCATTCCACAAGGTTTCCGCGCCGGTGCTGTGTCAGCGGGTCTCAAGTCATCTGGAGCACTGGATTTAACAATCATTGAAAATACTGGGCCACACTTTGATGCCGCTGCTGTGTATACAAGCAATAAAGTAGTCGCAGCACCGGTTATTTGGTCTCGAGAAGTCACCAAGGGAAAGCTAGTTCGTGCAGCAGTTCTTAACTCAGGCGGTGCTAATGCGTGCACTGGTCCGCGGGGGTTTACCGATACCCATCAGACTGCGGAAAAAGTCGGAGAGTTGCTCAGTATTTCTTCAGGTGAAGTTGTCGTGTGTTCTACTGGTTTAATTGGAGAGTTCCTGCCGATGTCGAAAATCCTTTCCGGTCTGGAGATCATTGCGACGCAGTTGAAGAGCGACAGCCTTGATGATGTATCGCGCGCAATCATGACTACAGATAGTGTTCCTAAAGTCGCGACTGCAAATGTTGAAGGAGCGCTGTTTGCCGGAATAGCCAAGGGTGCGGGAATGCTTGCTCCGGCACTGGCAACAATGCTTTCAGTTGTGATGACGGATGTTATTCTCCCAAAGAATGCACAAGAGATATTTGAACGCGTCACCGATCGTACGTACAACAGAATTGATTCTGATGGCTGTACTTCTACTAATGACACTGTTCTGTTGATGGGAAGTGGTGCTTCAGGAATTTCTCTATCCGAAGAACAACTCGAGAAAGCACTAATGGAAATCTGCGCCTCCCTTGCTGGCCAACTTATTGCCGATGCGGAGGGTTCAACGAAGACAGTCTCAATCACAGTTACAGGTGCGGCATCCGAAGCTGATGCAGTTGAGGTTGCTCGTGCTTGTGCGCGTAATAACTTACTCAAGTGTGCAATATTCGGGGCAGATCCCAATTGGGGTCGGGTTCTTGCAGCCGTTGGTACTGCAGATGCGCATATGGATCCACTCAATATTGACGTCATTCTCAATGGGGTTCACGTTGCGAAACAATCGGCGCCTTATGAAGATAAAAACACGGTCTCTTTCGCAGAGAGACTTGTGAGTCTTGAAGTTAATCTCAACGTTGGAAACTCAACGGCAACAGTGATGACGAATGATCTTTCGCACGATTATGTCCATGAGAATTCTGCGTACTCAACGTGATAGTCATTAAGTTTGGTGGTCACGCAATGACAGATGAACACGGAGATTTCGCCCAGGCTATTTCCGAAGCCATTGCTTCGGGGGTCTCTCCAATTATTGTTCACGGAGGAGGACCTCAAATCGCTGCAGCTCTTGATGAAGCTGGAATCGATACACATTTCTTGGGTGGATTTAGAGTAACTTCGCCCGAAGCGTTCGACGTAGTTGAAAAAGTCCTCTCTGAAAATGTCGGACCAGCAATTGTCGAGTCTCTTGTTGCCCATGGTGTAAATGCAGAAGCAATTTCAGGAAGAGTTTCAGGAACCTTGATTGCGGAACCACTGAGAAAACTGGTTGACGGTTCGTCGGCAGATTTAGGTTTAGTGGGAACCATTACTCATGTAAATCCGGCTGCGATAACTGCCTTAGTTCAGGCTGGAAAAGTTCCAGTGATTTCACCACTTGCCGGTGATGCCAATGGACTTGTGGGGTATAACGTGAATGCCGATCTTGCGGCGGCAGCGGTTGCAGGCGGCATAGATGCGCAATGGTTAATCATCATGACCGACGTCGAGGGAATTTACAGAAATTGGCCAGATAAAGCATCACTTATTTCATCTATAGGTTCAGCAGAGCTCGAGTCGCTGAAGTCATCTTTCGCCGAAGGGATGGCTCCAAAAGTTCAGGCCTGTTTGGATGCAATCAAAGCTGGAGCAAAAGCCGTTCGAATTATTGATGGAACAAATCCATCAGCACTCAAGAGAGCCCTACTTGGTGAGGGCGGAACGTTGGTGGTTGCATGAAGCGTTGGCAAAGAGCGATACAAGACAATTATGGAACTCCAACGATTGAACTAGTCTCCGGAAAAGGTTCGGTAGTCAAAGATTCAGAAGGCAATTCATACTTAGATTTTCTGGCAGGTATTGCAACAAATGTATTGGGCCACGCACATCCTGCGATTGTAAAAGCAGTGAGCAAGCAGGTATCAACGCTGGGACATGTCAGTAATTTCTACGCCCATCCAAATGTGTTGAATTTGGCTGAGAAGCTCCAGAAAATGACTGGGGATAAGAGTGCGCGAACCTTCTTCTGCAACTCTGGCGCAGAGGCGAATGAAGCTGCGCTAAAGCTTTCGCGCAAGACGGGCAAAAAAAGAGTTGTTGCGACAAAGGAGTCTTTTCACGGGCGCACGATGGGCGCTCTTTCGCTCACAGGACAACCGTCAAAGCGAAACCCGTTCAAACCGTTAATAAAGGGAATCGTTCATGTCCCATTCGGTGATTCAAAAGCTATGAAGCGTGCCATTACCTCTAAAACTGCAATGGTTATCGTTGAACCAATTATGGGTGAGGCCGGCGTAATTGTGCCACCAGCTGATTATTTAAAAAATATTAGAGAGTATTGCGATCAAAAGGGAGCCTTGCTCGTTTTCGATTGTGTTCAAACAGGGATGGGCAGAACAGGCGATTGGTTTGGGTATGAGTACTCTGGAATTAAACCTGATGTAATTACATTGGCAAAAGGTCTTGGTGGAGGTTTACCCCTAGGCGCGATGATTGCACTTGGGTCAGCATCTCAACTTTTCAAAGCCGGTGATCATGGTTCCACTTTTGGAGGCAATCCCGTTGCAACTGCAGCGTCGCTTGCGGTGATTTCAACGATTGAGAAAGGGAAAATCCTCGCCCATGTAGATGAAGTAGGAGAATTTCTCCTTACCGAATTAGCTCTCATCTCAGGGGTTTCAGAGGTACGCGGTGCAGGTTTACTCATTGGACTCACACTTGAGAAACCTAAAGCCAAAGAGATTGTTAAACGTTGTCAAAGTTTAGGAGCTCTCATTAATGCGCCAGGGGATTCAGTAATTCGCATAGCTCCAGCTCTCAATGTTTCTCTCAAAGAAGCGCAAGCATTTGTAAAGATATTTACGCAAGCAGTGAAGGAGACAACTAATGTCTAGTGTCACAGCCAGAAGAGCTAAAGCTATTTCATTAATTAAGGCAGGACTGATCCACTCGCAATCTGATTTGGTGAAGCAATTAAAGAAGGCTGGGTTTCCTGTTACTCAGGCAACAGCCAGTCGTGACCTGGAAGAGATTGGTGCGGTCCGCGGCCGTAATTCGACTGGCGATTCTGTCTACAAAATCTCGGACTCTGATGACGAATCGATTGCACGAACCATGCCTGTTCCTTCTGATTTGATAATTTCAGTTGAATCCAGCGGTAATCTTGCAGTTGTTCGCACACCCCCTGGTGGCGCTCAACTTCTGGCTAGCTCGTTAGATCACTCCGGCATCTCCGACATTATTGGAACCATAGCCGGCGATGACACGGTTCTCGTTGTGTCGAGAAAAGCCACTGGTGGAGCACAACTCGCGAGAGAATTACTGGCCTACGGGCAAGTCAAGAGAAGTAGAAAAGGTGGCAAATAATGGCGCTCTGGGGTGGACGATTTGCTCAATCACCAGCTGAGGCTGTCTTCGCACTTTCTCGCAGCGTTCATTTTGATTGGCGACTTGCGCCTTACGACCTTCGCTCTTCTCTAGCGCATCTTGCTGTTCTGCAATCGAGTGGACTCCTTGAAAAATCTGTTGCCGAACCAATTCGCGGCGCTCTGAAAGAACTCACCTCCGAAATCGCACAGGGAACTTTCGCTCCTATCGAAACAGATGAAGATGTACATAGTGCGTTGGAGCGCGGACTCACTGAAAAGCTTGGAGCCATTGGTGGTTCGCTTCGCGCGGGGCGTTCAAGGAATGATCAGGTTGCAACTGACCTTCGTCTTTACGCCATTGATCACATGATTGAAGTTGCTCAGCAAGTAATTGCACTTCAAGAATCACTTATTGCCAAGGCGAAAGAGTATTCAGATGCTCCTGCACCTGGATTTACTCATTTGCAGCATGCGCAACCAGTTTTGTTTGGGCACGAGATCGCAAAGCACGTTCAAGGCTTTTCTCGCGATCTAGAGCGAATTGAAAATTGGTTAGACCGTGCGCAGATAAGTCCATTGGGCTCTGGCGCCCTCGCTGGTTCATCACTACCTCTATCGCCCGAGACAACTGCTAAAGAGCTTGGCTTCATTGCAAGTGCGGCTAACTCAATTGATGCAGTATCCGATCGCGACTTTGTCGCCGAAGCGCTCTTTATTCTTTCGATGATTGGTATTCACCTTTCACGAATTGGAGAAGAGTGGTGTATTTGGGCGACAACTGAATTTGGTTGGGCAAAGGTATCTGATGCGTATTCAACTGGTTCATCAATCATGCCGCAGAAAAAGAATCCAGATATGGCAGAACTTGCCAGAGGAAAAGCAGGTCGACTCGTAGGAAATCTCACGGGAGTTCTTACGATGCTGAAAGGACTTCCCTTTGCCTACAACAGAGATCTTCAAGAAGACAAGGAACCACTCTTTGATTCGATAGATACGGTGCTCTTGGTTTTGCCTGCAGTCACCGGAATGATTGCAACCACAGATTTTGATCGCGAGAAGATGGCACTTGCGGCGCCGCTCGGTTTCTCACTCGCTACCGAGATTGCAGATTATCTAGTACGAGCTAAGGTTCCTTTTGCGCACGCACATGAAGCAGCGGGTAAATGTGTTGCGCTCTGCGAATCAACTGGTCGCCAATTGCACCAACTAACAGATCAGGAGTTCTCCTCGATCCATCCTGAACTCAAAGGAAATGTTCGTGATGTCCTTACAGTTCATGGCGCCCTTGAATCA
Source organism: Actinomycetota bacterium (assembly GCA_009698845.1). GTDB lineage: Bacteria > Actinomycetota > Actinomycetes > Nanopelagicales > Nanopelagicaceae > Planktophila. Next base: position 10,591 of record WLPI01000040.1, read on the forward strand.
CGTACAACCATCGGTGGAACATCACCAGCTTCCTTCAAGAATCAGATGAAGGAAGTAAGCGAAAAAACTTCCACCTTTTCAAAGGAATTCACCAACAAGGCGAAGGCATTTTCCGAGATGATGGGCGCGTGAGTAAGAGCATGAATAACCTTCTAGAAGATTTGAAGTGGCGCGGCCTCCTTGCTCAGACAACGGATGAAAAGGCTCTACAAGAAGCCCTGAAGAAACCAATCACTCTGTACGTAGGTTTCGACCCAACTGCTTCAAGCATCCATGTAGGAAATCTCGTTGTTCTCTTTGTTTTACGCAGGTTTC
>WLPI01000041.1 GCA_009698845.1 Actinomycetota bacterium
CAGTTGTTATCGGGGTCGATGTAATTTCGAACCGGCGGTTATAGTCCGCGACCCGCACACATCCAGTGGGCGGTTGACTCAGTGAAACTCTGAGACCGACGGTTAAAGTCCGGATGAGAGATAACAGCGGAATCGGTGCACCATGTTTATTGATGACGCCTACGCGCATCTACTTACCCTCTGCCATGCCGGCGCGGGTAAGAGCTATCCCAATCCCAACGTTGCAGCTGCAATTTATAGCGCCGAGGGGAAATTAATGGCTGACGGTTTTCATAATCGCAAAGAATCTTTCGACCACGCCGAAGTTGTGGCGATCAAAAAAGCTGGCGCTCTTGCAATGGGTGCAACGATTGTTATTTCACTCGAACCATGTGCACATACCGGAACAACACCGCCATGCACGCAAGCGATTATTGATGCAGGTATTACAAGAGTTGTTTACGCGGTCAATGATCCCAACCCCATTGCATCTGGCGGCGCAAAAATCCTTGCTGATGCAGGTGTAAAAGTTGAATTTCAGCACTCTGATGAATTGGAATTCGCACAACGCGCATGGCTTCGCAAAGAGCGTACCGGCCGTCCGCTGATGATTTGGAAAGTTGCAACAACTCTTGACAGCAAAGTTGCAGCAAGTGACGGAACATCGCAATGGATAAGTGGTCCAGAATCTCGCGAAGATGTACAAGCGTTACGCGCCGAATCAGATGCGATTTTGATTGGCACAAACACTGCACTGGTCGATAATCCTCATTTGGTGCCGCGTGGGCATACCGAGCGCCCTGTACGTATTGTCTGTGGCGAGCAAACTGTGCCACCAACGCATAAAGTTTTTGATGATGAAGCACGCACGATTACTGTTAAATCAAAGTCAATCCCTGAACTCATGGGTGTGCTGCGCGATGAGAAATTCAACCAGGTACTTGTCGAAGCTGGTCCCACACTTGGATCTGCGCTAATGGCTACGGGAAATATTGATGAAATTATTATTTATCAGGCACCCAAGTTACTTGGTGCAGGAAAAGAATTTGTCAGCCATCTTGGCATTTCTACGCTGGCAGATCACATTGAGCTAGAACTTATCTCTGCACAAGCAATGGGTGGAGACATTAAGTCTCACTATCGAATTGTGAAGGGGCGCTAAATGTTTACAGGGCTAATTACTGAACTCGGTTCCGTCTCTCATATTGTGCGAGCGGAAACGTCAGCAATCTTTACTATTTCAGCACCGACTTCTACTGCCGAGCTATCAGTGGGGGATTCAATCGCAGTTAATGGGGTCTGCTTAACGGCCACATCAATTGCGGCCGGATGCTTTACTGCAGATGTCATGGTGCAGACCTTGTCATTGTCTTCCCTTGGAAAGTTAGAAGAGGGATCACTAGTAAATCTTGAACTCGCTGCACAGATGGATATGCGCATGGGCGGACATATCGTCCAGGGGCACGTTGATGGGGTTGCAACAGTTGCGAAATCTGAGCCCGGTGAAAAATGGGTGCAATTTGATCTCACTGTCCCCGAAAAATTAATGAAATACGTGGTCGCGCAAGGTTCAATTACTGTCGATGGCGTTTCCTTAACGGTAGGCGCACTAGATGATGCAAAGAATCTCGTAACGCTCTGGTTGATTCCAGAAACGCTGGCGAAGACAAATCTTTCACATAAGAAGCCAGGGGATTCAGTAAATATCGAGGTCGATATTCTGGCTAAGTATGTAGAGCGCTTGATTTCGAAAGGAGCTACCGATGCCAAGTAAATTTGTTGAGGCACTCGATCGCTTCAGACGTGGAGAAATGCTTATCGTTGTAGATGATCACGATCGCGAGAACGAGGGCGATTTGATTATGCTGGCCGAGCATGCCACAGCCGAAAAGACCGCATTTATTGTTAAGCACACGACGGGAATATTGTGCGTTGCAATTACAGCAGAGCACGCACATAGATTGCGCTTGCCATACATGGTCGAACAAAATCAAGATGTCCGCAAGACTGCATTTACTGTTTCAGTTGATTTAGCTGAAGGATTAACAACGGGTGTCAGCGCAGTAGAGCGCACAGCAACGATTAGAGCTCTCGGTAGTGCGACTTCGCGTGCAACAGACTTCATTCGCCCCGGACACATATTTCCTTTGATTGCTCATGCAGATGGTTTAGCAGAACGCCAAGGACATACTGAAGCTGGGGTAGCACTTGCACAATTAACTGGTTCTTATCCAGCAGCCCTGCTCTCTGAAATTGTTGCCAAAGATGGATCCATGGCTCGCGGAAAAGAACTACTTGACTTCGCAAGCGAACATAAGATCCCAATTGTTTCTATTGAAGAAATCCGTCAATATCAAGAGAGTCTTGAGCAACTACCGACAGTTGCTCAGTATCCACGCCATGAATTTGAATGGGTGAAAGTACAGCTAGAAAACGGTGAATGGGATATCGCTACTTACCCATCTTTAAAGCACCGCGAACAAGTTGTTTTGAGATATTGCACGACTGATAAAACACCTTTGGTGCGCATTCACTCAGAGTGCTTTACTGGCGATGTAATTCATTCACAGCGCTGTGATTGTGGCCAGCAGTTAGATGCATCTATCTCTGCGATTGAAGCTTATGGATGCGGATACATTCTTTATATGCGCGATCATGAAGGCCGCGGTATTGGACTTACCGAAAAACTCAAGGCCTATACCTTGCAGAACGAGGGTCTTGATACCGTCGATGCCAATCTTGAACTTGGTCATGCCGTTGATTCGCGTGATTGGTCAGAGGCAATTGCAATCTTAAAGAACCTCAAAGTTACTTCAGTAAAACTGCTCACGAATAACCCGGAAAAAGTTAGCGTAGTTGAAGGCGCTGGAATTATGTGCGAACAAGTTTCACTGAAGATCACACCAAGTGAATTCAATGAGAAGTACCTTGCAACCAAGGCAGAGCGCCTTGGGCATGCAGGAAATCTAGGAGGAAAATAATGGCTGGACACGCACCAACAATCTCGGTTCCGCAATTGCCTAAAGCAAAGGTTGCGATTATTTCTTCCTCTTGGCATTTGGATATCTGTGGCGATCTCGTGGCTGGTGCAACACGCGCCCTAGAGGCAGCCAACGTTAAGAAGATTAAAACTATCTACGTTCCTGGTTCTTTTGAGATTCCATTAGCGGCACAGAAAGCGTTTGAAAAAGGTTATGACGCAGTTGTTGCTGTGGGCCTGGTGCTCAAGGGCGAGACTCCACACTTTGATTATGTGTGCCAAGGAGTTACGCAAGGTGTCATTGATGTGCAATTGAAATTCTCGAAGCCCATTGGATACGGAGTCTTGATGTGTAACGATCTCGATCAAGCGATTGCTCGCTCTGGTCGCCCCGGAAGTAAAGAAGATAAGGGCTATGACAGCGCAATCGCCGCACTGAAACTTCTTGAACTATGAAGAAGATTGCATGGAGCCAAGGAACCTGGAGTCGCCAGCCAGCCTCTATCGTTGAAGAAGATGGTGCGCTAAAGGTTGAATCAATTGAAGCAAGTGATTGGTGGCGCACAACCGCCTACGGATTTATCCATGATGATGGTCATGCACTGACAATCGATTTTCCTAATGAAAGTGCTATGGAAGTTTCGTTCATCCTTGACTTCACAGAACAGTTTGATCAGGCAGGAATATTTCTCAGAGCTGATGAAGCTAACTGGATAAAGGGTGGCGTGGAATTTTGTGATGGATATCCGCAAGTTGGCGCAGTCGTTACACAGAATAAATCTGATTGGTCTTCATCTCGTATCTCTGAGTGGATGGGTAAGGAAGTTACAGTTCGGGCAAGTAGGTCAGGTGATGCCGTCACTATTCGAGCTGGAATTAATGGTGACCTACAACTAGTCCGCGTGGCTCCACTTGATCCAGCTCGTTCATGGAGCGCAGGACCAATGACTTGTGCGCCTTCGCGAGCAGGTCTAGTAACTTCCTTTACGAGCTGGAGTATCGGCGAACCCGATCAAGAGCTGCACTAACTGGCTACGAAATGGTGGTTGCGGAACCAATTCGTATCGCGATTGAACCGTTAAAGTGCCACTCATGAGCGAACTATCTGCACAGGTAAGGCTTGCTCTCGATGCAGCAGTTGAGGCCATTGGTGGCTCGACTCGAGAAGGCCAGATTGAAATGGCTGAAGCAGTAGCTAATGCACTTACCGATCGCCATCACTTAATGGTGCAAGCAGGCACCGGAACAGGTAAGTCACTCGCATATTTAGTTCCGGCACTTGTACACGGCCGAAAAGTATTAGTAGCCACCGCAACGTTGGCGTTGCAACGTCAATTAGTCGAACGTGATTTACCGGCAGTTGTGCCCGCATTAGAAAAAGCTTTGGGTCGCTCAATTACCTACGGAATTTATAAAGGTGTTGGTAACTATATCTGCCTGCAGAAAATGAATGCAGATGACACAGATCCAGATGGCGAGCTAGTACTTGAATCTTCCTATTTAGAGAAAGATGCAAAACGATTAATTGCGTGGGCGAAGAATCCGGGTGTATCTGGTGATCGTGATGATGCACCAGAAGTTGATCGCAGAGTCTGGGCAGCAAATTCTTTATCGGGGCGTGAATGCGTGGGCGCAGATTCGTGTGCGTGGGGTGCACAGTGTTTTGCAGCTAAAGCGAAGTCACGTGCACAAGAGGCAGATGTCGTAGTCACAAACCACACCTTGCTTGCAATCGAAATTGTTGATTCGCATCCGATTCTGCCTGAACGAGATGCGGTCATTTTGGATGAAGCTCACGAGTTTATGGATCGCACAACGCAGGCAGTGACAGAAGAACTGACATCAGGGCGTGTACAACGCGCAGCGGCGATGGCGCGCAAATACATGCCAGGTAAACCATCGGATGCGCTGACAAATGCAGCCGATAGTTTTCACGATTCGATGGCTGATTACGGTGAAATCATTAAAGGTGATTTCGCAGCCCAAGGTCGCTTAGAGGAAATACCCAGTGTCCTTGAAGCCCCAATTAGAAAGTTAAAAGAAGCAGCCACAACATTTGTTCAGTTGATTGCAGCAGATGACGAAATCATCGACCCAGATGAGAACGCTGAACGCGCGCGTGTAAAAGGCGCCGTACAAGAAATTGCAACAACGGCTGGCAAGTTGCTAAAAATGGGTGACGAACACGTGCTCTGGTATGAACCAACATTTTCAACGTTGCACCTGGCGCCACTCTCTGTCTCACATATTCTGCGCAGCAATTTGCTCACGAAGACACCGGTTATTGCTACCTCTGCAACGCTGACCGTTGGCAATAATTTCGATGCGATGGCGCGCAGTATTGGCTTCGTTGTTGGCTCTGATGGCGATGAAGAATCAGATGATGGCGATATCGATCCAGCTAATGTGCAGATGCTTGATGTGGGTTCTCCCTTTGATTTCGCTAACCAGGGTGTGCTTTATTTGCCGAAACATCTACCTGAACCCGGTCGCGATGGCCCAAGTAAAGAAGTTCTGGAAGAACTTGGCGAACTCATAGATGCAGCAGGCGGTCGCACCTTGGCACTCTTTAGTTCGTGGCGCGGAGTAGAGGCGGCGGATGCACATCTGCGTTCAGTACTAGTAGATCTTCCGATTTCAATCATTACGCAAAAACGTGGTGATGCTGTTGGTCCGCTTGTTGAAAGATTTGCAAAAGATGAAACATCAATTCTGCTCGGCACAATGTCGCTCTGGCAGGGCGTAGATGTTCCCGGCAATTCTTGCATCCTTGTTGCAATCGATCGCATTCCATTCCCACGACCAGATGAACCCGTGATGTCGGCGCGTTCTTCACTCGCCGATGCATCCGGTGGATCTGGCTTTATGCAGGTATCGGTACCACGTGCATCATTACTTTTGGCACAGGGTGCGGGAAGACTCATCAGAAGTATCGAAGATCGCGGAGTTGTAGCAATTTTGGATTCGCGCATTGTGACAAAGCGCTACGGAAGTGTGATTCTTAATTCAATGCCGCCTTTGTGGCGCACCAGCGATGGGGCAGTAGTGCGCGATTCACTTAAACGTTTACGAGAAGGTCTCTAGCTCTTCGATGAGCAAACGCACCTCTGGCCATGTTTTTGCAAAGCTGGGATGTAGCGGAAGACGCGTAACATCATCAAGTTTCACCCAGCGAACTTCATGAGATTCATCGTTGAGTTCGTGCCCCTCTAACTGAGCATTTGCGCGTGCAATAACAGTGGAATAACTCCAGCCGTTGTGATCATCAGTAAAGGTGTGAAGAGGCTCTAAATCATCTGGATTTATGCCGGTCTCTTCAACTGCTTCACGAATTGCGCCTTCAATAATTGTTTCGTGAGAATCGCGAGCTCCACCCGGAATTCCCCATGTATCTCCGTTATGAACCCACGGTGCGCGGTGTTGTAAGAAAATTTCACCGTCTCGAATAATCATGAGCCCCGCTGCGCCGTGCTTGCCCCAATGTTTGGAGCCGCATATGCATTCGATCCATCCATCACCATCGCGCGCAGCCATACCCCTAGAGTGTCATAACTATCCACAGATTGCTTTTTGACTTCGGATTTCGTCAATACAAAGACCTACCCTGCCGCGCATGAAGAGATTCCTAATCTGCGTAATGTTTCTTACATCTATCAGTGCATCAGCATCTGCAACCGATTGCATAGAGAAAGCTTGCATCGAGGTGTACACGCAGAACGGCACCATTGTGATTGAGGGGCGAAAAGGCACGGGGCCGATAGAGAAGAAATCTGTTTCGCCAGCGCCAAGTAAGTCCCGTGTTCCAATTGTGCAAAAAACCTTACGGCCAAAACCAAAGCCAGTCATAACAGCGCAGGCAAAACCAAAGATAGTTACCTCAACGAAGAAGCCAGTTGTAAAGAAACGAGTTCGAACTGCTTCATCTTCTCCTGCAACATCACTAAGCGATAAGTTGGTAGAGATTCTCCCAACTGCAGGGATTGCATATTCGCCCTCATTTTCACCGCTAATAAAAGTGCCAGTTTTCTTCTGGTCAGATATCCCGCTTCTTGTGACAAAGAAGATCGAAATTGTTGGAGAAATTGTCGAAGTTTCGCTCAGACCAACATTTCTCTGGCACTTCGGTGATGGTGTCATTTTCCTTACACGTAAACCCGGTGCACCTTTTCCTGATGGAGAAATTCGACATACATATTCGCACTCTGGTCATTATCTAATTCAGCTCATCACCAGTTGGGATGGCGAATTCACGGTGCAAGGTGTCACTACGCGCATTCCCGGAAAAATCGAATCAGTCTCCATCCTGCCAATCAGTGTTGTTGCAGCGCCTTCTCGATTCTCACCACTCGTTCTCTTTACTCGCTAAGAAAGGTCACTTCATGTCCACTCACGAAATAGATTCAATAGCCGCGCTGCCCCTTGCAACGAATATCTCTTGGATGGCAGAGATAGAAACGTTCTGGGTTGCCACAGATTCAGAGGAGCTCAATGATTTGCAGCGAGATGGCGCAACTGCAGTCATTGATCTTGCTGCTGAATTTGAAGCAGGAAAGGGCTTAGAGAATTCAGATTTGCGCGCACGAGTCATTGGTCGAATGAGTGATATCCAGGTGCGTGATTTTGCACTTGGTAGTCACAATGAAGAGAGTGCCCAGTGGTATTGGAAAATGTGGCGCGAACTTTTAGTCAGCGCTCCACCCGGATTTGTTGCCCCCATCGCTTCGGTCTTTGCAGCCCTTGCCTACGAACGTGGCGACGGCGAGCTGGCTCATAAAGCACTCGATCGCGCCCTGGCGGATGACTCGCAGTATTCACTTGCCATACTGCTGCGCAGGGTTTTCAGCGCGGGCTGGCCTGCGCAATCTTTCACTGTCATGCGCAGAGAGCTTCACCCCAAAGTAGTCAACGTAATCTTCGGGTAATATTTACCCCAGGTCACGAGTTCTCATCGATAGCCCCGGCTGATGAGACGGCAACCCTCCACCGCGGTGGGGTGCTCCGGGTGACGACCAGGCAGTAGATGCACATCATCTTCTGCAAGTGCGTGAAGGATTCTAATTCATGAATGATTTTGGGATGAGCAGAGTTCCTAACTTCGATGTCACCGGTGCGTGGCTTGAGGGCGATGACCCAGGTGATCGCAAATTTATCAAGATTGGTTTTCTCCTTCTTGAAAATGGCGAAACACTTCCTGATATCACTATTGCCTATCAAACATGGGGCACGTTAAATGCAGATAAATCAAATGCAATTTTAGTAAACCATGCAATGACAGGATGGTCTGATGTCACAGGTTGGTGGCCACAGATGGTTGGCCCAGGTCTTCCTTTTGATACCAATAAATATTTCATCATCTGTCCTAATGTCATCGGTGGCTGTCAAGGGTCAACAGGTCCATCGAGCATCGCCCCTGATGGAAAACGCTATGGCTCGCGTTTTCCCATCATCACTATTCGCGACATGGTCAACGCCGAAGTTGCATTTAGCGATGCGCTAGGAATCGAAAAATATTTGCTGGCAGTCGGTCCTTCACTTGGCGGAATGCGTTCGCTGGAATGGGCAATTCAATTACCCGAACGTGTTGGCGCTATTTGCACAATTGGTTCATCTGCCGTTGCAACTGGTGATCAAATCGGCACGGCATCGATTCAAATTCGCGCAATTAAATCTGACCCACATTTCAATGACGGTGACTACTACGAACAAGAGCGTGGTCCGGTTGAAGGTATGGGAATCGCACGACGCATTGCACACCTGACATATCGCACAGAGTCAGAGATGGATGTTCGCTTTGGTCGCCAGCTTCAGGGAGATGACACCGGGCGGTATGCCGTGGAGTCGTACTTGGATTATCAGGGGCAGAAGCTTGCCAAGCGCTTTGATGCCAATACCTACATCGCACTGACGGATGCCATGAACTCTCACGACGTCGGACGAGACCGTGGAGGCGTCGCAAAGGCCCTTGCCGGCATCACAGTGCCGGTAGTTGTGGTCTCCATTGACACCGATCGCCTCTTCGTCCCTCGACTTCAGGTTGAGATTTCAGAGCTTGTACCCACTGCAGCGCCCCCAATTGTCATCAGTTCTGACTTTGGCCACGATGGATTCTTAGTTGAGGCCGAGGCGATGGGCGATGCGATTCGGCACGCCTTGCATGTTGCAGGTACAATATAGGTATTACTTCGAGCAGTTCGAAGAAAAACCAAAAGGACAATTGTGGCTGTATTTAGTGCGCTCAAAAACAAGGCAAAGGGCAAGAAAGCTGTCGCTAAGAAGGCAGCACCTGCCAAGAAAGCCGTAGCAAAGAAGGCTGTTGCTAAAAAAGCACCTGCAAAGAAAGCAGCACCAGCTAAAAAAGCACCTGCAAAGAAAGTTGCAGCAAAGCCAGTCAAAATTGAAGTGAAGAAAGAACTGAGTGCTAAAGAAGTACAGCAACTTGTTGATCTTAAGAACGCAGTCGCACGTCAGAAAGAAATCATTGACGTCCTCGCTGCCAGTGGCATTGATAATTATCGCAAAGCAGTTAAGAAAGAATTTATGGCGCTCGCACTTGAAGCGCGCCAGTTAGATAGTGAAATTCCTGCGGCTACCGAGAAAGCTCGTAAAGCAGGACTTGGTTCTCCAAGTCGAATTCTCTCCAAGGTACAGCTTGCACTGATTGCACCAAAAGAAGAACCAAAGGCATCTGCGGAGGCACCTTCAAAGGGCGCCAAGGCTGCAATTGTCCTTGACGAAGATGGCAATGAGATTGTTGTCGAAGAAATTGAATTAGAAGATGTCGAGACTCTTATTGCTGAAGCAACTGACATCATCGATGCAGAGGCAGATGGAAAAGATCAGCCACGCGTTGTCACTCTTTCCGATGAAACCAAGAATGAAGAAGGCTCATTTACCCTTCTTGATACAGATGCCGATGATGAAGAAGAAGATAAGAACGAGCGCGAGAAGCATAAGAAGGACCTAAAGAATGTAAACCTCGTTCTTGAAGCCATCAACGGCAAGATTCAAGGTGTTGAAGTTCCGCCAAAGCACAACATCGATCAGGCCGAGGCAAAGGCGCTTACTTTCAAGCAGATTCAACAGCAATTTGCGATGAATACTTTTAATGAAAAATCAGCAAAACTCATTGCAGAAGCAGTTAACCAGGGACACCTCAAGAATCTTGAAGATCTTCAGTACTTCTTCAACGAACAAGCTCGATTTATTCAGATTGAAATTAAGCGCCTACCACCAGAGCAGACAGTTCTTACAGCTGGCGCAACTGCTGACCCAGTAAAGGATTACCTCAAGCAAATTGGTCGTGTTGCACTTCTTAATGCAGAGCTCGAAGTGGAACTTGCTACTCGCGTAGAAGCAGGTCTCTTTGCTGATGAAGCACTGAAGAACACAAAGAAGATTGATAAGAAGTTAAAGCGTGAACTTGAGTGGATTGTTGAAGATGGAAAGCGCGCAAAGAACCACCTGCTCGAGGCAAACCTTCGTCTCGTAGTTTCTCTTGCAAAGCGTTATACCGGTCGCGGAATGCTCTTCCTAGACTTAATCCAGGAAGGAAACTTGGGTCTTATCCGCGCCGTCGAGAAGTTCGACTACACAAAGGGTTACAAGTTCTCTACTTACGCAACATGGTGGATCCGTCAGGC
>WLPI01000042.1 GCA_009698845.1 Actinomycetota bacterium
TCAGATAATGAAGAGGCTGAGATCGCAGATGACGCAGGTGAGCTCGGTTTCTATAGCCCTCATTCATGGTGGCCACTTCCTGTTGCTCTCAGCGCCACAGCAATGAGCTTAGGACTGATAATTGGTTGGTGGCTTACTCTCATCGCTCTCGGTGCACTAGTAATTAGCATTATTGGAATGGTTACTGAATACGAGAAGCCGGTATCTTCTTCTTCGCACTAATCACTGATTAGATACCGCAATGGAGAAGATTCGCGCTGAAATTCTGGATCTTCAAGATCCACTTACAACTGCCGCTCGAATAACCATTAATGCTCCTGCAAATAAAATCTTTGAACTTATCGCCGATCCATATGCTCATGCCTATTTTGATGGCTCCGGTACTGTGGAAAGAGCCCTGAAGGCCCCTGAGAGACTCTCATTGGGTGCGAAATTCAGCATGGGTATGCGCATCCGGCTTCCGTATCGAATCAAAAATACTGTCACAGCCTTCGAAGAAAGTGCACGTATTTCGTGGCGTCACCTTGGTGGTTGGACGTGGACATATGAGCTCAAAGAAATAGCTCCGCACCAAACGGTAGTGACTGAAATTTTCGATGCTAATCCCGCATCTGCACTAGCTCAGTGGTGGTTAAAGAGAACGAATTCTTTACAGCGAAATCCTAAATGGATGGCCAAATCACTAGTACTTCTCAAAGCGTTAGCTGAGCAGTGAAGAGAGTAGTTACTGCTGCGCCGTGGATTTTCATAGTTATATGGAGCTCTGGGTTTGTTGTTGCAAAGTACGCCTTCCCTTCAGGTGATGCTCTCTACTTTCTTGCGATCAGACTTATTCTTGCCACTGCAATTCTCTTCCTGTTAACAATCGCTCTGCGCCAGCCGCTTAAGCTCTCGCGTTCAGATATATATTCATCTTTAGCTATTGGAATTTCACTTCATGGTTTCTATTTGGCAGGCGTCTGGTATGCCATTGAACTTGGTGCACCGGCCGGGCTTTCATCTGTGATTACAAGCATTCAACCGGTACTTGTTTCACTCCTAGCTGTTCGGATTTTGATGGAACCGCTGACGTATCGGCAGATTGCAGGCCTGGTCCTTGGTTTAGCCGGTGTCTTCTTAGTTGTTCTTCCCAAGCTATCCAAAGCCGATGGATTTACGGCAGAGTCCGTTGGATTTTTAGTTATGGGACTACTTGGAAGCACTGTTGCCACATTGCTTCAGAAGAAAATTGGTCATTCGATCCCGCTCATGATGGGAACCACATACCAATTCGGAATCGCTGCAATTATTTTACTTATTTTCTCTCTCGCGACAGGGCGTACCTATTTTGAGTTAACGGCAACGGCTGTATGGGCGATGTTGTGGGCTGTTCTCGTCACTTCCATAGCTGCAGTTTTACTTTTGTTGTGGTTGCTTAATCACGGAACCGCTGCGAAAGTGTCTAGCTTGCTCTACTTGGTACCACCTATGGCAGTACTGCAAGCATTCGTCCTCTTTGGGGAAAAGGTAGACGCCCAAGCTGTCATCGGAATTGTGATGACAGCGCTGGGCGTTGCCTTAGTTTTAAGAAGTTAAATCAGAGTTAGTGATGGCCTTCTAGCTCTTTACGTTCAGTTTCAGTTGCCTTTGGAACTGCTACGGCAGCTGCACGAGAGATTCGATTGCGTAACTTGTTCTTGAGCGCACCAGGGCGACGCACACCGGCGCCATCGTGTTCTGGTAATTCAAGTGGTGCGAGTTGTTCATGGGAAGTGAGTAACCAGGCCTTCTCTGCAGAGATTGGCTCGTGGACTTCTACGAATTCGCCACTAGGCATACGCACAAGACGTCCAGTTTCGCGTCCATGAAGAACGAGATCGCGATCTGCTCGCTGAAGAGAGAGACAAAGTCTTTTCGTGACAACAAATGCAATCGGTGGAAGAACAATTATTCCAATGCGAGAGAACCACATCATCTGATTAATTGTCAGATCAAATGTTGTTGCGATGATGTCATTTCCACCATTGATCAATGAAACAAGTGTGAAAGTGAGAGCCATGGCACCAATAGCAGTTCTATTTGGCGCATTTCGTGGTCTATCAAGGAGGTGGTGTTCTCGCTTATCTCCGGTAGCCCAACTCTCAATAAATGGATAGAGAGCGAGACCTGTAAACATTATTCCTGGAATAATCAAACCCGGAATCAAGATATTCCACGAAATTGTGTAGCCAAAGAAATAAGTTTCAAGAGGTGGCGCCATGCGAACTAGCCCATCAAGCCAACCCATATACCAATCCGGTTGCGACCCCGCAGAAATTTGCGCTGGGGTGTAGGGGCCATAGAGCCAGACCGGGTTGATGGAAGCTACTGCGCCAAGGAATGCCGTAACGCCGAATACGATGAAGAAGAAGCCACCCGCTTTAGCCATATAGACAGGCATCAATGGGTATCCAACAACGTTCTTCTCAGTACGACCAGGACCTGGGAACTGTGTGTGCTTCTGGTACCAGACGAGCATGAGGTGCACTGTGATGAGTGCAAGGAAAATGCCTGGAAGTAATAGAACGTGTACTACATAGATGCGTGGAATAAACGCTTCGCCGGGGAAGGCTCCTCCGAATGCAAAGAATGAGAGATAGGAACCAACGACCGGAATGGCCTGAATAATTGCTTCTGCGATTCGAATACCTGTTCCTGACAATAAATCATCAGGAAGTGAGTAACCCAAGAATCCTTCAACGATTCCAAGGGTAAGAAGACCGACACCGATGATCCAGTTGAATTCACGTGGCTTACGAAATGCACCAGTGAAATAGACGCGCATTAAGTGGACAACAATTCCCACCATAAAGATCAGTGCAGCCCAGTGGTGAATTTGACGCATCAAGAGTCCACCGCGAACTTCAAATGAAATATCGAGAGTTGACGCATAGGCCGCGGACATTTTTAGGCCTTGCAATGGCTCGTAGGATCCGTCGTAGACAACTTCTCTCATAGAAGGATCGAACCAGAATGTTAAATACGTTCCAGAGAGCAAGAGGATGATGAATGAGTACAAGCAAATCTCGCCGAGAAGAAATGACCAGTGGTCAGGGAAGACCTTGGTGAGATTCTTCTTCATCCATTTAGCTGCACCGGTACGATCGTCAACATAACCTGCGACGTTGCCAGCAACTCTTTCACGTGCTGTCATGATAAACGCCCCCAAAAACTCGGTCCGACTGGTTCATTAAATGGTGCTCCGGCAACTAGGTAGCCTTCTTCATCCACTGTGATATTTAACTGCGGAAGTGGTCTCGCCGCAGGTCCAAAAATCACCTTTGCTGCGCGGGTTACATCGAAAGTCGACTGGTGGCATGGGCAGAGAAGATGTTTAGTCTGCTGTTCGTAGAGCGCCACAGCGCAGCCCATATGCGAGCAAATCTTTGAGAAGGCGATGATGCCCTCATATGTCCATGAGAGACGTTCTGCATCAAGATTGAATTCTTCTGGTCGAAGGCGAATGAGGAGAACTGCATCCTTTGCAATCTCATCTAGATGACGTTCCTTTCCAGGAGTTAACTCAGGAAGTGTCTGCGCAACGGAACCAACTTCAAGGTCCTCAGGTCGAATTGGACGATCACCCGGATCAGTTACTAGGCGAGTTCCCTTCTTCCAGGACGTCTTTGATTGTTCGTTGCCAGGCAGTGGACCTAGGTCGCGAAGTAGAAGGACGGGAGTAAGTGCAGAAAGACCAAGTGCGGCGCCGAGTGTTCTCTTGATGAGAGGTCGGCGGCCAAGTCCAGCAGCAGCGGCACCTTCCTTGACGGTCGCAACGAAATTTTCTCTATCTTCGTCTTCAGATCGAAACTCGTGACGCTGGGCAATAACTTCTTCATCTGGCATAAGAGTTTTTGCCCAATGAATAAGTCCGGCTCCGATACAAAACAGAGCAATTGCCATTCCCATGCCTAGACCAATTTGATGGAGATTGGTGGACCCAAGAACTGGAATAAAGATAAAAACATCATCTTTGATAAACACGAATGAGTAAATAAGAATTAAAGTTCCAAGCGCAGAGAGCCCAAAGAGAATTGCAACTTGACGTTCTGCGCGAGCGGCGGCTTTTGGATCCGTATCTGCGCGACGATGAACGTGGGCTGGAAGTCCCGGATCCTTAATGAGCTCGATTTCGTTAGTCATATCCCTATTTCGCCTTCATCGCTAGCCAGACTGCAACACCGATCAGCAGTCCGATTCCAAGAGTCCAAACGAGTAATCCTTCTGTCACTGGACCAACACGTCCCAGTGCTGCGCCACCAAGTTGCGGCTCGGCCTCTGCGGACTTGGCCCACTTGATGATAGAAATTTTCTCTTCAGGGGTAAGTGTCTTATCGCTAAAGACTGGCATTGATTGTGGCCCAGTAACCATCGCTTCGTAAATATGTTTTGGCGTTACACCCATAACTGTCGGAGCGTACTTACCTTGGGTGAGTGCTCCGCCTTGTCCTGCAAAGTTATGACACATCGCGCAATTGGTACGGAAAAGTTCTCCACCTTCGGCAACTGATCCATCGCGCTCGTAGTTTAGAAGTTCATCAGATGGAATTTCCGGGCCAGGTGCAAGTGAAGCTACATACATAGCCAGTGCGTAAACCTCTTCAGGTGTATAGACAGGCTCCTTGCGCATAGCCTGCTGACTCATATCTGCCATCGGCATACGTCCTGTACCAACTTGGAAATCTACTGATGCAGCACCAACTCCAATGAGTGATGGAGCGATTTCTACACCTTCGGCGTTGAGTCCGTGGCAGGAAGAACAGCCCTTAAGGAAGATTTGCTTACCTTCTTCAATTGCTACAGAGCGGTCGGCGACCTCGGGAGTTTCAGAATTAACAGCACTGGCAACTTGAAATGTAGTGCCAATGGTGAAGAGAGCAAAGATCAAAAGAATAGGTCCTGCTGCACGGTGTCTGCGTAAACGCGAGAGACGCTTCACTGTATTCCTTTCACTCGAGTAGTCAATTATTTAATGAGGTAAATTGCAGAGAAGAGGGCGATCCAAACAACATCAACAAAGTGCCAGTAGTAAGAAACCACGATTGCTGTTGTCGCTTGACCTTGAGTAAATCGACGGGCTTTTGCAACACGAACCAACACAATGAGAAATGCGATGAGTCCACCTGTCACGTGCAAGCCGTGGAAACCCGTTGTAATGTAGAAAACTGAACCGTATGCGGTGGATGCGAGTGTGACACCTTCGGAAACTAGTGCGGCGTATTCGTACACCTGACCTGCAATAAAGAATGCACCCATGAGAAATGTCAGCGAGAACCATTCGCGCATGCCCCATGCCGAGAATTTAAAAATCGAACCTGTGCGTCGAGCTTGATAACGCTCTGCTGCAAAAACTCCGAACTGGCAAGTAACGGATGACAGGACAAGAACTGTTGTGTTGAGTGCAGCAAATGGAATGTTAAGAATCTCCGTTGACTCAGCCCAAATCTTTGGTCCTTGAACTGCGCGCGTGGTGAAGTACATTGCAAAAAGTGCGGCGAAGAACATGAGCTCACTTGAGAGCCAAACGATTGTTCCGACTGCAACCAAGTTTGGTCGGGTGATCCTGTGATGCGAGCTCACATCGGTGCTTGTCATAGGTGGCATTATTCCCGAAAAGGCACTCACTCACCTAGTTCAGAGCCCTCGGAAAGCCACCAATTTGTGTTGGAAGTAGGTGAAAAGGGTCACGCACTACTGGCAGTCGAGAAGAATGAGAGTCGACATCTGCGGTAAGCCGATTAGACTGCAGTCATGTCCGAAACTTTTGGTGCCCGCGCGCGCAAGTATTCGATTCTGCTCTATTCAGATGATTCATCAGTGCGCCAGGCAGTGATCGCAGCCCTTGGAACACGTGTCTCACCCGACATGTCCGAGCACGTAGTTCATCAATTTGCCACTGGGGCGGCACTTCGACTTTATGTGGATTCAAAGAAGCCAGGAAATGATTCACCCATCGATCTCTTTATCCTCGACGGCGAATCAGTTCCAGAAGGCGGACTTGGGATTGCTCGCCAACTCAAAGATGAAGTTTTCAACTGTCCTCCCGTCCTGGTGATTACTGGCAGAAAAGCAGATGCGTGGCTGGCCGCATGGTCCCGAGCAGAGGCCAATGTTCTTCACCCAGTTGATCCGTTCACATTGGCTCATACGGTTGCAGAATTATTGCGCACCCGTACAGCTTCTTTATCTACGCAATAAGGCTCGGAAACTTAGGTGATGGCTGAAAATACTCCGACTTGGAGTGCCTGCATCAGCAAGATTCAGTCAGGTCTAGATCTTGAACCATTTGAAATTCAAAGTGTGATGCGTGAAATTTTATCTGGCTCTGCAAATACTGAAGGCATTAAAGAATTTCTTCTCGCGCTCAAAGAGAAGGGCGAAACTGCTGAAGAGGTTGGCGCTCTGGTAGCCGAGATGTACGAGCACAGTGCCCCCATTAATGTTTCCGAGAGAGCTGTAGACACCGTAGGTACAGGCGGCGATGGCGCACACACAATAAATATTTCAACAACGGCTGCAATTATTACGGCAGCAGCCGGGGCACGAGTTGTGAAGCATGGAAGTCGGGCGGTCTCTTCAAAATCTGGAGCATCAGATTTTCTAGAAGCTCTGGGTGTGGTGCCTGGCCTAGATGGGAAAGGCGTTGAACAAACCGTGCGAGAACTTGGAATCGGTTTCTGCTTTGCACCGATTTTTCATCCATCGATGCGCTTTGCAGCACCGGCTCGCAAAGAGCTTGGTGTTGCAACAATCTTTAACATTCTTGGTCCCTTGTCTAACCCCGCAAAGCCAAAGGCAGCTGCGATTGGTGTTGCAAATGATCGAATGCATTTAGTGATGGCCCAAGTACTCGCATCAAAGGGTTGTGATGGATTTGTATTCCGTGGTGATGACGGACTTGATGAGATAACCCTCGCCACCACAACATCAATTCTTTCTATTGGTAATGACGAAATTTCTAGCGATCGAATTGATGCGAAAGATTTCGGTCTGGATAATGCGCCGCTCGAGGCAATAGTTGGCGGAGATGCGCAGGAAAATGCCCGCATTAGTCGGGCCATTTTGGCTGGAGAACGTGGTGCACCACGTGATGCAGTTCTGCTCAATGCTGCGGCTGCAATCGCAGCATTTGAAGGCGACTTAGATTCGGATATTAAGGTTCGTCTTACAGCTGGCCTGAAGCGCGCAACTGCAGCTGTTGATTCTGGTGCAGCAACTACTCTTTTATCGCGTTGGGTTGAGTTAACTCAGCAGATTTCTGCTTCTTAACTTTCTTTCCAAAGTTCATTAACTCTTCAAGGGTGTAGACATCCAGACTTCCCAATCTCTCAAGAAGACCGTGGAATACATCGACTGTCGCTCGTGCATCATCTAACGCCCGATGGTTTGGAGTTGTGTGCGTGCCGAAAAATTCGGCCAAGGTCGAAAGTTTGCAGTTCGGTACCTCATCGCGAGATAAAACTTTTCGGGCGATGATTGCTGTATCCAGCACTAGGTATGCAGGCCATGGGAAACCGCCTTCTCGTGCTGCAGCTTTTAAGAAGGAGAGATCAAAAGGTGCATTCTGAGCAACGAGGACTGTACTTTCGTGATGACCTAAGAATTCAAGGAGCGTTGGAAAGATCGAGTGGATCAGTGGTGCTTCATAAATCATCTCGTCCGTTATTCCAGTGAGTTCGGTGATGTATCCGGGAATCGGATGTCCTGGATTTACAAAACTTTTAAATTCACCGAGAGTTTGACCGCCCTTAACTTTAACCGCGCCTATCTCTGTGATATTTGCACCCAGATGCGGCGCTCCACCTGTAGTTTCTAAATCGATAACAACGAAAATGGTTTCTGCAAGCGAGCGCCCTAATTCTTGGAAAGTACTCTGCCAAGTCGCATCGCTCATACACGCTAGAGTAGATGATTGCTCGGACAATACTTAAGGAATAACATTTCACTATGAGCGTTGAGACTGCACCGAAAGAATTGATCAGCGATTGGCGCGCTGAAGGTAAAGGCGCAAATAAACGCATCGGCGTTCTACTCGTTCATGGATTCACTGGTTCTCCAGCTTCTATGCGTCCTTGGGCGCAGTTTCTTAATGGGCATGGATACACAGTCATGGTCCCGCTTCTGCCCGGACATGGAACAACGCCGAATGATCTCAACCTGGTGAAGTGGCAAGAGTGGCCGGCGAAAGTAGAAAGTGAACTCAACTTACTTTTGCAGAGTTGCGACAAAGTATTCATCTGCGGACTTTCTATGGGTGGCGGAACTGCTCTAAATATTGCCACCCGGTATTCACGTCAATTGGCCGGGATTATTCTCGTCAACCCAATGATCCATGTGAAATTTGTTCCACATCAACTTGCCTGGGTAATTTCTCGTTTTCAAAAGTTCCGTGATTCTGTAGGAGATGACATTAAAAAGCCGGGAGTCACCGAATATGGCTATGACTTCCTGCCAGCAGTGGGCGTTTATCAGCTATTAAAAATGCTGCATTACACACGAAAGAGATTGCATGATGTCACTGCTCCGGTTCAACTTTTTCATAGCGTTGAAGACCATACGCTGCCAGTATCAAATACAGAGATAGTGATGAAAGGAATCAACTCTCGGGAGAAGCATCGGATTGAGTTAGTCAATAGTTATCACGTAGCGACTATGGATTACGACGCCGAGATTATCTTTGAAAACTCTCGCATTTTTATTGAGTCGCACTCATAACTTTTCCAGAGGCAACGAATTCTGATGCGGCCATAAGTTCAGGGGAGAGATATCGATCAGCACCTGGTCCAGGTACTGACTTTCGTAGCGAACTAATTACTTTTGCTGATACTGGGCTCGGCGTAAGTGGTGCTCTTAACTCAATTGCGCGTGATGCAGTTACAAGTTCAATTGCGATGATGTGCGTAAGGTTTGTGACCGCGGTTCGTAACTTGCGCGCTGCAGACCATCCCATAGATACGTGATCTTCTTGCATGGCAGAGGATGGAATCGAATCAACGCTGGCAGGCGAAGCAAGCCGTTTATTCTCACTGACTAGTGCGGCTTGTGTGTATTGCGCGATCATGAGTCCTGAATCAACACCTGGATCGTCTGCAAGAAATGGCGGTAGGCCAGCATTTCTATTCTTATCAAGTGCTCTATCTGTTCGTCTCTCAGAAATACTTCCAAGGTCTGCAACTGCAATTGCCAAGAAATCTAAAACATAGGCGACAGGTGCGCCATGGAAGTTTCCATTAGAAGAAATTCGCCCGTCTTCGAGGACAACTGGGTTATCGATGACAGCTGCGAGTTCGCGGGATGCAACAGTTGATGCGTATTCAATTGTGTCTCTGACAGCACCAGCAACTTGCGGTGCGCATCGCAATGAATAAGCATCTTGCACGCGATCATCGTCATGAAGATGGGAAGCAACGATGCCTGAGCCTTTTAGAGTGGCCAGCATTATTGCCGCGCTCTTTGCTTGTCCTGGATGAGAGCGTAAAGGTGCATGAAGTTCTGGAATAAACACGCGGTCTGTTCCAAGCAGTCCTTCAACGCTCATGGCTGCAACAACATCTGCAGAATCCACAAGAGTTTCTAAATCGGCGAGAGCAAGAATGAGCATTCCTAGCATTCCATCTGTGCCATTAATCAGCGCGAGGCCCTCTTTTTCTGCAAGTAATACTGGTGTAATCCCCGCTTCCTGCAGTAGTTCAGCGACTGGTCTTTGTATTCCATTTTTATCAAACGCTTCACCCTCGCCCATGAGCACAAGTGCACAATGCGCAAGCGGTGCCAAGTCTCCACTGCAACCCAGCGATCCAAATTCCCGAACCAGGGGAGTGATACCTGCGTTCAGAAGTGCGGCCATGGTTTGAGCAACGACTGGTCGAACACCAGTTTTACCTGAACATAAAGTCTTCAATCGGAGCGCAATGAGTGCACGCACGACTTCGCGTTCAACTGGCGCACCAATGCCTGCCGCATGCGAGCGAATCAGAGATCTCTGAAGTTGCGTGCGTAACTCTTGAGAGACATGCCTGTTGGCGAGTGCACCAAAACCTGTGGAGATTCCGTAGACAGGAGTTTCACTTGCAGCAAGTCCTTCTACATGGTCACGTGATTTTTGCATGGCAGTCAATGACTCTTGTGAGATTTCTACAAGGGAATCTTGGCGAGCTATGGCCACTACATCTTTGAATGTAATTCCCGATGTTGAGATTGTTACTTTTGCCATTGCGTCACTGCCATTCCTGCTTTGTAGGTTTTTGAAACTATGTTTACGCCAGGTCGATAGGCCAAGTGAATATAAGACGGTGTCGATAGAAGTGCGAAATCTGCACGAGCACCGACACTTACACGCCCGATATCTTCGCGCCCGAGCGCTTGTGCGCCACCGAGAGTCGCTGCGCGCACCGCTTCCTCCACTGTAAAACCAAGAAGCGAAACGGCTGCTGCGATACAGAAGGGCATCGATGTTGTGAAGCTTGAACCCGGATTGCAATCAGTTGCGATTGCAACACTGGCGCCAGCATCGAGAAATTTGCGGCCTAA
>WLPI01000043.1 GCA_009698845.1 Actinomycetota bacterium
CTGAGTCGAAGCCGATCAACTTAACTGCGCCGTTCTTCAACTTAGCTGCCTTGAATGCCTGGCCAGCTCCGATTGAAACGCCTTCGTTAGTTCCGTAGATACCCTTGAGGTCTTTGTTAGCAACAAGTGCTGCGCTTACGATTTCCTGAGCCTTAAGAGCGTCTCCACCTTCAGCGTACTGAACTGTGAGGAGCTTGATGCCCTTGTGCTTAGCCTTAATGCGGTTTGTAAATCCGTTTGCGCGATCAATACCAGTCTGGTTTGTCTGTGAGTGACCAACAACTAGGACCTTACCCTTGCCGCCAAGGAGTGCAGACATCTTGTCGGCAGCAAGTGAACCTGCAGCTGTGCTGTTTGTGTATGCAACGCCAAGTGCGCAATCTGAATCTACACCTAGCTTAGGTACTCCACCCTCACAGCTTGCAGCTGTATCGAACATGTACACAGGAATTCCTGCATCATGTGCTGCCTTAAGCTTTGGAAGTGACTGTGTTGTACCAAGTGCTGCGTAACCGATTGCATCTGGCTTCTTTGCAATTGCTGTATCAAGCATTTCAAGCTGCTTGTCGATCATTGTTTCTGCTGCTGGTCCGACGAAGTTAATTTCTGCGTTCATCTTCTTAGCTTGATCTTGAGCACCCTTCTTTACTGCCTGCCAAAATTGGTGAGTTTCGCCCTTTGAGATCAATTCGATCTTAAGAGTCTTGTCTGCAGCTTGTACTGGAGCGCTAACGCCAGCTACTAGTGCCAGTGCTGCTACTGCAGCTACTGAAAATAGACCTTTCTTCATGTGTTTCCCTTCAAAAGCAGCCGAATTGCTGTGGTCGTAATCTAGGCGGTTGCCCTGAGCACTCGCAAGATTTAATGGCCCATTTCAGGCCAATTACAGTGATTGTTATTGATTCGTTACCTTGTACGCACGACTTGCCTGGCCACTCCAGAATGAGAGCTTTTCGCTGACGCTCAATTGTGATGTGACTTTTTCCGCGAGATTCACCACATCTGCATAGCTTTCTGTAGCCAGTAGTGCAACGGGCCAATCTGAGCCGAACATAATTCTTTGTGGTGTAAAACTTTCGATGATGTGATCAACGTAAGGAACAAAGTCGGAGGTTTCCCAAACATTCCAGTTAGCTTCTGTAACCATGCCAGAAATCTTGCACGACACATTTTCGAATTTTGCAAGTTCAGTTATTAATGATTTCCATGGCTCGAGCTCTTGTCGAGAAATATATGGTTTTGAAATGTGGTCAAGAACAAATTGAACATCGGGGCAAGCGCGTACTAAATCAATACCTGCCTGAAGTTCTGGCGTCTTAGTCAAAATATCGTAGACCAAACCCATCCTTCCTAATTGTTGCACCGTCGCAATTGACTGTGGTTTTGCCAAGTACTGCGAATCTGGAAGATCTTGCGCTACATCGCGAATACCCTTTAGGTAACTGCCACCAGGGGCAGCTAAATACTTTTCGCACTCTGCTATCGCTAGTGGCGAATCTATTTGTAGCCAGCCAACAACACCAATGATCAGTGAATCTTTTTGAGCCAACTCCAACATTTCATAGGTTTCTTCATGAGTGGTGGTGGCATGTACAAGGATTGTTTTCTCAATTCCAGTCCCTGCAATTGCTTCTCGAAGGTCATTGACGTCAAAGTTACGACGAACTGGATCCATATTCTCGCCGACCATCCATGATTGCGGACGAATGGATAAATCCCAAAGGTGATGGTGCGAGTCAATTTTCATTCTAAAAATCTAGCCTTGAGCAACTACATGTTCAAGTGGTTTTCCAGAAGCGAGCAAAGCCAACTGAGATTCAACAAGTGCTCGACCTCGCGGTTCGAAAGCTTCGGTATTTCCTCCAACGTGGGGAACGAGCAATAAGTTTGGAGCTTTCCACAAAGGATGACCTTCAGGCAGAGGTTCTGGATCGGTGACATCGAGTGCAGCAAAAATGCGACGTGAATTTAACTCAGATACCAATGCATCCGTAACAACTACAGGACCACGGGCCATGTTTACGAGCAACGCACCATCTTTCATTTTCGAAAGTCGAGCAGCATCGAACATGTGGCGCGATGAATCAGTGAGGGGAAGTATCAAAATCACGATATCAAATTGTGGAAGATGGGCATCTAGCTGATCAACAGTCAGTGATCCATCTCTTCCGGATTGAGTAAATGCGGTTATGGTGACGTCGAATACGGATAGTTTCTTTGCAATTTCTTTACCAATAGAACCGAATCCCACTATTCCTACCTTGCTATCTGAAAGGGCGGGAAAACGGCGGTGGTTCCAGACCCCATCGAATTGGTCCTTTAAAAACTCTGGAAATCCCCGGCGGGAAGCAATCGCAAGACCAACTGCGAGTTCAGCGGTTGATGCATCATGTACACCTGTTGCATTACACAGAGTTAGCCCAGGACGCAGATGAGCCAGCGCATCTTCATAACCTGCATTTGGCATCTGGAGAACTTTTAAGTTATTCATCTTGCTTACATAAGAAAGCCCTTTTGCTCCAGTCATATATGTAGGTACGTAGAAATCAACCTGTGATAAATCTGAAGTATCCAAAGGGAAGTTTGCCGGAGAAAGCAAAGTGACCCCTGCTGGAACTTTCAGGTCAGACCATTGCGTCCATACCTTAAGTTCTGTCATCTATTTAACTCTTTCAGGAATAACTTCTACAGTATTTGAAAGAACACCAACACCTGCCACATCAATTTCAACTATGTCGCCAGCCTCAAGAGCGATATCCAATGGTGGAACAATTCCCGTGCCTGTAGAAAGAATTACGCCATGAGGGAAGTCTTGGCAACGGAATAAGTATTCAATAAGGTCTTCAAGTGTGCGATTGAGTTGCCCCAGAGAAGTTTGCGCTTCCCATGTAGTAGCAGCGCCACGAAGAATCTTCGCCTTGATAATCATCTCTTGCGCACTTGGTGCAAGCCACGCAGGAGTGATATCTGGACCTAGTGAAGTTGACCCAATATAAATCTTTGCCTGTGAAAGATAGAGCGGATTTTCACCTTCAATTGTGCGCGAAGTGACATCGTTACAAATTCCGTACCCAATGATTTCGCGATACTTGTTAATGAAGAGCGCTACCTCTGGTTCAGGCACGGAAGCAGCGCAGTCGTAACGGATACCAATTTTTGCTCCAGTTCCACGTGCGCGAACTGCTGTAGATTTGAAGAACAGTTCTGGTCGATCTGCTTCGTACACTCTTTGATACACATCTGGAACACCAGATTCTTCTTTACGGGCATCGCGTGAACGAAGGTAGGTAACTCCGGCACCCCAGAGTTCAATTTCAGGCGCGATAGGTGCAGCAAGCTCGCCCTTCACTTCACCACTTGGCTTTGCGACTGCATCCTTAAGCTCAGCAAGTGTGAGATGAAAAGCTTCAGTTAGGGTTGGGATACCTGCAACCGACGAATGCTTTCCATTCTCTGTAACCGCGAATTGATAAGCGTTAGCAGCTGTATTCAGAATTGAAAATTTCATTATTCTCCAGATTAGTCGACGTGGAAGTTTTCGGGAATTGTGTGCCACCACTCGCCTTCACGAGCTTCGGGAACTTGTGCTTGCATTGCGTCAGTTATCTTCCACCAACGCTGAGTTTCAGGATCTTCGGCAATCATCGCCATATCTGCATTGTAGTCGGTACCCGTGTACTCCATGTAGGCAAAGAGTAGATGTTCGTACCTAAATATTGTGTAGTTCTGAATGTTAGCTTTCTTAATCGTTGCCAGAATTGTTGGCCACGCATTCGCGTGAAGTCGCTCGTACTCTTCGATTTCATCAGGCTTTATTCCGATGACTTGGCCAATTCGCCTCACTTTTTAGACCTTCATTCTTTCGACTAAACCAGAGTTCTCAAGGTCGACCCAAACACTTTCGGGAATAGGGAAATCGAAACTATCCGCATATGTTTGTAACTCGCTAGCATTTCTTGGGCCAGTTACAACCGAGGTCACAGCAGGATGACGCATCGGAAATTGAACAGCCGCTGCAATAAGTGGCACGTTGCGCTCTTTCAAGAAGTCACAAATTTTCTTGGCTCGAGCGATGATTTCATCGGAGGCAGGAAGATAGTTATATGTTGCACCCGCAACAGGATTAGCAAGGACTCCAGAGTTCAGAACTCCACCCATAGAGATATCAATATTGTGCTCGAGTGCGTATGGGAAAAGCTCTTCTTGAGCGATTTGATCTAGCAGTGTGTAACGACCAGCAATGAGTGCAATATCTAATTCAGTTTCACGCATAATTTCTAGCGCTGGTTCGACATAATTCATTCCAAGACCGATTGCTTTGATGAGTCCTTGTCGCTTGAGATCTGCAAGAACTGGAAATGCATTTTCAATTGCTTCTGGAATGTAATCTTCTGCATCGTGCATCAATACAATATCAATGTGTGGCAATCCCAATCGTTCTAAGCTTTCTTCGAAGGAGCGCTTGATTCCCTCTTTTGAATAATCGTAGACAGGGACGATATCGCGGGGCGCATCAGGGAACCATTTCTCTGGCTCCACCCCTTCAACATGCTTCAGAACTCGACCAACCTTTGTTTCAATAATGAAGGGGACTTTTGCGTTGCGTAGTGCTTTACCAACTCGCTTCTCAGCGATGCCATGTCCATATTGTGGAGCGGTGTCAAAGTAGTTAATACCTAAATCAAGTGCGCCATTGAGAAGCTCATCTCCATCTTTGTCGCTGACGGATGCAAAGAGGCCACCAAGTGGAGCTGTTCCCAAACTCATGCGGGTGACTTGCAGGTCTGATCGTTTTAACTTCACTTTTTCGCTGTATCGCGCCATAAATTCATCATATATGATTTTTCGGTCCAAGCGAATACTCAAAATCAATCAAATGAATTTAGAAGGATGATGATGCCGAAGATTACTGGTTTCAAAACTGTCGATGTCCGTTTCCCAACATCACGTGGGCTAGATGGGTCAGATGCAATGAATAAGGAACCAGATTATTCGGCTGCACTAGTTATATTAGAAACCGATGATCCCAATTTACAAGGACACGGTTTTGTATTTACATGTGGCCGTGGAAATGATTTGCAGTGCCAAACCATTGAGCAACTTGCACCCTATGCAGTAGGTCGCGACTTAGATGATCTTTCAAAGAGCATGGGAGATTTTGCACGAAGCTTGGTGCGCGATTCACAAATCCGTTGGTTAGGGCCCGAAAAAGGGGTTACGCAAATGGCAGCCGGTGCTGTCATCACAGCGGCATGGGATTTGGTAACAAAGCATGCAAAGAAACCATTATGGAAATTCCTTTCAGATTTATCTCCTGAAGAAATTGTTGAACTCGTAGATTTCCGTTACATCACTGATGCGCTCACCAAAGACGAGGCTTTAGAGATTTTGCGTAAAGCTGTTCCACAGCGTGCAGCGAACGAAGCAAAGTTACATGCGGAAGGTCTTCCCGCATATACAACTACTCCGGGGTGGCTTGGATACACAGATGAAAAGATGGTTCGTCTTGCAAAGGAAGCTGTTGCAGATGGATACAAACTCATCAAACTCAAGTGTGGTGGTTCCCTTGAAGATGACAAGCGCAGATTAAGACTTGCACGCGAAGCCGTAGGCCCTGATATCAAGATCTCTATTGATGCAAATCAAGTGTGGGATGTAAACCAAGCAATCGAGTGGATTAAGGGAATTGGAGATGTAAATCTTCATTGGGTTGAAGAACCTACAAATCCTGACGATGTCTTGGGACATGCTGCAATTGCCAAGGCGATTGCTCCGGTTCGAGTTGCAACTGGTGAACATGGTATGAACCGCATACTTTTCAAGCAGATGTTGCAAGCTAAATCATTTTCATTTATGCAAATTGATGCCACTCGTGTTGCAGGCGTAAATGAAAACATCGCAAACATATTGATGGCGGCTAAGTTCGGCATTCCAGTCTGCCCACATGCTGGTGGAGTCGGGCTCTGTGAATTAGTTCAGCACCTAGCAATGTTTGATGCAGTTGCCGTAACCGGTCATCATCCTGATCGTGTTGTGGAATTCGTCGATCACTTGCACGAGCACTTTGTTGTTCCAACTAGTATTCGAAATGCGCATTACATGCCTCCAACTGAACCAGGTGCTGGCGGAGAAATGTTTGCTCAATCGATTGCAGACTTCACATTCCCTACCGGAAAAGAATGGGTAAACACATGACATCTGAATTCAAAGGTCTTACCGCTGCAGTAACTGGAGCGGGTTCAGGAATCGGTCTAGCAACACTAAAGATTCTGGCAGATGGTGGCGCAAAGGTTTATGGACTCGATATTGCCGAAGGTGGAATTGCTGAACATGGAACGTGGCTTCAGTGTGATGTCGGTGATGATGCATCCGTTGCAGCTGCCTTTGCAAATATTTCTTCGCTAGACATTCTCATCAATAGTGCGGCAATCAGTGCAATTGGAACAGTTGAAGCAAACCCATCTGAAGAATGGGCCAAAGTCATGAACGTTAACGTTGTTGGCATTGTGCGCACAGTTCGTGCATCACTTCCATTGCTTCGTAAGAGCAAGTGTGCATCTATTACAAATGTATGTTCTGTTGCAGCGACAGCTGGAATTCCAAAGCGCGCTCTATACAGCGCAAGCAAGGGCGCAGTTCTATCTTTGACAATGGCAATGGCAAATGACCATATTGTTGACGGCGTCCGCGTTAACTGTGTAAATCCGGGAACTGCAGATACTCCTTGGGTGCAACGTTTATTGGCCCAGTCAGCAGATCCTGCCGCAGAGCGCAAAGCACTTGAAGCACGTCAGCCACTGGGAAGACTTGTGAGCGCTGAAGAAGTTGCACGCGCACTGTGCTACTTAGCTAGTCCACTTCAAGGTTCAACAACCGCGGCATCTTTGACTGTTGATGGCGGGATGCAGGGTCTACGTATTCCTAAGTAGTTAATGAAGTAAGTTGGCGTGGTCCACCTTGATGCAGCGGTCCATTACAACTGTTAACCCCGCTGCTTCTCCTTGAGTTGCAACCTCGGGAACTGATATTCCTAATTGGAGCCAGATTGCCTTTGCATTTATAGCGATGGCTTCATCAAGTACCGCTAAGCAATCATCTGGTTTACGAAAGACATCTACAAGATCTATCTCTTTCTCAATTTCACCCAGTGATTTATAGACTTTTTGACCGAGGATTTCATCAGCAGCCGGATTGACAAAAAATAGCTCGTATTGTGTTTTTCCCTGAAGGTAGCGGGCAACATGATTGCTGGCTTTATCGGAATTTGCCGAAACCCCAACAATGGCGATGGTTCTGGTCGAGAGCAAAAGATTGCGGATCTCATCATTGGTCGGGGCTGTAGGTGTCATGGCACCATCTTAATCTGACTTTAAAGGCGTAAACTCAGGTCTAATGTTTAGAAAATTCATCAACTTGTTTAGGAACCGAAAGAATTGGGTTCGCCAGATTTTGGTCTCCGGTATTGCTGGCGGCGTATCGTGGTTTGTTGGCGACCAACTGATAAATAATGGTGGCGTAGTTGCGGCAATTGTCTGCACGCTCAGCATTCGCATTTCACTGCACAAATCAGTCCGTGAAGGTTTTGGTCAAATTGTCGGTACTGCAATTGGCGCAGGTATTGCTCTATTAACAGTGTCCCTATTTAATTTTGGATTCTTAGCAGTTGCAACCACGATTATTCTCTGCGCCGTAATTGCACGTGCTCTGCACTTAGGAGAGGTTGCTTCGGTCAACGTTCCTGTTACTGCGTTAATTGTTATTGGCCCTGGAATCTCAGAGAGCACTGCTGAAAGCAGACTGGGCTCTACTCTTATCGGTGCAGCAATTGCGATTTTCTTCTCTTACTTCTCGCATCCGAATACCCCGGTGGGTCGTGCGCGAATTCAAATCAAAAACGTCAGTACAAAAGCTGCAGCGCTTATGGCAGAAATGTCCGAAGGCGTGGCTGCCGGATACACGCAAAAAGATGCGGGACGTTGGTTGGCTCGAGCAAGATTGCTAGTAGAAGAGGTTCCAGCAATTCGTGCGCAGTCAGTTGAAGCTAGAAGTCACGCACGTTGGTTTCCAACTGCTGAAAAAGATGAAGCAGAAGAAATCTACATTGAAGGGATTGCTGCCGAACACACATTGGTTCAGGTTCGCACAATTGCTCGGACACTATTTGATTCTGCAGTTGAAGGTGGAATTGCAGATTCGACAAAGAAACAGATTGCAGTCGCACTATCTGCTGCGAGTTATGCAATTTCGTCACATATCGAATTGCCAGATGATATTTCGGATTTCGGCCCAACGCCCACAGATGATGTTCGCGAAGCAGGGTCAGCACTTGCCGAGACTCTTATTGAAGATGGACAAGATGTTGATCAAGAACAGATTGTTCGGGGACTTTCGATTGTTGCAAACATTGGAATCATCGCTGATTCACTCGATCAAAATTCGCCCGCATTAACGGACGTGATCACCCCTGATGAACCGGCAAAAGATAAAGTCATGAAGATTTCTCCGCTGAAGCAAACCAGCCCTATTTGGAATAGGATTAAGAAAGTTTTTAGGAAATACTTCTAGGAGGAGATATGTGTAGCAAAGTCCAATGCAAAACTTGCGGAAAACCAACGTGGCAAGGCTGTGGGGAACATATTGAAGATGCACTCCATGATGTTCCAGTGAATCAGCGTTGTAATTGCAACCGATGAAGGCAATACATATAACTGCCTTTGGGGGACCAGAGGTGATGAACCTAGTTGAACTAGCAGATCCAGTGCCTTCAGCAGATGAAGTTTTATTAGACGTTACTGCAATAGGAATCAACTATGCAGATACTCACCAAACTGAAAATAGTTACCTTTCACCACAAACACTACCGATGATTCCTGGTCTCGAAGTCACTGGAATCTTTGAAGGCAAGCGATATCTTGCGAGTGCTTCATCAGGTGGTTATGCCCAGAAAGCAACAGTGAATAAAGCTGCACTGATTGCGATTCCGGATGGAGTTACAGATCAACAGGCTTTATGTATGTTGGTTCAAGGTTCAACGGCGTGGCACTTGCTCAAGACAATGGGTCACATAGAAAAAGGTCAATCTGTTGTCGTTCACGCTGCGGCAGGGGGCGTTGGAACAATTGCTATTCAGTTAGCGAAGCTTTGGCGTGCAAAAGTAATTGCTGTGACTTCATCAGATGAAAAATCTAAGCTGGCAAAATCACTTGGCGCCGATGCTGTCTTAGATGCAAAAAGTGCAGAACTATCAAAGGCAATTCGCGAAGCAAATGGCGGCAAAGGCGTTGATCTCATTTTGGAAATGGTTGGTGGAACCACTTTCGATCAGAGCTTGCTCGCACTCACTTCATTCGGAAAGTTGATTACCTTTGGAATGGCTTCCCGAACTGCGCCCACACCAATTCATCCGGGTGCGCTGATGCATGGCTCTAAAACAGTTTCAGGCTTCTGGTTATCAAATTGTTTCGGCAAAAAAGAAATGATGAACGATGTCATTGACGAACTGTTTAAGTTAGTTATTGATGGAAAGCTCAAGCCAATCATTGGAGCCACATATCCATTAAGTGAAGCAGCTAGTGCTCATCGTTCGATGCTTGCACGAGGAACTGTTGGCAAAATAGCCTTAGATCCTGCGTTGTAATCTCTGAATTTTTCACTTTGAGCCTTAAGCCCTAGACTTCTCTCTCTACCACTGCCCCCCTAGCTCAGTCGGTAGAGCGTTTCCATGGTAAGGAAAAGGTCACCAGTTCGATTCTGGTGGGGGGCTCGCACAAAAAGTTCTACACAATTTAATAAGACCAAGAGATATGTATATGCACTCCCTTGGCGGGGTAGCTCAGCTTGGTAGAGCAAGCGGCTCATAATCGCTGTGTCGTGGGTTCAAATCCCGCCTCCGCTACTAGTACATGCGCAGTAATCCGTTCGAAATACGCACGGATTTCACCAATGAAAGCGCTTCAGGTAATCTGA
>WLPI01000044.1 GCA_009698845.1 Actinomycetota bacterium
CAAAACACTTATGGTCTCGCCAAGCCCCATCGATATGTAAATAGCCTTTTCTGAAGCCCTCAAATTCAAATCCAGCCTTCTCGGCAACTCTGCAAGAAGCATCATTTTCAGGACGCACATTTATTTCAATTCTATGAAGCCCAAGTTCATGAAACCCAAACTCTGATACAAGTTTCACTGCCTCCGTTGTAAATCCGCGATTAGCAAAGTTGCGATCAATCCAATACCCAATATGTGCCCCTCGCATCGCCCCGTAAATGACACCGCCCATGGTGATTTGGCCAACGAGATTCGCATCCTTCCAAATAAGTAATGAGTATGAGCGACCAGCTTTAGCCTCTTGCTTCAGATTTCTGGTCATTTCAAAAAAAGTAGGTCTAGGGTCGCCACTTTCATAGGCCGGATTTCCAACAGGAATCTTTGGAAGCGTCGCCTCCCATGGTGTGAGCCATTCCCTATTTTCTGCGCGGACTCGATTCCATTGCTTACGATCTCGGTAGCGCATAGGGCGCAAGATTATTTCAGTTCCGCGTAACACAGTGGGCGACATCGAGAGCGCCTTAGATATAGCGACGCTCTAGAACTACAACAGTGACAACCTCGCCAGCTGAAAGTTTGGTGTCATTTTCTCCAACGGCAATGAGTGAGTTGGCATCTGAAAGTGTGGCTTGCTCATCTTGAGAACTCAGTGGAGTTACAGATTTTCCATCTTCACTCAGTATTGCGCGTACATATGAACGGACTCCACTTTTTGAAGTAACTGCTTTCTCCAGTTTTGCCTTTAGTGAAGGGCGGTGAATGGTTGCAGTTCCTAACATGGTACGAATCATTGGACGTACCAATAACTCAAATGAGATATATGCAGCGATTGGGTCTCCAGGTAGTGTGACAACTGGGGTCTTGTCGGGCCCGATTGTTCCAAAGTTATGTCTTCCACTTGATTCAATTGAAATCTCAACGGTCTTAATTTCTCCCATTTTCTCGAGAGTTCTGGTAATCAAATCAAATGAATCATCATGTCGTTCGCCACTAATAATTATGAGATCTGCCCGCACGAGTTGGTCTTCAATTACGCTTTGAAGCTGGTTCTCATCATCCGGAATTGAGTGAACGCGATATGCAACAGCGCCTACTTCACGAACAGCTG
This sequence comes from Actinomycetota bacterium, assembly GCA_009698845.1. Lineage (GTDB taxonomy): Bacteria > Actinomycetota > Actinomycetes > Nanopelagicales > Nanopelagicaceae > Planktophila. The sequence goes on from WLPI01000044.1 coordinate 1,148, forward strand.
TTGTTAGCAGCCACGAGTTAGTTTCATACTCTTCTTCGGGTTTTAAGGGGATGCCAGGTTCGACGAGATCTGGACCTGCGGAGATAACAACTACGCGCGGATGTGGACGAGTAGGCAAGTGATCAAGTCCGATAGATGCCGCAAGACCAATTTGCGTTGAGCGAATCCTGCTTCCGGCTTTCATCACCAATCGTTCGCCAGCATAAACATCTTCAGCGAGAGTTGCATCATGGGCATCAAGTAAAGGCATATCGAAAGGTTCGAGCGGGCGGCAAAGTTCGAGTAGTGAGGTCAATACTTCATCTACACGCGCACGTTCTGACATAATCGCTAACCTTACTTGTACGACGCTATTTTCTAGGGGATTTCAATGGGTAGCAGCAACGAAAAAGTTGAACTACGTACCCGGTACCGTCGTGAGCGCACAGAACGTTACTTAGAACACTCTTTTGAATATCTTGCAGAGGCTCCTGAATTTGTCAACGCCCAAGTAATTGCAAGTTATGTTTCTTATAACCATGAGCCAGACACTTCATTACTCAATGCCAAGTTAATCCAAGAAAAGAAAACACTTGTCCTTCCCAAGGTTACTCAAAACGGACTTGAATGGATTGCATGGGATGGGGCACTTGATTCACTTTCAACCAAGAAAAAAATAAAGGAACCTACAGGAAATCCAATTTCTGATCTTTCAATCATTGATCTTGTAATCGTTCCTGCCCTGCGCATTGATAGAAGTGGCTTCAGGCTTGGTCAAGGCGGCGGTTACTATGACCGAGCTCTTCCACATTTGCGCGCATGGTCAATCGGGTTAATTCACCCGGATGAAATTTCTAGTGAAGACTTGCCGCGAGAGCCGTGGGATATTCCATTAAATGCAGCAGCTACCCCAGATCTTGTGATTCGCTTTAAGAATTGATTGTTGCAATTTAAGGAAGATTACGCGCAATCACGATTCGTTGAATCTGATTAGTACCCTCGTATATTTGAGTAAGTTTTGCATCTCGCATCATGCGCTCGACAGGATAATCAGAGACATACCCGTATCCACCAAGAACTTGCACGGCGTCGGTGGTTACTTGCATTGCGACATCAGTTGCATAAGTCTTGCTTGCAGCAGAGAAGAAACGTAAGTCTTTATCGCCTCGTTCACTCTTTGCAGCAGCTGCGTAGGTAAGTTGGCGGGCAGCTTCGATGCTTATTGCCATGTCTGCCAACATAAACTGCACCCCTTGGAAATCGAAAATCTCTTTACCAAACTGCTTGCGTTCATGCGAATACTTTTTTGCTACTTCAAAAGCTCCTTGTGCGATTCCAAGTGCCTGTGCTGCAATCGTAATACGGGTGTGATCAAGAGTGTCCATCGCTAATGCGAAACCTTTTCCAACTTCACTAATTCTGCGATTGTCAGAAATTTCTACATTGTCGAAATACACTTCACGGGTCGGTGAACCACGAAAGCCCATCTTCTTCTCAGGGCTTCCAAATGAAACTCCAGAGTCAGATTTTTCGAGAACGAATGCTGTTATTCCTTTAGATCCTAGAGAAGAATCAGTTTGTGCGATGACTGTATAAAACTCGGATTCGCCTGCATTTGAAATCCACTTCTTACTGCCATTGATTATCCAACCATCGCCTTTGCGTTCAGCTTTAGTTTTCAGTGCAGATGCATCTGACCCTGCCTCTGATTCAGAGAGGCAGTAAGAGAATCCTTTGCCTTGAGCAAGTGGGCGAAGCCAGCGTTCTTTCTGCTCTTTATTTCCACCAAGGATGAGAGGCAGCGATCCCAGTTTATTGACAGCGGGTATGAGTGAGGACGAAGCACATACCCGGGCAACTTCTTCAATGATGATGCACGTTGCAAGTGCATCCGCACCATCGCCGCCAAATTCTGTAGGCACGTGAGCAGCAAATAGTCCTGCTTTTGCTAGCGCGTTGTGTGCTTCTTGCGGGTATCGGTGCTCTTCGTCAACTGCATGAGCAAAGGGTGCAATCTCGTTATCAGATAGTGCACGAACACTCTCGCGAAGATCGTTGTATTCTGAAGGGAGAGCAAAAATATTCTCGAGACTCACTGTCTTCCCTCTTTCTCGTCACGACGTTGCAACTGACTCAGATAATTATTGTATTGGGCAAGATCATCAGGTTCACCCATGGCCGCCATACGTGATTCATTGCGATCAATGCGCTTGGCTTCGCGAGAATCATCGCGCATCCACTGTATGAATGTGGCAGTCAGAGCCAAAATTATGGGAACTTCACCCAATCCCCACGCTATCGAACCCGCTGCATGTTGGTCTGCCAATAAGTCCGTAACCCACGGAGTATTAATGGTTTGGTAATAGCCATTATCAATCAACGTTGAAGTCGACAGTAGGGCAATTGCAAAGAATGCGTGAATGCTCATCGCAGCAAATAGCATCACGATTCGAACTAAGTGAGGAATCCGGCGTGGATTTGGATCTATTCCAATAATTACATGGAAGAAGAGGAAGCCTGCAAGTAAGAAATGGACATTCATGAATAGGTGGCCCGCATGACTTTGCATCAAGTTTCCAAACAGATCTGTGAAATAGAGAACGAAGAGAGATCCGTCAAAAAGCGCTAGGGCAACAACCGGATTGGTGAGAATCGCAGAATATCTAGAGTGCAAGAGTGCAAGCAACGAACCACGGACACCACGCTCGGTTGGGGTTCTTCCTTGCGGAAGTGTACGAAGTGCCAATGTAATTGGCGCACCTAGTACTAATCCAATTGGTGCAACCATTCCAAGAATCATGTGAGCCATCATGTGATACTGGAAAGAGAAAAGTGCGTAAACACCTAAACCACCACTTGTAGCAAAATCAATTGTCGCGATACCAAGTGCAAATGCAATAGTTCTTCCTACAGGCCAAGAGTCTCCTCTTTTCTTGAGAACAGCCACGCCTTTAATGTAGAGAGCAACGAGGATAACGAGCAGTGCAATCACGAGCGCATCTGGGTTATACGCAGTGAGGATCCGAGTTAATGTCGGAGCAGCCGGTGTAGCTAACCCAACTATTGAAATCGCAGGATCGACTGCAAGCTCTGTGCGAGATGGTGGTTGAGTATTTGATAACCAACTACCAAGAATTAAAGTCGAAATCATTACTAGAGCTTCACCTGCAATAAGTTGAATAACGAATCGCGAGTGTGAACCCTGCGCATTTTTGAGGTACTTACGGTTGATAAATCCAATTGCAATAAGTACGGCAGTAAGAATGGTTTTCGCAACCACTAATGAGGCATAGCCCGTACTCCAGGCTTCGGAAAAATTAAGCCTTGACCAAGCGTTGGTAACTCCACTGAGAACAACGGCAATAGCAGCCCACAAAGCAAGCTGACTAAAGCGGGCAAGAGCTGCATCCTTATCGAGATCTGAAATCAACATAATTGCAATTACGCCTCCTACCCAAAGAGCCAATGCAATTACATGGACAACAAGGGAGCCGATCGCAAGTGAGTGCGATCCTGCAGAAGCTGAGTGGCTTTGAAATACGGGAGCAATCAATCCAAGGAGTGCAAGTGCCAGTGCAATTATTGACTGAAGCGCGGTTCTCACTAATCTCACCGCAAGAACTATGACAACTGCAATTATAAATTGAGCAAAGAGAAATCTACCTAGATCAACTTGTAGTACAAAAGATCTTAAGGTGGTTGTTTCAAGTGCATCTGAAAAAGATGAGTCCAAAATATTTGCAAGTGTAAGAATAATCTGGAACAGGCTTGTGCCGACCCACAAAAGAGCTGCCAAAAAACCAATCTTCCTTAGCTTCTCTGCCGCTTTCTGTAATTTACCTTCGCTTTCAATCAATAGGAAGGCGAATGACAGGAAAACTCCTACTGCGGTAAAGGAAGAGAGAATCAATAAAGATTTGTTTACAGTGGTAAATAAAATCATCTTTCCTTAAAAATCTTTCGGGCATATCGTGCAAGTGCAACAGTGACAACAAGCGCTGCAAGCAATAGTCCCAAAACAAAAATAGTAGTTCCCGCATTATTTCCGGATGGCGTTGGAGTCTGAGTTGGTTCTGGCGCAACCGTCGCAACAACAGTTGGCTCAGCAAAGATAAATGTAAATCTCCCGACAAGTGGAACATCGTTTTCAGCAAGCAAGGAGTAATTAACTGTGTAAATGCCAGTCTTGACTAATTGTTTCAAACCAACAACAGCACTTTCAGCATCGATAGTAAGTGCACCGTCATCTACGCGAGCGCCAGTTGGATCCGTCACAGTAACTTCGCTTCCATCATCCATCAGCGTCATTTCAGTCGTGATAGTTACTGCACTCGGTGCGCTTTGAAGAGTTGCGCCTGCAATAGGAGTAGTAGATACAAGAGTGTTAGCGAATACAGTCACCGGATTGCACAGAAATAGCCCGGTTATAAGAGCGACGGCCGTGATTCGCTTCATTACGTACATCTCCTTTGCGCCTGTGAATCCTATGGATTCGCGCCTATCGTCTCACTTCTTTAGACTTAGGTATAGATACTCCTCTTGAGAAAGGTCTCACATTGCCTACATACCAATACTTATGCAACGCCTGCGACCATGCCTTCGAGGCGTTCCAGAGTTTTTCTGAGGATCCACTGACCGAGTGCCCTGAATGCAAGGGCGAAATTCGAAAGGTCTATTCATCTGTTGGTGTAGTTTTTAAAGGATCTGGGTTTTATAAAACGGATTCTGTCGCAAAACCTGCAGCTGCTACCAAATCAAAACCTTCGGCTTCTACCGAATAATTCTTATTCGTGATGGGGGGGCTTATCCCCCTTTATTTCTTCTTCGCGTCGGCGATCTTCTTTTTGGTCTTCATGCGGGTCGCGTTCATCGTCAGGTGTTGTAGGAAACACATCACTCATGCGTAATCACATCCGCTCCAAATTAGAAGTTAAGAATGTAATCCTACATACTTATATCTATGTTTGAGCGTCTTGGTCATGTTCTAGTTCGCCGCCGAAAGGGAGCTCTTGCGCTCTTTATTATCGGAATCTTGGTGGCTGGAACCGTTGGTTCATTAATTTTTAGCAGACTTGATTCAGGTGGATACTCAGACCCAAATAGTGATTCATTCAAAGTATATGAATACCTCCGAGATGAATTAAAAGTTGAAGATCCTTCAGTGGTCGTAGTAATCGACTCTGGAGACACACAAGTTACAGACCCAGAGGTAACACGCAAAGCACTTGAGCTCGAGGCGAAGATGGGCAAAGAAGAAGGTGTCACTAAGACACTCTCATTCTGGAGTTCCAACGGAGAGCCAACACTGAAATCAAGTGATGGAAAAGCAGCATACGTTCTTATCTACGGCGAAGGCGAAGCGTTCTCTCCAAAGAGCCAGGATCTTGGCGCAATTTTTCAAAAGAAATACGATGGAAAGATTGATGGTCTGACTCTTTACGCTGGTGGAGTTGGTGTGGTTGGTAACGCAATTACAGAGAAGATCTCTTCGGATCTCAAAATCGCTGAAATTATCTCGATTCCTCTGACGTTCATACTCCTTGCATTTGTTTTTGGCGCCCTGGCAGCATCTGCCATGCCACTTATCGTCGGTGTGGCGGCCATTCTTGGAGCTTTCTTCGTTCTCTATCTCATTTCACTTTTTACCGATGTAAGCGTGTATGCGCTGAACCTAACGACAGGCATGGGGCTTGGACTCGGGATCGACTACGCGCTTCTGATGGTCAATCGATTCCGTGAAGAAATTCACCACGGAAAGAGTGTTGAGGACGCGGTAGTGACAACGATGAGAACTGCAGGCAAGACTGTCTTCTACTCTGGCTTAACTGTTCTTGTGACAATGGTTTCCTTAACTTTCTTCCCACTTCCATTCTTGAAATCTTTTGGATATGCGGGTGTTTCAGTAGTTGCCCTTGCAGTAGTGGGTGCAATCTTTGGTCTGCCTCCAATTCTTGCAATTGTTGGCAGCAAAATTGATAAGGGTGTAATCCGCAAATCTGCAATTACTCCAAAAGAAGATGGGCGCTGGGCAGATACAGCGCGCTTTGTTATGAAGCGCCCAACTGCCGTTGTAATTCTCTCTCTTATTGTTTTGGGAATTATGGCCGCGCCTGTACAAAACATTAAATTTGCTCAAGGCGACTCACGAATGTTGCCTGCATCAAATCCTGCTGCGATTGCAACTGCTCTACAAGATCAGCGATTCCCGGGACAGACTGGAAATCCTGTTGAAATAATCGTCTTCGACGGAAGTTCAAAACTAGATGAAATCGCTGCATACTCTGAAAAGCTTTCAAAAGTATCTGGAATTCTTAGTGTTCTCCCCGCACAAGTAATTGGTAATGATGTCCGAGTAGTTGCTTATCAAACAATGCTGCCAAGAACTCCTGAAGCACAGCAATTAATTCACGATCTTCGGGATGTCAAAGCACCTGAAGGCACATTGATTGGTGGCGTTGCAGCGGATTACACAGACTCACAAGATGGAATTTCATCCACTCTTCCATGGGCACTAGGTTGGATTGCACTCAGCGTATTTGTCTTGATTTTTGTTTTTACCGGATCAATCATCTTGCCGATCAAAGCAGTTCTGCTCAACGTTCTTTCACTGGCTGCAACAATGGGTGTACTCACCTGGGTATTTATCGATGGCCACTTGCAATGGTTAGTTGGCTCGTTCACTCTCACTGGAACGCTAGATACTTCGATTGTGATTCTGATTGCAGTCGTAGTATTTGGACTTTCAATGGACTACGAACTATTCCTGCTCTCTCGAATTCGCGAAGAGCACTTAGCAGGTAAATCCAATGTCGAATCTGTAGCAACAGGACTTCAACGCTCTGCTCGAATAATCACAGCAGCAGCGCTAATTCTTGCAGTCGTATTCGCGGCATTTGTAACCAGTGGTGTTACATCGATTAAGTCGATGGGCTTTGGTGTTGCTCTGGCTGTAATTCTCGATGCCACAATAGTTCGTGCGCTACTTGTCCCCGCGCTAATGCGTCTCTTCGGAGAACGTAACTGGTGGGCCCCAAAGTGGATGCAGCGATTTACTATTACCCACTAGTTTCCTTTACTCTTTAACCATGGATCTCATCGCTTCCCTGCAATGTGCTGACCAGCCTGGCATCGTGCACGCGATGACCACCGCTGTCTTGGGCTGTGGCGGAAACATCATTGAGAACCAGCAATTCACAGATAACTCAACAAACACCTTTGTTATGCGCACTCGCTTTGAAACTTCTCAAGGGTTAGATGCTGCACAGAAAAGCCTCAATGACGGACTTGGAAAATTCTCACCTGCACTTCATATTCGTCCAACAAATCAAAAGCCTCGCGCGCTAGTTCTGGTTACTAAAGAGAGCCACTGCTTACGCGATTTGATGTACTTACTTGAGCTCGGCGAACTACCTATCGAAATCCCACTCGTCATCTCAAACCGCGAAGACTTGAAATCACTTGTGGAATCCCATGGAATCCCATTCCTTTACATCGCGATAAATTCAGCAAATAAGGCCGAGCAAGAGAAATTGATGCTTGCAAAGATTGCAGAACTTAAAATTGATTTCGTTGTTCTAGCTAGATACATGCAGATTCTTTCAAAGGAATTCTGTGCTGCCATGCCTGGCAAAATCATTAACATCCATCACTCGTTCTTACCTGGATTCAAAGGTGCGAAGCCTTACCACCAAGCTCATGATCGCGGTGTAAAAATCATTGGTGCAACTGCCCACTTTGTTACAGCAGATCTAGATGAAGGCCCAATCATTGAACAAGACGTCGCACACATTAATCACTCTGCAACACCTGAAGAAATGATTGCCCGCGGCCGCGATATTGAACGCCGCGTCCTTGCGCGCGCAGTAAAGTTATTTGCAGAAGATCGAATCTTTATTGTCGGTCAGCGCACAGTTGTTTTTTCCTAGTAATTCTTAGAAACAAGTGAGTGTCCCCGGCGGGAGTTGAACCTGCGACCTACCGCTTAGGAGGCGGTTGCTCTATCCACTGAGCTACGGGGACGTGGGCATCATCACTAGTGCATGATGCTTGGCAAAGGTTATCGGTACGGCTAACCTTCCCTACACACACTTACACGTAGTGCGTAAAACATATATGAAAGGCCACCCATGAAAGCGCTCGTTATCGGCGCAGGCGGAGTTGGCAGTGCAATCGCAAATATCGCAACACGTAGACCATTTATTACATCTATGGTTATTGCAGATCGCACTCTGTCCAGAGCTCAAGCAGCCGTAACAAAGGTAAATGACCCACGATTCTCTGCGGAGGAGGTGGATGCCTCTGATGTGAACGATATTCGCGCTCTCATTCGTAAAGCAGCTCCCGATATTGTCGTGAACGCGGTAGATCCGCGTTTCGTAATGCCAATCTTTCTTG
>WLPI01000045.1 GCA_009698845.1 Actinomycetota bacterium
CCAACATTTTTCCATTCGGTCGTAAGAACCCACAACGTTGGCTCATCGAGATTCTGTCCTACGGTGCCGCTCACGAAGCCTTCGGCTGCGGAAAGTACATCTCGCACCGACTCAAGTTCTGAGCGAAATGCATCGGCTTCACTCAAAGGGAGCTCAAATCTGGCAATTGCGATCATGGGCTGAGCCTAGGGTGGCAGCAAACGGGAATGAAAATCATTTTCATTTATGATACGGTCCGGCTATGAATATCGCAATCGGCCTAGCAGCCTTAACAGCTATAGCAACTACAGCGGGTGGCTATCTAGCAATCCGCGCCAAGGACAGACTCCACTTGGTTCTTGGATTATCCGCAGGACTACTTCTAGGTCTTGTTGCATTTGATCTTCTTCCTGAGGTATTTGAACTTGGAACTCAAGAGATTTTCCATGCACCTGCCGTATCAGTAGCACTCATTGCAGGATTCCTTCTGCTTCACTTCTATGAGCAGATTTTTGGTTCGCACGAGCCAGCTGAATCAGATTACGGTCATGACCACACGCACTCTGCGAGCTCTGCTGGAGTTCTGGGCGCAGTTGCAATGGGCGGTCACGTATTCCTGGACGGTCTAGCGCTCGGCGTTGCATTTAAAGTGAGTTCAGATTTAGGTGTCGCAGTCTTTATTGCACTCTTGGTGCACGCGTTTAGCGATGGTCTCAACACAGTTTCATTTCTAATTAAGAGCGGAATGTGGAGCAAAAAGGGCGTATGGCTCTTAGCAGTTGATGCACTTGCTCGCATCAGCGGTGCAGCACTTGGAACTAGCTTGGCTCTTGGAGATAACGTAATCGCTATCTACCTCGCTGCTTTCTCTGGAATTGTTATCTACCTTGCAACTTCACATATATTGCCAGAGGCACATTCACGACATAAGTCTCGCTACACAATTTTGGCAACAATCGGTGGAGTTCTCATTATGTGGGCACTGGTTGGCTATCTACACGGGATGGAATAAGCAGTTGTCTCGATCAAACCCTCGAGTACTTAGCACTCTCGAACGCGCTGGTGGTTTTGCAAGCGCACAAGAGGTCTACAGACTCATGCAACGCGAAGGCGAAAGTATTGGTTTAACCACTGTGTATCGATCTCTTCAGAGTCTGGTCAACGACAAGATTGTTGATGTACTGCGCCGCGAAGATGGAGAAGCTATCTACCGTCTCTGCGGAGAAGCACATCATCATCACTTAGTCTGTAAAGGATGCGGCGATACAGTCGAGATTGAAGGGGGAGCAATTGAAAAATGGGCCAAGGTCATGGCTGAAGAACACGGTTTCAGAGATATCGGACATACTGCAGAGATTTTTGGCATCTGTGCCAAGTGCTAGTTTTTAAGCTTTTCCAAAACGCCTATCTCGGCACGAATACTCTTCGATAGCTTTCCACAATAACTTTGGCGTCATATCTGGCCAGAGCACATCCATAAAAACAAACTCTGCATAGGTCGATTGCCAAGGTAAGAAGTTGCTTGTGCGTTGTTCACCTGATGATCGCAGGAACATATCTACATCGCGCATCTTCGGCGAGTAGAGATACTTCTCAATAGTCTTTTCGGTGATTGAATCTGGCTTTACCTTGCCTCGCTTTACATCACGAGCCAGTGCCGTTGCTGCATCTACGAGCTCTGCACGTCCGCCATAGTTAACGCACATGTTTAAGGTAAGAACTTTATTCTTCTTGGTTAACTCTTCAGCTTCCTCTAATTCTTCAATAACGCTCTTCCAGAGGCGCTGAGGGCGCCCAATCCATTGGACTTTAACGCCCATTTCATTAAGGCGATCCCGGCGATTGCGCAGAACATCGCGGCTATATCCCATCAGGAATTTCACTTCTTCAGGAGTGCGTTTCCAGTTTTCAGTAGAGAATGCGTAAGCACTGAGTTCTTTAACTCCAAAACCAATTGCAGCTTCAACCAAATCAAAGAGAACTTTTTCACCAGCTTCATGTCCTGCTGTGCGGGCGAGTCCGCGCTCTTTCGCCCAACGTCCATTTCCATCCATCACGATGGCGATGTGCGCAGGAACTTCAATCTTTGATGCTTTGCTCATGCTCTCTCCACCATTGGCAAACTGCGAAGTCCGCGTTCAAGGTGCCATTGTAGATAAGCAGTTACCAAACCACTAGCCTCTCGGCGATGTCGAAGTTCACTCTTTTCCGCTGCATCCCAATCTCCAGTGAGCAGAGCTTGCATCAATGTAAGTGCCTCAGGTGATGCCGTTGCAGAAGCCGATGGTCTGCAATCCATACACACTGATCCACCACCAACTAAGGAGAAATAACGATGTGGCCCAGCTTTTTCACATCTGGAACACGACGTCATTGAAGGTTCATATCCCCCAATAGAAAGTGATCGAAGTAGAAATGCGTCGAGGATGAGGGATGAGTCGTAACGATTATCAGCCAGTGCTTTCATGCCACCAACTACCAACTGAAATTCTTGCAGCGCGGGCTCTTCTTCTTGCTGCGTAAATCTCTCGGCCGTTTCGAGAATTGCATGTGCAATTGTCCAGCGCTGATAGTCATCGGTCAGCGCCTGGCCATAATTCATAATCGCTTCAACCTGTGTAATCGTGTCGAATGTTTTTCCAGAGTGCATCTGAATATCAACATGGCTTCCAGGTTCTAGCCGCGCACCAAATTTCGACATTGTGCGACGAACACCTTTTGCCACTCCGCGAATGCGACCATGTTCTTTTGTGAGCAGCGTGATGATGCGATCGGCTTCGCCTAGCTTTTGTGTACGTAAAATGATGGCCTCGTCACGATAGAGCTTTGTTTGAGGCGCAGACATACTGCGTACGGTAGTTAGCGAATTGCGCGATTGATTGCAGACACGACGGCCTTAAGTGAAGCAGTCGTTGTATTTGGGTCGATTCCAACGCCCCAGTAGACCTGACCGCCAATTTCGCACTCGAGGTATGCCGCAGCAGTTGCATCTCCACCTGAAGAGAGCGCATGCTCGTGGAAATCAAGAACTCTCACATCAACACCATGATTTTGCATGACATGACAGAACGCTGCGATAGGACCGTTGCCGGTTCCAGCTAGTTCAACAGGATTTCCGCGATCTGTAATCTTGATTGTTAACTGAACATCCTCGCCCATCACCGAATTCTGAGACATTCCCTTCAGGCGGAAACGTCCCCAAGGGGCTGAATCCGTTGGCAAATACTCATCTTCAAATATCTTCCATAGCTGTTCGGCAGTAATTTCTCCGCCTTCGTTATCAGTCTTTGCTTGAACTATCTTTGAGAATTCAATTTGATGGCGACGTGGAAGATCAAGATGGTGTTCGTTCTTCATCAAGTAAGCGACTCCACCTTTACCTGATTGTGAATTCACGCGAATAACAGCTTCGTAGGAACGTCCAACATCTTTGGGATCAATTGGTAAGTACGGAACAGCCCATGTGTGATCATCGACTGTACGTCCCGCTGCTTTTGCATCGCGTTCTAAGTGTTCAAAACCCTTTTTAATTGCATCTTGGTGTGAGCCCGAAAATGCCGTAAAGACAAGATCGCCGCCGTATGGGTGGCGCTCAGGCACACGTAATTGATTGCCGTATTCAACCGTACGGCGAATTTCATCAATGTCGCTGAAGTCGATGTGTGGATCAATTCCGTGAGAAACCAAATTCATACCAAGGGTTACAAGACATACGTTTCCGGTGCGCTCACCGTTTCCGAACAGGGTTCCTTCAATGCGATCCGCGCCCGCTAAGTAGCCTAGTTCTGCAGCTGCCACACCAGTACCGCGATCATTGTGTGGGTGTAATGAAACAATAACGCTCTCGCGATTATTTAAGTTTCTACACATCCATTCGATGGAATCTGCATAAACATTCGGTGTTGCCATTTCAACAGTTGCTGGAAGATTCATGATTGTCTTCCACTGTGGTGTTGGCTTCCAAACATCATTGACTGCGTTACATACCTCAACTGCAAACTCGAGTTCAGTACCGGTATATGACTCTGGAGAATATTCAAATGAAACTTTTGTCTCAGGGACAGTTGCCATTAAATCGAGGCACAGCTGTGCTCCATCGGTGGCAATCTTCTTGATGCCATCTTTATCTAGACCAAAAACAACACGGCGTTGAAGAGTTGAGGTTGAGTTATACAAGTGAACAATCGCTTGCTTTGAACCCTTAATTGACTCATAGGTGCGGCGAATAAGCGGTTCGCGTGCCTGAGTAAGCACCTGGATGATGACATCGTCAGGAATCAAGCCCTCGTCAATAATCTTACGCACGAAATCAAAATCTGTTTGAGAAGCTGAAGGGAAACCAACTTCTATCTCTTTGTATCCCATCGCAACAAGTAACTTAAACATCGCAAGTTTGCGAGGAGTATCCATGGGATCGATAAGCGCCTGATTGCCATCGCGAAGGTCTACCGAACACCACTTAGGTGCAACAGTCATCTTCTTACTTGGCCAGGTGCGATCTTCAAGCTCTACTGGAATAAACGGCGCATAACGATGCACCGGCATCTTTGATGGTTTCTGCTTTGGAAAATTCATTTCATTGCTCCTTGTTAGTTTGGATTTTGCCGAGAGTGTTTACCGGCAACACCAAACTCCGCAGCGAGGAGACCGGTTTTTAGGCCTCGCTACGGCGGATAAGGAGGAGTCCGCGGAGCTTCATAGTGGCTACAGAATAGCGCGAGAGCGCTTATCTAATCAAGGTGGATTCCAAACACATCCTTACTGGGGTGGAATTAAGGTCCCCGAGAAGATCTGCCACGCAAGTGCAGATTTAGCAACGAGTGAGAGCGTTATATAGGTCTTCTCGCCGCGCAAATAATCTGACCATTTTCCAACCTTCTTATATTGAAGGTATTGAACAATGGCAAAGGTATTAAAGAGAAGAAATATTGAGAACACAATGCCGTAAACAAATGCAGGAGCTTTTGTATCTCCTGGGCCACCGATAGCAAGTACATAGAACAAGAGTGCAAGCCAAGGGACGGCACCTGCAATGCAACCGAAGATATATGGAAGCCATCCACCATTTCCTGGCTCTTCATACTTCTCTTGCAACCACCCAAAGAGAATCATCGATGCATTAACACCGAAGAGGGCGATGATTGCAACAACGTCAGAGACGCCAGTAATGAGCGCGATTAAAACAATCATTACTGATGAGCTAATTGAATATTCGACCCAACGGAAATAGTTGCGATGTGCAGCAAGTCCTGCGGTATAGCGCGGGAAGTATTGTGGGCTTGCTACAAGGAAGTGGAAGAAGGCAGAGAGGCCTAAGAAGATTGCAACTGTGGCTCCGATCGGGGCCTCAAGAAGAGTGACAGGTTCAGCAAAATCACTTCCCGGAGGTCCGGCCGCGTAGCGGGCAACAATAGGCAGGGTGAAGTCACTCGAAAGGACAAGTACTACCGCCATTTGAACGAGGTGGAAGAAACCTGCAATGAGGTTGTAATTACGGATTTTCTTAGTATTAATCTCTTTAGCCATAGATAAAGGCTACAAGTGATACTCGAGAAAAATCAGTTACAGGACCGGCAAGTACCGATCTAATTCGTAGGCGCTCACCTGGCGGCGATAGTCCTGCCATTCGGCACGCTTATTGCGCAGGAAGTATTCAAATACGTGCTCTCCCAAAGTCTCGCGGACAAGCTCGCTCTTTTCCATCACAAGAATTGCCTCTTCCAAATTAGTTGGAAGCAGCTGAGTATCAGTAGATGCCTCGAGGATGTATTTCTTCTCAATTCCTTTTAGCCCCGCGGCCAACATCACTGCATAGGCAAGATATGGATTACAAGCTGAATCAGGAGAACGGAATTCGATACGAGTCGAGTTCTCTTTCTTTGGCTTATACATAGGAATACGTACAAGTGCCCCACGATCATTGTGGCCCCAGTTGATAATCGACGGCGCTTCTCCCCCACCTTGAAGTCGCTTATAAGAGTTGACCCACTGATTTGTTATCGCAGTGATTTCTCCTGCATGCTTCAAAATTCCTGCAATGAATTGACGGCCTACCGTTGAAAGATTGAGCTCTGCTTTCTCATCATAGAAAGCATTCTTCTCACCCTCGAACAACGATACGTGCGTATGCATTCCAGAACCTGGATGATCAGTAAATGGTTTTGGCATGAAAGATGCATAGAACCCTTGGTTAAGGGCTACTTCTTTAATCACATGTCGGAAAGTCATGATGTTATCGGCAGTACTTAACGCATCTGCATAACGAAGGTCGATTTCTTGCTGGCCAGGCGCGCCTTCATGATGGCTGAATTCAACAGAAACGCCCATGGCTTCTAACAATGTGATTGCTTGGCGACGGAAATCGTGCCCAACAACTGCCGGTGTGTGATCGAAGTAGCCACCTTGATCTACAGGAACTGGTGCAACACCTTTTTCTGGTTGCGATTTAAAGAGGAAGAATTCAATTTCCGGATGGGTGTAACAGGTGTAACCCATCTTCGCCGCTTTATCTAACGTGCGACGCAGAACATTGCGAGGGTCGGCAGGTGATGCTTCTCCACTTGGCAAAGTAATGTCGCAGAACATCCGCGCTGCCCCTTGTGCTTCTGCGCGCCATGGCAAGATAGTAAAAGTCGCAGGGTCTGGCTTAGCCAACATATCTGACTCTGATTGACGAGCGAATCCTTCGATGGCAGAACCGTCGAAACCGATACCTTCTTCAAATGCATTTTCGAGTTCGGCAGGTGCAATAGCAACAGATTTCAAATATCCCAGTACATCTGTAAACCAGAGACGGATAAATCGAATGTCACGTTCTTCAATTGTGCGAAGAACGAATTCTTGTTGCTTGCTCATGCCATCGTCATGCGAATTGGCTTGCTGTGGGGACATGGCTACATCGTGCCAAAGCCACGTTACGGCTGTGTTACAAAATTACAATTCGCGCCATTTAGAGGTCATTGGAAGGCGTCGATCCTTACCAAAAGCACGCTTAGAGACCTTGGTGCCAGGTGGATACTGACGGCGCTTGTACTCGGCCTTATCAACCATCCCAATGACACGGATGACTAAATCCTTATCAAAGCCAGCTGCGATTAATTCGTCATGACCCATATCATCATCAACATATGCCATTAAGACTTTATCCAGAATTTCATACTCTGGGAGAGAATCAGAATCTTTCTGATCAGGGCGAAGTTCGGCGCTTGGTTCTTTTGTAATTGAATTCTCTGGAATTGGTGGCATTTCGCCAACTGCGCGAGCAACAGAATTTCGCCAGCGAGATAGAGCCCAGACATCTGTCTTATAAATATCTTTAATCGGTGCATAGCCACCGACAGCATCTCCGTACAAAGTTGAATATCCGCAGGCAAGTTCTGATTTGTTTCCCGTTGCCAGCACGAGATGCCCGTGCTGATTAGAGATTCCCATCAGGGTTGTTCCGCGAACACGGGCCTGTAAATTCTCTTCAGCTAAGCCAGTGAGATCAACTTGCTTGCGGAAGGCATCGACCATCGACTGAATCTCAACAACTCTAAATCCGAGCCCTGTATTTTTAGCAATCTGCTCTGCATCTGCCAATGAATGTTCAGAGGAATATTTGCTTGGCATACCCACACCATGCACTCGGTCTGGCCCGAGGGCATCGACGGCAAGGGCTGCCACAAGTGCTGAATCAATTCCGCCAGAGAGACCAACGAGAACAGATGTAAATCCATTCTTGGTCACATAATCGCGCAACCCAACAACGATGGCGTTCCAAATCTCTTCTTCGTCGCCAAGTCGATGCGCAATTCCTGGAGTCAGCGTTTTTTCTAGAACTACTGGTGATTCAGAGATGACAACATCGGGTATAGAAGTTGCTGGCTCGACATCAATGTCGACGAGCATGACACCGTCTTCAAACTGCGGTGCACGTGCAATAACTGAACCACTCTTATCTACAACAATGCTGTCGCCATCGAAAACCAAATCATCTTGGCCGCCAGTCATATTCACATACGCCAGTGGGGCCTTAGCCTCGCGAGCGCGCTTGGTAACCAAAGCAAGGCGCACGTCATCTTTATTTCGTTCATACGGAGAACCATTTGGCACGATAACCAAGCCAGGATTGCGCGCCGCAAGTTGGGAAGTGATTCCGCCATCTATCCAGAGGTCTTCACAGATTGCGATGCCCACATCGATGCCATGAATACGAACAACGAGTGTCGAATTACCGGCCTTGAAATTACGGTACTCATCGAAGACTCCGTAATTGGGAAGATGACACTTTGCATAACGGGCTTTGATTTCACCGCCACTAATAACTGCCACCATGTTTTGTGGCTGGCCATCAACTTGGTCTAAGTAACCAACAATGCTGACAATCTCGTGATCGAGTTCTTTGGCGAGCGCCAAAATTGCGCTCTTACTTGCCACCTGAAATGAAGGGCGAAGGGCTAAATCTTCAACTGGATATCCCGTTGACACCATCTCGGGAAAAACAACTACATGCGCACCAGCTGCCGTGGCCTGCGCAGCCGATGCTTTTACAAGCGCAGCATTGCCCGCAAGGTCGCCCACGGTGGGGTTTACCTGCGCCAGCGCCAATCTCAACTTCATTGTTCAAGAGTAGCGGGAGTAGAATTTGTGTCGACCCGGGGACCGCACCAGCGGCTTCGAGGCAGGAGATACAAATGAGTACAACCCTCTATGGCGGGGCCACCCATCGTCGCGTCACAATCATGGACCTACGTGATGCAAAAGCCCGCAGTGAAAAATGGCCAATGCTGACAAGCTACGAGCAGATGACCGCATCCATCTTTGATGAAGCCGGAATTCCCGTACTGCTCGTCGGTGATAGTGCCGGCAATAATTTCTTAGGCGAAGAGAACACAATTCCTGTAAAGGTTGATGAGTTAATTCCACTGACCCGCGCAGTTGTCCGTGGATCAAGCCGCGCGATGGTTGTGGCCGATCTTCCATTTGGATCCTATGAATCGTCACCTGAACAAGCTCTGGCCACATCAACACGATTTTTCAAAGAGTCTGGCGCAATGGCGGTAAAGCTAGAAGGTGTCCACCTTGCAACTGTTGAAAAATTAACTTCCTCTGGAATTCCAGTCATGGGCCACCTGGGCCTTACTCCGCAATCACTTCATCAACTTGGTGGGTATCGCGTTCAGGGGCGCACTGATGGAGATGCTGTTCTGGAAGCGGCGCTGGCGCTAGAAAAAGCTGGCGCTTTCGCAATCGTTTTAGAACTTGTACCTGCAGAACTTGCAGCCCGAATTACTGCAGCGCTCTCAATCCCTACTATCGGAATCGGCGCCGGATCAGCATGCGATGCACAGGTATTGGTCTGGACAGATATGGCTGGATTTACTGCAAAGCCACCCAAGCTTGCAAAGGCATATCGCAATATGCGAGCTGATTTATTGGCCGCCACCCAAGAATTTGCAGCTGATGTGCGTGCAGGATCTTTCCCATCTGAAAAGGAAACTTTCCACTAACGCATCCTTTTCGGGCAACTTCCGAATTTGATTCTTGGTCG
>WLPI01000046.1 GCA_009698845.1 Actinomycetota bacterium
CTGGTCTATCAAGTCGAAGCTCATCTGTTTGCCACAGCAGATCAACAGTCTCAGCTAAGCGTTCTTCTTGCGTAACTGATACCGGCGTATCAAGTAGTGATGCAATTTCCCCGAGTTTGCTTAACACTGAACGACGTGCAGCTTCAGTTGGGTGCGCGGTGAAGACTGGTCGCACATCTAATTCGCCTATCCATTTGACTAGGTCAGCATGAGTAATCTCATGACCAGCGACTGGATTTTTCATCGCATGTTCGATTTTGTCAGTGGCGCGTGTCAGCCATGATCCACCTTCTGCGCGAGCTTCTGCAAGAATCCGTGAACGGTGAACTTGTTCAGCAACATTCGCAAGATTGAAATATGTACTAAACGCACGCACAAGCTGCACAGATTCTTCTACAGATAACTTCTCAAGAATTTCTATTCCGTGACCTTCACGCACGCTCTTACGAACTGATTCAACAAGTTCAAGTAATTGTGGGCCTTCTTGGCGAACTAGTGATTGACCAAGAAGATCGGCCAATCTACGCACATCGCTGCGAAGAGTCGCGTCATCAGATTCAACGAGTCGCTTTGCCTTCGAATCCTGCGCAGTGGGCTTTTGAGTCACGGGAGAATTCTCACACAGTTACTGGGGTCGCTAGACTGTAATTAGTGAGCCCCCCTTCTTTTTGAAGTGGGGCCTTAAGGCGTTTACCGGCTAATAAGGAGAAATTGCGATGCGAGGCTTGATGGGTCTACTTCAGAGTGATTCTGAAGTTACTAGCGCCCTAAAAGATTCGCAGAAAATTATTGCGCCTGCATCCGTATACCCATTTTTGTTGGCGATGAAGGGATTGCAGAGCCCGCTCTTAGTTGTAACAAGTTCAAGCAAGTCTGCCGAAGATTTGACGGAAGAATTGAAATCACTTCATGACGAAGTTTATGAATTTCCTGCTTGGGAAACGCTGCCTCATGAACGATTAAGTCCTCGTTCTGACACAATCGCAAAGCGAATATCAACGCTGTATTCGCTTTCGGATAAGACAAAGAATCCAATTATTGTTGCGCCAATTCGCGCCGTGATTCATAGATTCATTGAATCGCTAGCGAAAGATCCGCTATGGACTATTGAGATTGGGCAAGAAATTGCACTAACTTCTTTGATAGAACATTTGAGCAATCTTTCCTACACTCGGACCGACTTAGTTGAAAAACGTGGCGAGTTTGCAGTGCGTGGTGGAATCGTTGATATTTTCTTGCCGCTTACCGCACACCCAATCCGAATAGATTTCTTTGGTGATGAAGTAGAAGACATTTCCTATTTCGATGTCTCTGATCAACGCACCAGAACTGCACTCACTGGCAAGGTTTCTGTGTTGCCATGTCGCGAACTTCTTTTAACACAAGAGATTCGCGACCGAGCTGGAGAGATTAAAGACGAATATCCTGCGGCGCTAGAAATCTTGCAGAAGATTTCTCAAGGAATTGTTGTTGATGGAATGGAATCTCTGATTCCTCTTCTTACCGATGGGTTTGAAACTATTCTTGACCGATTGCCATCGGATGCTCAAATCATTTTCCTGGATGAAGAAAGAATCAAATCTCGAACATCTGATTTAATCGAAACTAATGCTGAATTCCTTGCAGCATCATGGTCGAATGCAGCTATTGGTGCAGATGCACCCTTGCCCGTGGAACAAGTTACCTACCTTGATTGGCAACAACTTCGCCAAGAGATCACGGCACATGCTTTGCCAGATTTTTCATTTAATTCATTTGGAACAGATTTAGATTCTGACTCGGCTTTTCTTGACTTCTCACCAATTGATCCAATGCGTGGAAACGTTGAAGCTCTATGCGAGTTAATGCGCACTGGTTTAGAGGCCCACAACAGCGTCATCTTCTCCACCACAGGCCACGGGATGGCCGAGAGATACGCAGGAATCTTTAGAGATTCTGATTTTCCGGTGCAGATGGTGCAATCCCTGTCTGCCGTACCCACCAAGGGTTCTATTCACATTACGCAATCTGCATTGGGATTTGGCTTCAGAAGCGATCACTCGAACGTTCTCTTTGTGACAGAACGAGATCTATCTGGAAGCAAAACTGGAACTAAAGATGGTCCACGTATGCCATCAAAGCGTAAACAATCTATTGACCCGCTAGAACTTCGCACGGGTGATTTTGTTGTTCACGAACAACATGGAATTGGTCGATACGTTGAACTTATTCAACGAACGGTCGCGCAGGTAACTCGAGAATATTTAGTTATTGAATACGCGCCGGCAAAACGTGGCCAACCAGGTGATCGAATTTTTGTACCTACAGATACTTTGGAACAGATAAGCAAATATGTAGGTGGAGAAGCCCCCACAGTGCACCGAATCGGCAGTGGTGAGTGGCAGAAAGCTAAGGGTCGCGCCCGTAAAGCAGTCAGGCAAATTGCCGGAGAGCTCATCCGGCTTTATGCAGCACGCACAAGTGCACCAGGTTTTGCATTTTCTCCAGATACACCTTGGCAACGCGAACTCGAAGATGCGTTTTCTTACATCGAAACACCTGATCAGTTATCTACTATCGAAGATGTTAAGCGTGACATGGAACGTCCATATCCAATGGATCGCATTATTTGCGGTGACGTTGGCTATGGCAAGACAGAGATAGCAATCCGCGCCGCATTTAAGGCAGTGCAAGATGGAAAACAAGTTGCAGTGCTTGTACCTACAACTTTATTAGTCCAGCAACACACAAAGACTTTTGCTGAGAGATATGCCGGTTTTCCAATACAGGTTGCTGGGCTATCACGATTTAACAGCGCAAAAGAGAGCAAAGAGATTTTGCAAGGATTAGCAGAGGGATCTGTTGATGTTGTCGTCGGTACACACAGAATTCTTTCGGGCGATGTGCAATTCAAAGATTTAGGCCTTGTGATTGTCGATGAAGAACAACGGTTCGGTGTAGAGCAGAAGGAATCACTGAAGAAGATGCGCACTACGGTGGACGTCTTGGCTATGTCTGCCACACCGATTCCGCGCACATTAGAGATGGCTGTTACTGGAATTCGTGAGATGTCTACAATCACAACACCCCCAGAAGAACGCCATCCAATCTTGACTTATGTAGGTCCAGCTGAAGATGCTCAGATAAAGGCTGCAATTCACCGAGAACTTCTACGCGATGGACAGATTTTCTACATTCACAACAGAGTTGAATCCATAGATCGCGCAGCATCGAAGTTGCAAGAACTAGTTCCAGAAGCACGCATTCGAATCGCACATGGACAGATGAGTGAAGGTCAGTTAGAAGATGTCATCTTGGCATTCTGGAATCGCGATTTCGACATCCTTGTCTGTACAACAATTGTTGAGAGTGGTCTCGATATTGCAAATGCAAATACCCTCATTGTCGAACGCGCAGAGAATTTTGGACTTTCACAATTACACCAGTTACGTGGGCGAGTAGGACGTGGTCGAGAACGCGCTTATGCATATTTCTTATACCCACCAGATCAACCGCTATCGGAAGTTGCGATAGACAGACTTAAAACAATTGCTGCAAATACTGACTTGGGCTCAGGTATGCGAGTTGCCCTAAAGGATTTAGAGATTCGCGGAGCCGGCAATTTGTTAGGCGGCGAACAATCTGGACACATCGCAGACGTTGGATTCGACTTGTATATGCGCATGGTTGGTGAAGCAGTTAATGACTACAAAACCGGCATCATTGAAACGCAAGAGAAGAACCACGAATGCAAAGTCGAACTTCCTGTCAATGCTCATTTGTCAGAGATCTATGTTCCTGGTGAAAGATTGCGTTTAGATCTATATCGACGCCTTGCCGATGTTGCAGATGATGCGGCCGTGGAGTCCATTCGAGAGGAACTCATCGATAGGTTTGGTCCACTTCCAGATGAAGCAATTTCACTTCTAAATGTTGCTGCGTTGCGAGCATTTGCGAAATCTCTTGGAGTCAGGGAACTAGTAGCAGCAGGAAAATTCTTGAGAATTTCACCGCTGGCCTTACCTGAATCTAAACAGTTGAGATTGAACCGACTTTTCCCTGGCTCTCTCTATAAATCAGCATCAAATACAGTGATGATTGCCATTCCACGAGCGGCCGCATGGACCCCAACTGCACAAGGCTCGGCGCCGATAGGGGATACTTCTCTTCTGGAATGGGCTGGAAAATCCCTACATGAATTAACGAAAGCGAGCACCTCGTGAAGAAGTCTCTTACTGTCCTAGCTGTTGTATCTGCGCTAGCTCTTACTGGCTGCGCAAAAGCAGATACTGCTGCACAGGTGGGCGATGTAAAAATCAGCCAGGTGCAAGCTCAATCACGAGTGAATGAAATTCTCGCAGAGCGCGCAAACCAGGACACATCACAGATGCAATTAGAAACTGGAAACGCACTGAATCGTTCACAGCTCCGATTCACCGTTATCACTGAAGTTTTCGATGAAATTGCCAAAGAACTGAAGATCACAGTTTCATCCGCAGAAATTAAGAAAACACGTACAGGGATTCTTGAGCAAATTGGTGGAGAAACAGAGCTTCCGAAGAATTTAGTTGCAGCCCAGATTGCACCTTCGAATTTTGAACGCTACATGAGAGCAACAATCATTTCCAACAAACTTTCTGGTGCACTTGCAATGGCTGGTGTTGCAGAAGCAGATGTTCAAGCGAAGATTAGTGAGCTGGTTCAGAAGAAAGCGAAGCAACTAAAGGTTACGGTCAACCCTCGTTATGGAACTTGGAATGAAGCCACCGGGGATTTGACTCCTGAAGATTCTGCAGGCGAAGCAGTTGTTCCTTCTACTAACTAACGCAGACAATAAGTAAGCATGTCTGCCTCAGAACTCCAACGCCTCGTAGAGGTTATGGATCGATTGCGTTCACCGGGTGGATGCCCTTGGGATGCAGAACAAACCCACGAGTCACTTATCAAATATCTTTTGGAAGAGTCTTACGAGTTTATTGATGCAATCGAAACCGAAGACCGTGAAGGTTTACGCGAAGAGCTTGGTGATGTGCTGTTACAGGTGTATTTCCACTCTCGTATCGCGCAAGATCATCCAACTGATCCCTTCTCCATTGAAGATGTCGCTCGCGGCATCGCAGATAAATTGATTAGCCGCCACCCTCATGTCTTTGAAAATCTTGAAGTCAGTGGAACAGATGAAATCATTGAGAATTGGGAAGCAATAAAAGCGAGAGAAAAGGGAAGAACTTCTGCAGTCGATGGAATTGCGATGTCACAACCAGCACTACCTCTAGTCTCCAAAATTCTTTATCGCGCAGAGAAGTATGACGTCGCACTCGATCTTCCACTCCACGAAACAGAAATCCAAGCAACTGATGAAGCAGTGGGAGAAGCCCTTGCCTCTGTCATTGCGTGGGCACATCACAATGGAATAGATCCCGAGAACGCCTTGCGCGCACAAGCACGAAAAATGATTGCTCAGATTCAAATCCAGGAGAAGTTAGGCTCATAAAGGTGGCCCTGTAGTCGCGATAGGATTAGCACCTGCCCTCAACGTGGAGCGCCCAATCAGAAGTTTTTATTTACAGGAGACACCTCATGGCAATTATCGAAGCAATCGGCGCTCGTGAAATTCTTGATTCGCGCGGAAACCCAACTGTTGAAGTAGAAGTACAACTCGAAGATGGAACACAAGCACGCGCTGCTGTGCCAAGCGGTGCATCAACAGGTGCCTTCGAAGCTTCAGAACTTCGCGATGGCGATAAAAACCGTTACCTCGGTAAGGGTGTTTTGAAGGCAATTGCATTTGTTAATGATGAAATCGCTCCAGCAATTGAAGGATTTGATTCACAAGATCAGCGCCTCATCGACTCAGAGATGATCGCACTTGATGGCACACCAAATAAGTCACGACTAGGTGCGAATTCAATTCTCGGTGTCTCTCTCGCAGTAGCAAAAGCATCAGCTGAATCTTCTGACCTTTCATTGTTCCGCTATCTAGGTGGACCAAACGCTCACGTGCTTCCAGTTCCAATGATGAACATTCTCAATGGTGGAGCGCACGCAGATACCAACGTTGATATTCAAGAATTCATGATTGCTCCAATTGGTGCAGAAACTTTCCGCGAGTCACTTCGCTGGGGAGCAGAGATTTATCACGCACTTAAAGCAGTACTTAAGAAGCGCGGCTTAGCAACTTCTGTTGGTGATGAAGGTGGGTTTGCACCGAATCTCGATAGCAACCGTGCCGCACTTGATTTGATCATCGAAGCAATTACTGCGGCAGGATTTAAGCCAGGCAAAGAGATTGCACTGGCTATGGACGTTGCCGCTACAGAATTCCACGAAAACGGAAAGTACAAGTTCGAAGGCTCACTTCGCTCATCCGATGAAATGATTGCGTACTACGCAGAGCTGGTGAGTGCCTATCCAATCGTTTCTATCGAAGACCCACTTAATGAAGAAGATTGGGCTGGCTGGAAGTCAATGACTTCTTCACTCGGTTCAAAGATTCAGATTGTTGGAGATGACTTATTCGTGACCAACCCTGTGCGCCTTGCAAAGGGAATTGATACAGATACAGCTAATGCACTTCTTGTAAAAGTTAACCAAATCGGAACTCTTACAGAGACACTCGATGCTGTTGATCTTGCTCATCGCGCCAATTACCGCAGCATGATGTCTCACCGTTCTGGTGAAACAGAGGACACAACAATTGCAGACTTAGCTGTTGCAACAAA
Source organism: Actinomycetota bacterium (assembly GCA_009698845.1). Classification (GTDB taxonomy): domain Bacteria; phylum Actinomycetota; class Actinomycetes; order Nanopelagicales; family Nanopelagicaceae; genus Planktophila. Next base: position 6,702 of record WLPI01000046.1, read on the forward strand.
CTGCGGACAGATTAAGACGGGCGCACCATCACGCACAGAGCGTGTTGCAAAATACAACCAGCTTCTTCGCATTGAAGAAGAACTCTCTGATGGCGCTGTATATGCAGGTCGTCAAGCGTTCCCTCGTTTCAAAGGCTAAATAATCAGATGGCGCGCAGATCTTCCTCTGGAAAGCGAAAGAAGAGTTACCGTTCGCGGAATCTCAATTTCAATCGCAGCCAAGGCTCTGGGCGTGTATTTGCTATTGCTGCCATATTTTTTATGCTCGCACTCTTTTTGGCGCCACCAGTTAAGAACTACTTTGTACAACGCGCACAAATTAGCTCCTTACAAAGTCAGTTGAAGAGTGATTACACCGCTTTAGAGGCAGCACGTAAAGAACTTACTCTTTGGCAAGATCCTGAATACATTAAGTCTCAGGCTCGCGAAAGACTTCACTTTGTTTTGCCAGGTGAACGTCAGTACATCGTTACTGGTACAGATGGTGAAAATTCAGATGAAGCAACTCAAACTGATGTAGTGAGCAATCTTCCTGAGGGACAGCCTTGGTACACACGAATGATTGCCTCCATCACCGAGGCTGGTAAGCAGTGAACCTTGAAAGTAGAACACCCACAGAAGCAGATCTGAAAGTCGTCGAGAATCAATTAGGTCGGACTCCTCGCGATGTTCACGCAATTTCATACAGATGTCCCTGCGGAAAGCCTGCAGTCGTTGAAACTCCACCGCGATTGAGCAACGGTGAACCTTTTCCTACTTTTTACTATGCAACCTGCCCTCGTTTAACAGCAGCTATTTCAACGCTGGAGACAACAGGCATGATGGAATCAATGACAAATCGACTTGAAACCGATGCAGAACTTGCAGGTGCATACGCTGCCGCCCATGACGATTACATCGCCGCTCGTTCTGTTTTGAAAATGGATGTGCCTGAAGTTGAAAACGTTTCAGCAGGTGGAATGCCTAATCGCGTCAAATGTTTACACTCACTTGTCGCACACTCACTCTCGGCAGGCCCCGGTGTTAACCCACTTGGCGATGAAGCACTGGCTGAACTTCCGCAATGGTGGAAACATTTGTCATGCGAGTAGCAGCAATTGATTGTGGTACTAATTCGATTCGCCTACTGATTGCCGATGTTGACGGTACCAATTTTCGAGAGATTTCTCGCGATATGGAAGTTGTACGTCTTGGTCAAGGAGTAGATAAGACCGGACAGTTTCATCCAGATGCAATTGCCCGCACTCTTGCAGCAGTTGATAAATACGCGCTCGAGATTGCAAAGCGTGGAGTTGAGAAGATTCGGTTCTGCGCCACAAGCGCCACTCGCGATGCAACTAATCGAGATCTCTTTATCAATGGCGTCAAAGAGCGACTTGGCATTGAACCAGAAGTAATTCCAGGCGAAGTAGAAGCCGCACTCTCTTTCCAAGGAGCCACAAAAGATTTCAATAAAGCAGATGGACCCTTTCTTGTTATTGATATTGGTGGCGGCTCAACAGAGTTCGTTTTGGGTACTACCGAAGTTGAATTCGCCAAGAGTATGAATATCGGATGTGTCCGAATGTCAGAACGCCACTTCACTGGTGGAGATGCTGATCCCGGACAGATTGCGGCAGCTATTGAAGATATTGATGAAGCGATCAAACAAGCAGGAAAGATAGTTCCCATTACTCAAGCGAAAACCTTGATCGCGGTTGCTGGCACAGCTACAACTGTTGCAGCTGCCGCGCTAGAACTTCCTGCGTACGACCGATATGCAATTCACTTGTCTCGTGTTTCTGCAGAGAGAGCCCATGCAATCTCCAAGATGTTTCTCTCCATGAAACGAGAAGATCGCGAATCACTCGGTTACATGCACCCTGGTCGTGTTGATGTTATTGGTGCAGGCTCATTAGTTCTTTCACGCATCATGCTTACAACCGGCGCAACTGAATTTGTTGCATCAGAATCTGACATCCTCGATGGAATGGCTTGGTCACTTGTATAAGTCGGTTGAACTTCTCGATAAGGCAATTGTTAAATGTCATAAGTGCCCACGATTAGTAGAGTGGCGAGAAGAAGTAGCAATCACGAAACGAAAGTCATACGAGAACGAGAAATACTGGGGTAAAGCAGTCCCCGGCTTTGGTTCTTCTAAACCAAGGATGCTCATTGTCGGATTAGCTCCCGGTGCACACGGTGCAAACCGCACCGGACGTATCTTCACCGGTGACTCTTCAGGTGATTGGCTCTATGGATCACTACACAGAATAGGAATAGCCAAGATTCCTACCTCAACATCTCGTGATGACGGTCAAGAGCTGCGAGATACAAGAATTTCAATGGCTGTTCGATGTGCGCCTCCTGAAAACAAACCAACAACAGAAGAGCGCGATACCTGTGCACCATATTTTGAAAATGAACTACAACTCATTGCACCCACTGTTCGATCATTCGTTGCACTCGGAAATTTCGGATGGCAAGTACTTATCAAATCTCTCAAAGCACAAGGTCATAGGATTCCCACTGCAAAGTTTGGACATGGTTCAACAATTAAGTATTCCCACAATGGAATTGATTACTTGATTCTCGGTAGTTACCACCCGAGCCAACAGAACACATTTACTGGCAAACTAACGAAACCAATGCTGGATTCAGTATTGAAAAAGGCCGCTAAATTCGCGGAAATTCTCTAACTCTCCCCATAGTAGACTGCGCATTCGCATTGGCCCCCATAGTCCAATGGCAGAGACAGAGGACTTAAAATCCTTCCAGTGTCGGTTCGAGTCCGA
>WLPI01000047.1 GCA_009698845.1 Actinomycetota bacterium
GAAGCGCACAGGCTGGATACTTGGCTCGGTATTGCAGTTTCTGATGATCGGTTATGCCGTAGTCGTTCCTTCCATGGCCATAGTGGGGCTGATTTTCGGGGGACTCTGGATTGCCGCCATTATCGTCGGGCGCAAGGGCGAGGCTGCCCGCGCAGCCCTCATGGCAACACGCACTCCCAACCCCTAATAGACTGCAGCCTGTGAGCTCAGAAAAAACCTTGGTCCTAGTTAAGCCAGACGGCGTTGCACGCGGTTTGGTTGGAGAAGTAATTTCTCGCATCGAATCAAAGGGCTACAAAATTTCTGCTCTACGTATGTTGCAAGCAGATCGCGCACTCCTTGAAAAACATTATGCAGAACATCAAGGCAAACCATTCTTCGAACCGCTTGTTGAATTCATGATGTCAGGCCCTATTGTTGCTCTCGTTGCAGAGGGCAATCGCGTCATCGAAGGTTTCCGTTCGTTAGCAGGAGTTACAGATCCAACCGTTGCGGCACCGGGAACAATTCGTGGCGATCTTGCGCGCGATCAAGGAACCAAGGTTGTTCAAAATATTGTTCACGGTTCAGATTCACCTGAATCTGCAGCACGTGAAATAGCTATTTTCTTTGAGGGGAAATAAATGTCTAACAGAATGTCATTCATTGGCCGCGATATGGCGGTTGACCTAGGAACTGCAAATACTCTTGTCTATGTTCGCGGTCGTGGCATCGTGCTTAATGAGCCATCTGTAGTGGCAGTCAATCAAGATACGGGCGGAATTCTCGCTGTTGGCCTTGAAGCAAAGAAGATGATTGGTCGCACACCTGGAAACATTGTCGCAATTCGCCCACTTAAAGATGGAGTTATTGCAGACTTTGATACAACAGAGCGCATGCTCCGTTACTTCATCCAAAAAGTGCACCGTCGTAGCTACCTAGCAAAGCCAAGAATTGTTGTCTGCGTTCCATCAGGAATTACTGGTGTTGAACAGCGCGCAGTCAAGGATGCTGGTTATGCCGCAGGTGCTCGTAAGGTTTACATCATTGAAGAACCAATGGCTGCGGCAATTGGAGCAGGACTTCCAATTCACGAACCAACAGGAAACATGGTCGTCGATATCGGTGGCGGCACAACAGAAGTTGCTGTGATCTCACTCGGTGGAATTGTTACTGCGCTTTCTATTCGTATTGGTGGCGACGAGCTCGATCAGTCGATTATTAACTGGACTAAGCGTGAATATTCACTTCTTCTTGGAGAGCGCACAGCTGAAGAAATCAAGATGGCAATCGGTTCTGCATACCCACTTCAAGGTGAGAATGATGCGGAAATTCGCGGTCGCGATCTTGCAACTGGGCTTCCAAAGACAATCGTTGTAACTGCTGCAGAGATTCGTAAAGCACTTGAAGAGCCTGTTAATCAGATTATTAATGCAGTTAAGGCAACTCTAGATAAGTGCCCACCAGAACTTTCCTCAGATCTTATGGATCGTGGAATCGTTCTTACGGGAGGCGGCGCACTGCTTAAGGGCCTCGATGAGCGCCTACGTAAAGAGACAGGTATGCCAATTCACATTGCAGACCGTCCATTAGATGCAGTTGTCGAAGGTTCTGGAAAATGTATTGAAGAGTTTGAAGCCCTTGAAAAGGTTTTGATCTCCGAGCCTCGTCGGTAGGTAATACCAAGTGCGCTACGGCGGCGACAACCGCGGTCGCTTACTTATAATTGTTCTAATTGTTACTTCGTTATTTCTGATCACTCTAGATTTGCGTGGAGTCGCAGTCATTGACGGAGTGCGCACTGGTACCCAGACAGCACTTACACCGGTTCAAAAATTGGGATCTTGGGCGGTAAAACCCTTTCGCAACTTTGTATCTGATGTGACCCACCTTGGGCGCACTCAGAATCAGATCAATAACCTCAAAGCTGAAAATGAAAAACTTCGCACCAGGCTGCAGAATAGAAAAATTGCAGATGCGCAGTTAACGCAGTTAAAGAGCGTGCTTGATCTCGCAGGAACAGCCGAATACAAAGTTGTTAGCGCAAGAGTGATTTCACAGGGTTCTAGTACATCATTTACTCAAACTGTTTCAATTGATGCAGGAACTTCTTCTGGTATCACGCAGAACATGACTGTCATCTCTGGTTTTGGTTTAGTCGGTGTGGTAAAAGCGGCATATGCAAATAGCGCTCTTGTCCAGTTAGCATCTGATCCCGCATTCCGAATAGGCGTGCGCATTGCTGGAACTCAACAAATAGGAATTCTTAGCGGCCAGGGCACTCGCAAGGGAGTTCTGCAACTGCTCGATAACACTACGCAGGTGAAAGTCGGGGATGTTTTGCTAGCCCGCGGAAGTCAAAATGGCCGTCCCTTTGTGCCTGGTGCACCTATTGGTGAAGTGACCTCCGTAGATAACTCTCCAGGGGCGGTATCGCAAACGGCAGAGGTAAAGTTCTTCGCGAATTTCTCAACGTTAGGTGTTGTTGCAGTTGTAGTATCGAATCCGAAATCTGATCCTCGAGATGCACTCGTACCTCCAAAGCCACGCCCAACCCCACTTCCAACTGTGACCGTGTATGCAAGCCCGGATACCGCAACAGCTTCACAGTCACCAAGTCCAACTAAGCCAAGTCCAACTAAGCCAAGTCCAAGCAAATCAAGTGCAACCAGATAACCATGGCACTTCGTAGATATTTACTATCCATCCCGATTTTCGCTTTCATTTTCATTGTGCAAGAGTCGGTTGTAACCCAACTAAGAGTTCCATTTGGTGGATTTTCGCTCTTGCTTATTTTTACGCTCATTTGGGCAGCCATGAGCACACCCGAGATTGGCGCACTGACCGGTTTCGGCGCAGGAATATTGATGGATCTATCCCAGAGTTCACCGGGACCAATGGGTCATTGGACGCTCGTGTTAATCCTTGCTGGATACACAGTCGCATTTCTGGGGTATGGAGATGACAATATTCGCGCTAATCCGATCAACATCGTTTTTATCACAACCATCGGTGTTGTAGCGAGTCAGTTTGTCTTTCTGCTTCTAGGACTCTTGCTAGGCCAAGAAATTGGTAGCACTTCACACATCTTGTTCTTGCTTGCAGGATCTGCTTTCTGGACAGCAATTATTTCCCCGCTCTTGCTTAAGGTAATTAGTTTTACTCATTCAAATGTCTTTGGAACGCGTTCACTCCTATGAATCAGCGCTCTCGGCTAAATCTTCTCGTCATTCAGATATTTATTGCATCTTTAATGCTCGCTTTACTGGGCAGGCTCTTTTACTTACAAGTTGCGGCAGGTCCTACGTACCGAGATGCAGCACTGAGTATTCAAAGTCGTGACGTAGTTACGCCTGCAAATCGCGGGTTTATTGTTGACTCTTCGGGTGTTCCTCTTGCCCTGAACAAAGTTGGTCTTGCAATCACTGTAGATCGCACCAAAATAGATGCACTGCCCGATAAAGGCGATGCTGTTTTGCGCGATCTCGTGAAGTTACTCGATTTGAAATTTGTCGATGTGTGGCAACGAACAAGACTGTGCGGGGAACTTCCTCGAGGACAGAAGGCTGGATGCTGGACTGGTTCTCGTTTTCAACCAATCCCAATAACTAAATCTGCTGACCCAGAAATTGCGTTAAGAATTGTTGAGCGCTCAGATCGCTACCCAGGAATCTCTGCTACTCCGATAGCAATAAGAAATTATCCAAACACCGTTGGGGTTAATGGGGGACATGTACTTGGGTATGTTGGACCACTGACTGACGGTGATTTAGCTGGCGATAATGGTCGCTCATATTTCCGATCAGAATCCATTGGAAAAGCTGGACTCGAAATAGAGTATGACGAGTATCTGCGTGGAACTCCCGGAATAAAAACATTCATCGTCGATCGCAAAGAAGCGGTGACAAATACAAGCCAAAATACGAAACCAATTGCAGGAAACCACTTAGTCACAAGCCTTGATGTAAGACTTCAGTCTGCGACAGAGAAAGCGCTCGGCGAAGCTGTTCTTCGTGCACGCGCATCTGGTTATCAAGCCGACGGCGGAGCGGCAGTTGTTATGGATGTACACAACGGACAAATTTTAGCCATGGCTTCGTATCCAACATTTGATCCTAATGCATATGAACGCGGATTAACTGTCGCAGAAGCTAGTGCTTTATATAGTGAAGCCAAAGGTGTTCCCGCGCTTAATCGTTCGCTACAAGCACTCTATGCGCCGGCTTCAACATTCAAAGCAGTATCACTGATTGCCGCAAAGGATGCAGGCTATGACTTAAACAAAAGATATGAGTGTCCATCTGAGGTTCAGGTGGGTACTCGCGCATTTAAGAACTTTGAGAGCAAAGCGCAAGGAACCATAGGTCTGAGAACCGCGATAGCCATTTCATGCGACACAATTTGGTATCGCATTGCTTTCGACGAATGGCTGCGCGATGGTGGACTAAAGCCGAAATCATCACCGAATGATTACTTCTTCAAAGCTGCAGAACGATTCCAGATGGGGGAGAAGACCGGTGTAGATCTGCCATCTGAATCACAGGGGCGCCTAGCTAATCGTGAGTGGCGCAAAGAATGGCATGAGCAAAATAAGGATTTTTACTGCAATTACAAAGATCGGGCAAGCAAGGCACAGCAGACCACATTCTTACTCCAACTAGCGCGAGAAAATTGCCTCGATGGTGACAAAGTTCGAGCCGGCGATGCGGTTAACTTCTCAATTGGACAAGGCGATTCTGTAATCACTCCAATTAAATTGACGCAGATGTATGCAGCAATAGCCAACGGTGGAACTCTTTGGCAGCCAACCGTGGCTAAGGCAATCGTCAGTACAGAAGGCAAAGTCATTAAAAGTTTCGAAGGAAAGAAGTTAGGTGATATCGGAGTAGATAAGCAGACCCTGAAATTCCTTCAAGGTTCGCTCCATGAAGTTACTTTGAGCGGAACATCAGCGGGGCTATTCTCAAGATTTGCTGTGCCGACTGCGGGAAAGACAGGCACTGCTCAAGTCTTTGGAAAGAACTTAAATGGATCTCTGAAGTCGGATACATCTTGGTATGCGTCTTATGCTCCTTACAAGAACCCGCAGTATGCAGTTGTGATGATGGTGAGCCAAGGTGGTTTCGGTGCAAGTACATCTGGTGCTGGAGTTAAGAAAATTTATGAAGCGCTCTTTGGCGTGCAAGGAAACATTGTGAAGCCAGAGCTGGCACTATTTCCCAAGGGGAAGCCACCTGTAAAGCTGCCTAAGATTTCACCTGTAACTAAACCAAGTGCATCGACTCTCAATCCAGAAGGGGCGGTAACGAATTAATGAGTACGTTCAGAAACCGAAGCCCTTATCGTCGTGCTCGAAACAATTCAGCTTTTTCAGGTTTTGATCCGATTCTGACCGGTGCAGTGGCGGCGCTACTTGTTATTGGAACGCTGCTCGTTTATGCGGCAACACGTGACTGGTATGCAAGAAATGGACTAGATCCCCAGTATTACTTAAAGCGCCACGTGATCAATATCGTGATTGGTATCGCCCTTGCATGGGGGACAACCATTATTGATTACCGCTTATTGCGTGCATACACACCATTTATTTGGTTGGCGGGAGTTGCCGGTTTGATCTTCGTTTTGATTCCCGGATTGGGAAGTGAAGTTAACGGTGCGCGGGCTTGGATTCCACTGCCGGGTGGATTCCAAATTCAGCCGGCAGAAATTGCAAAGATTTCTATCATTATTGGAATATCAATGTTGCTCTCAGAGCGTACCCACGATTCTGACGAACCATCTAAGAATGACATCCTTAAAGCGCTTGCAGTTGCCGCACTTCCTATTCTTTTAATTCTCAGGCAACCAGATATGGGCACAGTTTTCATTATCAGTGCATCGGTAGTCACAATTTTGGCAGTATCGGGTGCGCCCACTCGATGGGTGGTTGGGTTGATCTTGCTTGCACTGATTGGTGGTTTTGTAGCAGTCAAGGCTGGAGTAATTAGTGATTACCAAGTAAAGCGTCTGCAATCCTTTGTTGATCCAACTGCTGATTCACAAGGTGCTGGTTATCAGTTGCGGCAGGCCAGAATTACAGTTGGTTCGGGTGGATTAATTGGAACTGGGCTATTCAATGGACCACAAACAAATGGTCGATTTGTTCCAGAACAACAAACTGACTTTATTTTCACTGTTGCAGGTGAAGAGCTAGGTTTTGTCGGTAGCGGAATTATTATTTTGTTACTGCTCACAATTTTAATGCGAGCTTTTGGAATTGCACGGCGATCGACGGACCCCTACGGGACACTTGTGTGTACTGGCGTGATTGCGTGGTTTGCATTTCAGATATTTGAAAATGTGGGAATGACACTTGGTCTGATGCCCATGACTGGCGTGCCTTTACCGTTTCTTTCGTATGGAGGATCGAGCATGTTTGCCAACCTCATCGGTTTCGGGCTATTACAGAATGTTCACGCAAGCCACCGCAGCTAAATCACGCTCAAAATAGCCTTTCGCCCCTTTCATCTGTCATACTTCATCCAACAGTTCAGCGCGGCCAGCGATCTTAATCGCGCCTGCGGCGGACTCACAGAAGAACTAACACAGAAGATTATTCAACTAAAGATTTATTAAAGGATTTGGTGCCATGGCTATCGAGCCAAAATCACCGCGCAAACGTGCGGTAAAGAAAAGTAAAAGTAAAGATGCTGCTCCCGAAGTTGTAGAAATAGAGACAACCGAAGGTGATGCAGCTCCAAAGTCACGTAAGAAGGCAGCATCGATTCCGGTGCCGATCTTCCAAGCGGCTCCAGTAGATGCAGTTGCACCTAAACGTGCAAAGAAAGCTACTGCAAAGGCCGAACCCGCAGATGATTCTGCGGCTTTAGCTGCCGATGATGATGATTCACGCACAGGTCGCAATCGTCGTCGCCGTCGTGGAGGTCGTGGACGCCGCAAGTCACAAGGTGATGGCGTTGAAAACCAAGATGAGTCAACTGAGAATTCTGATGAAGCTTCTGAAGATTCTTCAGAGAGCGCAGAAGGAACAACACATCGTCGTCGCCGTCGCCGTCGCGCAACTGGTGAAGGTGTTACGCCAGGTGAAGTAATTGATGAAGATGGCGTAGTAACCGTTGTCAAAGTTCGTGAAGTTCGCGAAAAGAGTGAACGTCCATCACGTGATCGCACAGAGCGAGGAACTCGAAATCGCCGTGAACGTGGTCGCGATAGGGGAGAGTCACGCGAATATCGCGAGCCTTATCGACGTCGCGGAACAATCATCACAGATGGAGAATTCCTAGCACGCCGCGAAAACGTTGATCGCGAAATGGTTGTCCGTCAAGTTGGAGACCGAATTCAAATTGCCGTTATTGAAGATAACGTGATGGTGGAACATTATGTAAACCGTAATGCCAACGTTTCATACGTTGGAAACGTCTATCTCGGTCGCGTTCAGAACGTACTTCCTTCCATGGAAGCTGCATTCGTAGATATTGGCAAGGGTCGTAACGCGGTTCTCTATGCAGGTGAAGTTAATTGGGATGCTGCAGGTATCTCTGAATCCGAACCACGCAAAATTGAAATGGTTCTTAAGACTGGGCAGCCAGTACTTGTACAGGTAACCAAGGATCCAATTGGTCAAAAAGGTGCACGCCTTACCAGCCAGATTTCATTGCCAGGACGTTATGTTGTTTACGTTCCAGGTGGTGGCATGAGCGGAATCTCAAAGAGACTTCCTGAATCAGAGCGCACACGACTCAAGTCAATTTTGAAAAACCTGATTCCTGACACAGCAGGTGTAATTGTTCGTACCGCTGCCGAAGGTGTTTCTGAAGTTGAACTCACTGCAGATGTCGAGAGACTAAAAGCTCAGTGGGAAGATATTTTTCAGAAGTCTGAAAACCCTAATTTCCATGCCCCTGCTCTTTTGCTTTCAGAGCCTGACCTTGCAGTCCGCGTTATCCGTGACATCTTCAACGAAGATTTCCGCAAGCTCATCATTCAGGGTAATGAAGCTTGGGATGAAATCAGCTCATACCTTGGCTCGATTGCACCAGAACTTGTAACCAAGATTGAAAAGTATTCAGGCAATGGCGATCTCTTCGCTGATTACCGCGTCGAAGAGCAGCTAGCTAAAGCTTTTGATCGCAAGGTTTATCTGCCTTCAGGTGGATCACTTGTTATTGATCGCACTGAAGCGATGATTGTCATCGATGTCAACACCGGTAAATTCATCGGTAAGGGCGGAAACCTCGAAGAGACTGTAACCAAGAACAACTTAGAAGCAGCGGAAGAAATTGCACGTCAACTTCGCCTGCGCGACTTAGGTGGAATCGTTGTAATTGACTTCATCGATATGATTCTTGAATCTAACCGAGATGCAGTTCTTCGTAGACTTGTTGAATGTCTTGGCCGCGATCGCACAAAGCATCAGGTTGCTGAAGTGACATCACTTGGCTTAGTTCAAATGACACGTAAGCGTGTTGGACAGGGCCTCATCGAAGCATTCTCAACAACATGTGATTCATGTAATGGTCGTGGAATCCATGTTCATATGGATCCAGTAAAGATGAAAGCACCAATGCCACAAGTGAATTCACAAAGTGCACATCATCCAGATGTGGAAGAAGATAGTGCGACTGACCACGAATTCCATGAGACGTTAAATGAAGAAGCACCAGAAGAAACCGAGGCAGTCATCACACCTAAGGGCAAGCGCCGCCGCAGGGCCGCCAGCTCCGGGGTAATAACCGCTTAGAAATCACCCAATTTGACCCATGGGGTACGAAATCCGTACCCTTAGCGTCTGCCTCACCACTACTTAAGGTGGCTAAGGCGTAGATAATTACTAGAACTGAGGCAATGAGCATGTACGCAATCGTTAAAGCTGGCGGACGCCAGGAGAAAGTTACTGTTGGCGAGACCATCACCGTCGATCGCATCGACGCTGCTGCAGGCGCTTCAGTTTCATTCCCAGCTCTCCTCGTTGTTGATGGCGCAAATGTCACAACAGATCCAAAAGTTCTTTCAGCTGTAAAGGTAACTGGCGAAGTTATCGACGAAGTAAAGGGTCCAAA
>WLPI01000048.1 GCA_009698845.1 Actinomycetota bacterium
ACTCTGTTGCAGCGTTGGTTCCACGCGCTGAAATCGAAGGCGAGATGGGCGATTCACATATGGGTCTGCAAGCTCGACTCATGTCGCAAGCGCTCCGTAAAATCACTGGCGCACTTCACCAGTCAAAGACAACTGCAATCTTTATCAACCAGCTCCGCGAAAAAATTGGAGTCTTCTTCGGTTCACCAGAGACAACTACTGGTGGAAAAGCGCTTAAGTTCTACGCATCTGTTCGCCTTGATATTCGTCGTATTGAAACCCTTAAGGATGGCACTGAATCCGTCGGTAACCGTACTCGCGTCAAGGTAGTCAAGAACAAGATGGCTCCACCATTTAAGCAAGCAGAGTTCGACATTATCTACGGCATCGGAATCTCACGTGAAGGATCACTTCTCGATATGGGCGTTGAGCTCGGAATCGTAAAGAAGTCTGGAGCTTGGTATACCTACGAAGCAGATCAACTTGGTCAGGGTAAGGAAAATTCACGTGCATTCCTTATCGATAATCCAGATCTTGCCAATGAAATCGAATCTAAGATTCGCGCAAGCTTTGTACCCGTAGAGGTAGATGCAGCGATGATTGCAGAGATCGATGAAGCAGCGGCAGAGGTTGATTTCTAATTTCACTTCAATTTGCAAAGGTTCCTAAAGCTAGGAACTCTAGAGGCGAGGGCTCGGACCCTTACGAAGTAGCTCACACAATTGCGCTCAACGCACTTGTTACTAGAGCAAAAAGTAAGGGCGAGCTTCTCGCTCATCTAAAAACCCGCGGCATTGAAGATGACATTGCGCAAGCAGTTATCTTCCGGCTTCAGGAAGCTGGCCTCGTTGATGATCTTGAATTCGCAAAGGCGTGGGCTACATCCCGCCATGATTACAAGAAAATCTCTAAGCGCATTATTGCGGGGGAGCTTCGTCAAAAGGGCGTACTTCAAGAACAGATTGATGAAGCGCTAGAAGGCATCGATGATGAATCTGAATATCGATCCGCATTCGATTTAGCCTTTAAGAAGTTCAACACCATGTCTCGCCTTGAACCCGATGTGCAGGTGCGACGTATTCAATCGCTTTTACAGCGAAAAGGTTTTGGTTTTGGAGTTATTACTCGGGTACTACGCGAACTAGATTTAGCTGGAAGTTAACTTACTTACCCTGCTTTAAATGTTCTGTAAGTCTTTCAGCGGTTGCAACAACCGCTGCAGCATGCAAGCGTCCTGGTTGGCGCCCTAAACGCTCTATCGGCCCGCTAATTGATACTGCAGCGATAACTTTTCCATTAGGCCCACGTACTGGCGCAGAGACCGAAGCAACTCCTGCTTCACGTTCGCCCACGGATTGAGCCCATCCACGTCTGCGATCTGCAGCTAAATGCGCTGCTGTATAACGAGCATTACGAAGTCCACGATGTATTTTCTCTGAGTCTTCCCATGCCATCAAAATCTGTGCAGCAGAACCAGCCTGCATTGTCAGTGATGCACCGATTGGAACAGAATCACGGAGTCCTGAAAGGCGTTCTGCAACTGCAACACAAATTCGGATATCTCCTTGACGACGGTATAACTGCGCCGATTCTCCTGTTGCATCGCGCAACGCTGCCAGCGCAGGCGCCGCAACTGCAATCAGACGATCTTCGCCAGCTGCTGCGGCTAATTCAGAGGAGCGGGGCCCAATAATGAATCGACCATTAAGGTCGCGAGCGACTAAGCGGTGGAATTCCAGGGCTACAGCCAAACGATGGGCTGTCGGGCGGGCGATTCCTGTGGCTGCCACGAGCTCTGCAAGGGAATGTGGGCCGGATTCGAGCGTAGCTAAAATGTTTACGGCTTTATCTAATACGCCGACTCCGCTATTCTTCTTATCCACGGAGTGATATTAGCATCCCACCTAGTGAGATGCAATATCGAGAGCAATTGATAACTAAGGAGCACCTATCTGATGGGCAAGACACTTGCGGAGAAGATTTGGGAAGACCACATCGTTCGATCAGCAGCAGGAGAACCAGATCTTCTTTACATCGATCTGCAACTGATTCATGAAGTTACAAGTGCTCAAGCTTTCGATGGATTGCGTCTTGCTGGTCGCCAAGTGCGCAGACCTGATCTGACAATCGCAACAGAAGATCACAACACTCCGACGATTGATATTCTAAAGCCAATTGCGGATCCAGTTTCAAAGCTTCAGATTGATACCTTGCGCAACAACGCAAAAGAATTTGGAATCCGCATTCACTCATTAGGCGATGCCGACCAAGGCGTTGTACACGTAGTAGGCCCACAGCTTGGCATTACTCAACCTGGTATGACAATTGTCTGCGGAGATTCGCATACCTCGACTCACGGTGCATTCGGTGCAATCGCATTCGGTATTGGAACATCAGAAGTAGAACATGTACTTGCTACTCAGACTTTGCCGTCAAGTCGTCCAAAGACAATGGCAATTAACGTCGAAGGAACTTTGAAAACTGGCGTAACAGCAAAAGACATTATTCTTGCAATTATTGCTCAGATTGGGACTGGCGGTGGCCAGGGTTACATCATTGAATATCGTGGTTCTGCAATTCGCGAACTTTCGATGGAAGGCCGCATGACTGTGTGCAACATGTCTATCGAAGCTGGAGCTCGTGCAGGTCTTATCGCGCCAGATCAGAAAACATTTGATTACATCAAAGGCAAGCCACACGCCCCTGAAGATTTTGCCGCTGCGCAGTCATATTGGGAAACTCTCTTTACAGATGCCGATGCAAAATTTGATGTGGAAATTACACTCAATGCAGATGAACTAGAACCATTTGTTACATGGGGAACTAATCCAGGACAGGGACTCCCGCTTAATGCATCAGTTCCTAACCCTGCAGAGATTAAGGATTCCGAAGAGCGTGGAGCTGCAGAACGCGCACTGCAATACATGGGTCTCGAGGCTGGAACGCCACTGAAGAAGATAGCTATTGATACTGTTTTCTTGGGTTCTTGCACCAACGGGCGCATTGAAGATTTACGCGCGGCGGCATCAGTTCTAGAGGGCAAGAAAATCGCACCGAAACTTCGCATGCTCGTTGTTCCTGGATCAGAACGTGTGCGCCAACAAGCAATGAAAGAGGGCTTAGATAAAGTCTTTATCGATGCAGGCGCAGAATGGCGTAATGCCGGTTGCTCGATGTGTCTTGGTATGAATCCGGATCAGCTCGCAGTTGGAGAGCGTTCGGCATCTACTTCAAATAGAAACTTCGAAGGCCGTCAAGGTAAAGGTGGACGTACTCACCTGGTAAGCCCGCTGGTTGCAGCAGCAACTGCAATTCGCGGAACCCTTTCATCACCGGCAGATTTGTAAGAAGAGGAGATAACAATCATGGAGAAATTCATCAAGCACACAGGTTCAGGCGTGCCTCTTCGTCGCAGCAATGTTGATACCGATCAGATAATTCCGGCTGTCTACCTCAAGCGGGTTACCCGCAACGGATTCGAAGATGGACTCTTTAGCGCATGGCGCAGCGATCCAGAGTTTGTGCTCAATAAGGAAGAGTTTAAGAGCGGTACTGTGTTAGTTGCTGGCCCAGAATTTGGAACTGGCTCTTCTCGTGAACATGCAGTCTGGGCGCTTCAAAATTATGGCTTCAAAGCAGTTATCTCAAGTCGCTTTGCAGATATCTTCAGAGGCAACTCTCTTAAGGGTGGCCTACTCACCGTCATCTTGCCCCAAGAAGCGGTAGAGGCGCTCTGGGTAGCCATAGAGAGCAATCCAGCAACAGCAATTACGGTAGACCTGGAAACTCGAACAGTTACGTATAACGATGTCACAGTCGCTTTTGAACTTGATGATTACACGCGTTGGCGTTTGATGGAAGGCCTTGATGACATCGGTTTGACCTTAAAGCACACCGATTCAATCGATGCCTTTGAAGCAAAACGCCCTTCATATAAGCCAAAAACGCTTCCAATAAGAGTGTAACTTCGCGCAAGTGGTTGAAAGTGAGCGTAAAACGCTACTTCTTTCAATGGGGTGAGATGAGAATGAAAAAGTCTCAATCTTTGAATGAGAGTTTTTTACGCATAAAAGTGCCATTTTTTGCAAAATAATTGCATGCGACACGCGCACTCTAATAACGCTCTCACCCCACAAATAGGTTTAAGTTTTACTCAGTTAAGCAAAAGCTTAATTATTTACGCGTAAATATCTAAGTTAAGGGGAATTGAATGAATAAGGCCCAGTTCATCGCTGCGTTGGCCCCACACTTCAACGGCAGCAAGAAAGAAGCAGCACACGCTGTGGATGTAGTTTTTGACACAATCGTTCGTAACATGTCAGCTGGAAATGATGTCATGATCAACGATTTCGGAAAGTTTAAGAAGGTTGATCGCAAGGCTCGCATGGGACGTAACCCATTCACTGGCGAAACAATCAAGATCAAGGCATCAAAGAAGGCACGTTTCCTTCCTGCAAAGGCACTTAAGGAAATTATTGCTGGAGATCGCAAACTTGGTCCAGCACCAAAGCCAGAAGTAAAGGCAGCACCAAAGCCAGCTGCAAAGAAGGCAGCTAAGAAGGCTCCTGCAAAGAAGAAGGCAGCTAAGAAGGCTCCTGCAAAGAAGAAGGCAGCTAAGAAGGCTCCTGCTCGCAAAGTTAAGAAAGTTGCAAAGAAGAGAAAGTAATTCTTCATAAAAATTGGGGCTCGCACATAGCGGGCCCCAATTTTTTATGGCTAGGATTTAACCTATGGCCGAGTTTAAGCTTTCTTATGAGCCACCTCGTGGTTATCCACTCGGCACAAATCTCACCTTTAAAATCTGCGCTTCACTAATCATTCCGATCTTTAATCTCTTTATGAGTCGAGACTGGAAAGGTGCAGAGAACATTCCACGTACGGGCAGAGTCATTGTTGCAAGCAATCACATGTCGTATCTCGACGTACTGGTCTTCACACATTTTCTCTTTCGCAATGGCAGAGCACCGCGCTATCTTGGAAAATCTGGCGTCTTTCGAGTTCCAGTCATCGGCAAGATTCTTTTAGCCGCGGGACAAGTACCAGTGGAACGCGAGAGTGCGGATGCGAAGAAGGCCGTTGATCACGCAAAGATTCTTTTGGAGTCCGGTCACATGCTGGGCGTGTATCCCGAGGGGACGCTTACTCGCGATCCACAGATGTGGCCCATGGTCGCAAAAACTGGATGCGCGCGACTTGCTTTGCAAACAGATACTCCGGTGATTCCAATTGCGCAGTGGGGCTCGCAACTAGTGGTGCCCAACTATACGAAGAGACTTTCGCTCTTTCCGCGAAAGACAATCATCATCAGAGCTGGCAAGCCCGTTGATCTCTCGCAGTGGAAAGGCAAGCACGAAGACCCAGTTGCCCTGATAGAGGCAACAGCGAAAATCATGCGGGAAATCACGCTTCTGCTCGAGGATATTCGTGGAGAGAAGCGACCTGAAGTAATCTTTGACCCGCACACATCAGATCTTCCACGTACAGGTAATTTCAAGAAGAAGAGAGCATGAGCAAAGTAACGGTTTTCGGAGCAGGAGCATGGGGTTCAACCATGGCTCAAGTCTTAACTGACGCCGGCAATGAAGTACTCCTATGGGGCCGCAGCGAAGAAGTCATCACTGAGATTAACTCTTCTCACACAAATAAAAAATATCTCGGTGGTCACATTCTTCCAGATGCGTTAGTTGCCACAACGAGTTTGGATGATGCTTTCGCATTCTCGCAGGTATATGTGCTTGCGATTCCTGCTCAGCAGATAAGAGCAACACTTGAAACCTGGAAAGATAGATTCTCCGCAACATGCACGATTGTCTCTACCTTAAAAGGTATTGAAATTAGCAGTCAGATGCGCATGACAGAGGTTATTGAAGATGTCATTGGTGTACATAAGATTGCAATCATTACTGGCCCAAACTTGGCCGACGAACTTGTTCTGCGCCAGCCCGCAGGTGCTGTTGCAGCAGCGCTATCGCTAGAGCTTGCAGATCAGATCAAAGATCTGTTCCGCACTCCGTATTACCGTGTTTACACATCGGTAGATGTACTCGGTTGCGAACTAGCCGGTGCAATTAAGAGCGTTATCGCACTTGCCGTAGGACTATCTATCGGTATGGGATACGGCGAAAACACACAAGCGATGCTTATTACACGAGGCCTCAATGAAGTTGCACGTTTATGCGCCGCACATGGTTCTGATCCACTTTCAGCAGCAGGCTTAGCAGGTATGGGCGATCTCGTTGCAAGTTGCGGCTCACCGCTTTCGCGTAACCGTACCTTCGGAGAATTCATAGGCCGCACTGGATCTATCGCAGAAGCTCGCAAGCAAATGTCAAAGACCGTTGAAGGCGTTGCATCATCAAGTGCGGTCGTCGAAATTGCGCACCGCGTGGGTATCGAAGTTCCAGTTATTGAAGCAGTCGCAGATATCGTCAGCGAAAAGCTATCTCCTGCAGCGGCTCTACAGCGATTAATGGAGATCACAACTAAGGCTGAAAACTTCATTCGATGAAGAAGCGAGTTGCAATTGTTTGCGGTGGTCGCAGTAGCGAACACGAAATTTCTTGTATCTCAGCAGGGGGAGTCCTTGCTGCGATAGATCGCACGCTCTATGAGCCCGTACTTATTGGAATCACTAAGAGCGGTTCGTGGGTTCTGATTCCCGACTCTCATTCAATGCAGATACAAGGTGGATCACTTCCCGTGGTTCCCGAAAATGCACCAGCAGTGGTCGCCGATGTTGCGGGATTTTCCTCAGCAGGTAAGGCTCTCAATATAGATATTGTCTTTCCGTTACTGCACGGGCCATATGGTGAAGACGGAACTATTCAAGGACTGTTAGAGATAGCTGATACTCCCTACGTTGGTTCTGGCGTGCTTGCCTCAGCAGTTGCAATGGATAAGTCTTTTGCTAAACCAATCTTCGCTTCACATGGAATTGCTACAGCTCCAGGAATCGTCGTAAAGAAATCTGAGTGGGATGTCAATAAAGCTGGCGTCACGAAAGAAGTTGAGGCGCTCGGACTTCCTGTATTTGTTAAGCCAGCACGCGGGGGATCTTCTCGCGGAACAACAAAAGTTAAATCCATTGACGCGCTTGCTGCAGCAGTATCAGAGGCTCATCGTTTTGATCCAAAGGCCATGATTGAGAAAGCAATTATTGGCGCGGAGATTGAATGTGCTGTTCTTGAAATTGATGGAGTCGTTAAAGCCTCCGTTGTTGGAAAAATTCACATTGATTCTAAATTCGAATTCTATGATTTTGAAGCAAAGTACTTAGACGGAGCAACATCAATCGAACTTCCGGCACCTATCGATCTGCAAACAACATCGCGTATTCAAGAGAGCGCTGTAAAGGCTTTTCAAGCGCTGGGCTGCTCCGGACTCGCTCGCGTAGATTTCTTCGTGACTCCAGCTAATGAGGTAATCATTAATGAACTCAACACAATGCCGGGGTTCACTGCTACTTCAGTATTTCCAAAAATGTGGGCTGCCTCTGGGGTGTCATATCCGGATGTAATTACACATCTGCTCAAAAGTGCAGAGAGACGAACTAATGGAGTTCTGGGAAATTAATTAGTTACTGGGCACGTCAAGGTGCGAGTAATTCCAGGAACAGCTTGAACTTTAGAGAGAATAGCGCGACCAAATTCTTCCATTGATGGCGCTTCAGCCCGCATGATCACATCGTATGGTCCTGTGACACCTTCAGCGAGAGATACTCCAGGAATTGTCCTAATTGCATTAGCAACCGAAGAGGCCTTGCCAACCTCAGTTTGAATCAAAATATAAGCCTGTACAGACATGTGAGTTCCTTTCGCTTCGACCTAACGTTATCTCATGTCATAGGCTTATGGCTATGGGATTTAGCGAAGCGGATGTTATATCTGTCTTAAAAGAAGTTTTCGCAACCAATGATCCTCGTGTAAAAGTAGGAATCGGTGATGATGCTGCCGTTATTCGCGGCACAGACCAGCAAGTTATCACCACAGATATGGCGGTCCAAGGAGTCCACTTCAATCTTGATTGGTCCTCGGCATTTGATATCGGTCGGAAAATCACAGCTGCAAATGTTGCTGATGTATTGGCGATGGGGGCGAGCTGCGAGTACTTGGTTGCAGCAGTATCTCTTACGGGTAATGAAGAACTTTCGTGGATTGAAAACTTAGCGAGCGGAATGAAGTCGGAAGCTGACAAAGCGGGCGCCGTTATTGTCGGGGGAGATATAGCGCGCTCAGCTGTAATTACTATCGCAATGACGGCAGTGGGAAAGACTTCAACACCAATTCTGCGAAGTGGCGCTCAAGTCGGAGATTCGATTTATGTTTCCTCTCTACCGGGATGGTCGGCGGCCGGACTTGAGTTACTGACTCGCGAAATTTCAGTCAACTCAGCAATTGCGGATAAAGCACTCAGTGAGTTTTCTGCCCCTACTCTTGATTACGACGTAGATTTTCGCAGGGCACACTCGATCTCTGATATTAGCGATTCACTGCTTATCCAAGCCCAACAGATGGCTGATGCCTCAGAAGTAGGTTTTGAATTCAGCACGAGTTTGATTGAAGCAACTGCCGAGTTTAAAGAGATGAATGAACTTGCTTCAGAGATAAATGGTGATGCGTGGCAATGGATTTTAGGAGGCGGCGAAGATCATGTTCTGCTCGCCACGGGCGTTAACTTGCCGGGAATAATGATTGGAAAAATTATTGCAGGTAAAGGAATATCTGGGGTAGACATGAAAAAAGCTCCAGTTTCCTGGAGCCATTTCACGTAAAAGAATTTATCGTGTGACTTTGCCAGCCTTAAGGCATGAAGTACAAACGTTCTGACGCTTTGATGCACCAGCAACAAGTGTCTTTACACGCTGGATATTTGGATTCCAACGACGACGTGTCTTCACCTGTGAGTGTGAAACGTTATTGCCA
>WLPI01000049.1 GCA_009698845.1 Actinomycetota bacterium
GAAGAACTCATCCTCGCAACTTCTTTAAGAGCGCAATCTCTTCTCCGTGCTCAGGCTCCATTCCTGGAGTTTCGAGAATCAATGGTGCGTTCTGCACTGCAGGGTGTTTGAGCAACTCTTTAAATGGAGCTTCTCCAATAAATCCCTTGCCAATATTTTGGTGTCGATCTTTAAGTGCGCCACATACATCCATTGAATCATTGGCATGAATGAGTTGGATTCTTTCAATACCAGCAACTTCAACAAGCAGGTCCAAAGTCTCTTTCATGCCGCCCTTCTTTGCGATGTCATGGCCAGCGGCAAAGACATGGCATGTATCTAGACAGATTCCTACTTTTGGATGGTATTCCAGCGCCTTTAAGTAGTGTGCTAAATCTTCTAAACGCTTCACGAGAGATTGCCCTTGTCCCGCAGTGGGTTCTAGCAATAAGTACGGAGCATCATCAGTGAGTGCCTCAAGAATAGGCATCATTCCTTTATTAATTTGCTTCCATGCTTTCTCAATAAAATCTTCGTTTACAGCAGAACCTGTATGTACAACTACTCCAAGAGCGCCAATTTCTTTTCCACGCTTGAGAGAGTATTCAGTTGAAGCAAGAGAGTTCTTATATGTGCCTTCTGTTGGAGATCCCAAGTTGATGAGGAAAGGCGCGTGCACGTAAGTTTCAATATCAAGAGCTTCAGCTTTTTCACGAAAGATTGCATCAGCTTCATGATTTGTCTCTGGCATTGCCCAACCTCGAGGATTGGATGTAAAGACTTGAATCGCCTCGGCACCAGTTAACTCTGCATACGCAATGGAACGTTTAGCCATCCCACCTGATGTTGGAGTATGCGCTCCGATACGTGGCTTTTTCACGTGCTTACCCTACTGTGATGGTCACAGTACTGCCACGTTTTACCTTACTTCCTACCTTTGGAGATATGGCTGTTACCTTTTTAATGGATTTATTGCCAATTTTCTTAACAATTACTTTTAGCCCTAAATCTTTGAGAGCTTGAATTGCTTTCTTTTCTTCAATTGAGAAAATTTCTCGTGGTATGTAAGCAAATTGCGTACCCTTTGAGATAACAATTTCAACTTTTGCACCCTTGTCCGCAGTATTTCCTCCATCAGGTTTCTGTGAAATAACTTCGCCAGCAAGCAGCGTTTCGCTGAAGTCGTAAGTAGATTTCACATCAAAGCCCGCATCTGTAAGTTCATTTATCGCTTGATCTGAACTCTTACCAATGTAAGAAGCGAGTGCAACTTGCTCAAAACCTTTTGAGACTCGGATATAGACCTTAGTGCCACGTTTAACTCTCTCACCAGTCGTTGGGGTTGAATCGATGACATATCCCTTTGGTACCTTTTCATCAAACTCTTCTTTGATTGGTTGCAAAGCTAGGGGCAATTCTGAAATTAGATTTGTTGCCGCTTGTGGAGTGAGGCCGGCCAATCTTGGAATGAGAAATCTTTCTGGTCCTTTAGAAAGAATCAGCTTGATACTGCTTCCTTGCTCAACTCTTCCACCGGCTTCGGGTTGAGAATCAATCACAAGACCATTCGGGATATCCTCGCTATAACGTCTCTCGGTGACGATAAATGTAAGTCCCAGCGGTTCAAGTGCTGAAGTTACTTCCTGTTGTGTGGCCCCCACAGTTGAGGGAACAACAACTCGGGATCCTGGACCAACTAATGCATACCAACCAACCACACCTAGCGTGACTGCCATAGTCAAGGCTATATAACGATTCCTCTTCACTCTTTTACTAATTTTCTTGCGTTTGGCAACCTGCGCAGTTGTCTCTTTCTGTTGCGGTACAGGAATAGCGGCGGTGAGTTCTTTGATTTTCTTTCGCAATGATTTTTGTTCTTTCTTTGCTCTCATGGGTGCAATTGGAATGTCTAATTCAAGACTGAGTTGTTTCTTCTGAGGGTTAAGAGCCTTTAGCTCTTCATGAAAAACCGCTGCATCGCGTGGACGTTCATCTGGATTCGCGCTCGTCGCACGATAGAGCAAATCATCTAGTTCTTTCGGAACTCCACCCACCAAGGAACTAATGCGAGGGACGCGATTGTTCACATGCATATATGCGATTTGAATAGGTTCTTCGCCCTCAAAAGGTTTCTGTCCGGAAAAAATCTCAAAGGCTGTTATTCCAACCGAATACACATCACTACGCGCATCAGCGATTCCGCGTTGCACTTGCTCGGGAGACAAGTATGAGACGCTTCCTAAGATCACGCTGGATTCGGCCGTCATGGTCGATCCGAGGAGTGGCCCTTTAGCTAATCCGAAATCAGCGATTTTCACGCGACCTTCTTTAGAAATCAAAATGTTCTCAGGCTTAATGTCGCGATGAACAATTCCAAGTTTATGTGCGGCGCCTAGTGCGCTGAGAACAGGCATTAGAAACTTCACTCCATCGTTAATGGAAAGTTTGCCTTGTTCATTTAAATACTCACGCAGAGTATGACCTTCTATCATCTCCATCACCAAAAAGATTGCAGGGGTTCCACTTTGATTCCAACCTTGATCTTGCACTGCAACGATATTTGGATGGGAGAGGGCTGCTGCAGCCTTCGCTTCACGAATAAATCTCTCAACGAATTGCTCATCCTGCGCCAAGTGCGCATGCATGATTTTTACTGCAACTTTACGGTCTAAGCGAGTGTCAACAGCCTCGTAGATGCTTGCCATTCCACCACTGGCCATCTGGCGAAGGAGTTGATAGCGCCCATCAATGAGCTCGCCGGTCAGGTCAGACATATGGATAATTCTAGGTAGTCAGTATGAAATCAGCCGCGTTCTGAGTGCCTTCGACTCGAAAGTGTTGCTCTTGTTGTACGAGCCAATTCTGCATCTGATTTTCTAACGATTGTCCATCACGTTCTAAAACCCTTGCTAGCCCTTGGTTATAGTCGATATCAATCCATAGAAGAGAAATTAGATTCTCGCGAATCGCGCTCTGCCCGCTACCGACACCTTCGAGAATGAGAAGATCTGCTGTAGGCACTGAAATTTGCTCATCGAACTCATTCGCAGCCCAATTAAATTTGGAGAATTTGAGCGGATTTGCTGCAAGATGATTTCGACAGATTGCAGAAAGCGTCAAAGTAAGGTCCTCACTAAGTGCGCGATCCCATCCGTTGTACAGATCATCCATATGAATCACGTTTACGCGAAGTGAAGTAGAGAGGGCAAGACTCAAATTGTTTGCAAGCGTAGTTTTTCCTGCACCCGCTGGGCCATCGATAGCAATAATGGAAGGTGTTTGTGCACTACACAGTTCTAGTAGCGCGTCGGTGAGCTGCATACCAACTACTCCATCCTATTGCTGCAAGTACAGTAAATACAGCATAGAGCAGCGTGGTGAATAACAATTCCTGAGATGCATAGAGAGCAACATATCCTGCATCTACGATAAGCCAGATTGTCCAGCTTTCGATTTTTTCATAGACCATTAATAGCTGCGCTGCGAAACTTCCAAAAAATAGAATCGCATCTACATAGGTAGAAGCTGCCCCAATACTCTTTAGGACAGGTCCAAGTGCCAAAGTTGCCAGCACAATGGCCATGACTGTGTAGAGGCGATACTTATTTTTTAGAGGACCAGGCTTCGCTCCCGTAGGTTCCCACCCAAACCAACCAATAATTGCAGCGATGATGAAGATAATTTGAAGTGCAGCACTTGCGTACAGTTTGTATTGCAAGAAGAAGATTCCATAGAGAACGCTACTAATTGCCCACCAAGGCCATGTAATTCTCTTGCCTGTGATTCCTAAGCTGACGCCAGTCAGTGAAGCAAGCGAAGCTACGAATTCAAGATAAGAAACTTCATAGCCCCATGCTGTGAAAAATGTGGAGAACATTCATTACCTGCCATTTCTAGATCCGCATTACCGGACCAGTCAAACGGTCGACTTCGGTGAAGTCCTCTCAGCCACTGTGGCTCCCGTGTGCCGAACTTTATCTGATACGTGCTGCTAACGCTTGTATATATGCAAGACCAGCCACACGTGCGCGTCGAGCTGTAGATGTTTTTGCTCGCTTATTAAAAATGTCATAGCCAATAGCTTCAACTTCATCGACTATTCCACAGTACAGCTCGCTGGCAGCTCTGATGCACGGCCGAGATTCTTTATCTAGATATGCGATTCCAGAATCTGCCTCGTCTTGAAGTGCGCGTACACGTGCAATTTGAAATTTCAGTGCCTCAATAATCTGGGGAGTAAGTATGCGTCTTTCTAGCATGTCGCGGTCAACTCCGAATTTTGCAAGTTCATCAAGGGGAAGATAGACGCGACCTCGGTCTAAATCTTCGGCAACATCGCGAATAAAGTTTGCTAACTGAAATGCAATTCCTAATTTCTTTGCAGCTTCAAAAGCGGCTTCATTGGAGTAACCGAGAATCGGAACCATTTCGAGTCCAATAACTGCAGCAGATCCATACACGTATTCAAGTAAGTCATCGTAAGTGCGATATTCAGTGACAGTTAAATCCATCTCCATGGAGTGCAAGAAATCCACAAAGTTTTGGTGAGGGATATCAAATTTTTTCGCTGTATCTACTAGTGCCCTGCCGATGTGATCCGTGCTAGTGCCAGCTTTGAGGTCCGTTAGTACGCCAGAACTCCAAGTTCGCAAAACGTTGGCTTTTTCTTGAGGAGAGAGCGTTGAAGCTAAATCATCAACAATCTCATCTGCGTAACGGGCAAAGCCATATAAGGCATGAACATAAGGACGTTTATTCTTTGGGAGCAAAAGCGTAGCTAGGTAGTACGTCTTTCCGTGTAAGGAGTTAAGTCGCTTACATTCCTCGTACGACTGCGCAAGCAGAGTTTCCATTTACTTAACCGGACCAACGATTCGTTCTGCAGCTAGTCGGCCAGAGATCAACACCATTGGAACACCAACACCCGGTTGGGTTCCACTTCCTGCAAAGACTACGTTCTCAAAACCTGCGGCAATATTTCTAGGTCTAAATGGACCCGTTTGGAAGAAGGTATGCGCGCTAGCAAATGGTGCACCCTGTTCCATACCTTGTCTTTGCCAATCAAGCGGAGTTGTCATCACTTCAGTTTCAATGGCATCGCCAAAGCCGGTATATCCACGATCTTCTAGAGTCTTAATCATTGAATCTCGATATGGACCTGCTTGCTTGGTCCAATCGATATCTGCAGTCAAGTTAGGAGTTGGATACAAGATGTAATAAGACTGCTTACCTGCAGGTGCCAGAGTTGGGTCATCGTGGGTAGGTACTGTGACAAGTACGGAAGGATCAGACATCAACTGCTTCTTCTTGATCAATTCATCGAAGACGCCATCCCAGGATTTGCCGAAGTGAATATTGTGGTGGGCAATATGGTCATACTTCTTGGAAGAGCCCACAAGGAGCGTGGCACATGATGGTGAGTACTTAAGGCGCTTGATATTCAGCGGTGTTTTGCCCAATAGTTCGCGCCACACAACAGGCAGATCTGGGTTCATCACCACTACATCGCATTCAATGCGTTCGCCAGTATTGGTAAGGACCGCCTTCACGCGACCGTTCTGCTTATCGAGCCCCGTGACTTTTGTGTTGTACTTAAATTCGACGCCATGCTTAGTTGCAGCTGCAGCAAGTGCTCGTGGAACTGCGTGCATTCCACCTTTAGGAAAGAAAACCCCGTTAACTGAATCCATATAAGCAATGACAGCGTAAATCGCTAGCGCTTGCTGAGGGCTGACACCGGCGTACATAGCTTGGAATGAATACACCTTCTGCAAGCGAGGATCTTTCAGAAATTGGTTCACCTTTGGTTGCAACTTTCTAAAGCCGCCCAGTGCAATAAGTCGCGCCAAGTTTGGTGTCAGTAAGTTAAGAGGAGAGTCAATATTTCTATCAATAAAGTCATTCATCTCATACTTATATAGCTTGGTGACGAAATCAACATATTGGCGATAACCGAGTGCTTCTTCAGCAGAGACTTTTGTACGAATCTCTTCTTCCATCTGCGCGGTGTTGGCATGGACATCAATTTGTGAACCATCGGCATAGAAGGCGCGATATAAAGGAGAGAGAGGCATTAATTCAAGCCAGTCCTTCATATCTTCACCTACGCATGAGAATGCATCTTGAATGAGGGACGGCATTGTTAAAACAGATGGTCCAGTATCAAATGAGTATCCATCTTTTTGAAGGAGACCATTTCGTCCGCCTGGCACAGATTCACGTTCGACGACTGTAACTTTTCGCCCGGCGCCAGCAAGTCGCATCGCAGCGCTGAGGCCAGCTAAGCCGGCTCCGACAACAACGACATGATCAGTTGGGCCTTTTACACGTGCAACCATTAGTAACTCCTGCGGATAGCGCTATCGGCAAGTGCCAATAGAAAAGGTTGGGCATCTGCGGCGATGGCAGATGATTGAGCTGCAATTTTTGATTCTGTCGCCAAGCCTTCGATGAGTTTTTCTACCTCTGCCACGGCACCAGTTTCAGTGATGATGGTACGCAACTCCTCAATACGCTGCACGGTGAGAGTTGGGTTTCCCAGCTCACGCATCAACACTTCACGCATGGGAGTACTGGCTTTTTCCAGAGTCATCGCCATCAATACTGTGCGCTTGCCCTCACGTAAATCATCGCCGGCAGGCTTTCCTGTGACATCAGGATTTCCAAAGATTCCAAGTAAATCATCACGTAATTGAAAGGCCTCACCGAGTGGCAGTCCGTAGGCAGAAAGTACATTGAGCAGTTGACCATGTTCACTCTGGGCCGGACTTGCAATCACTGCGCCCAGGTGAAGTGGACGTTCGATGGTGTACTTGCCAGATTTATATCGAGCAATACGCAAAGAGCGTTCCACGCTAAATTCTTTCTCACCTGCTTCTCGTACATCGAGATACTGGCCTGCCATTAATTCAATACGCATCTCATCATGAATCTTTAGAGCAGCCATCAAACTCTCGTGAGATAGCCCTGAATTATGCAACATGTGATCAGACCAGACTAAAGCTAGGTCGCCAAGTAACACTGCCGCTGCTGCGCCAAATTGTTCTGGCACTCCCGCCATCGAACCTTGTCTATGCAGTGATTCAAAGTGGCGATGTATTGCAGGTTTTCCTCGGCGTGTATCAGAACCATCCATTAGATCATCATGAATAAGTGCACATGCTTGCAAGAGTTCAAGGCTAGCTATTGCACGAATATCTGTGCGAGTGGGCGTAGAGCCGGTGGCCATAAAGCCGGCGTAAGCAAAGAGCGGACGAAGTCGCTTGCCACCTTCAAGTAGATAATCTTCGAGTGCATCGCAGACCGGAGTTAACTCAGATGCGATGCTGGTCAAATAGTCGCGTTGTTCTGCCAAATACTGGGTGAGCTCTTCCTTGACCGCGTTACGCACGTTTTCGATGCTTGAAGTGAGCTCTTTATCCACGGCGCAACGATACTCTGAGGCAGTGGATAAAAGCAGCGTGCGAAGCGGAGTCACATACTCCTTTGAATTCTTCCCACCTAAGGATGTTGAAGGTGAAGAGCGCCTCTGGTCGGCGATGTCACAACTGGAAAATATATCTCCTGACTTTATCTCTGTGACCTATGGCGCGGGTGGAAGTACGCGAGATCGCACCATTCGCATCACTTCTGAAATCACTGCGAGAACACATATCCCCACCGTTGCTCATCTCACCTGTGTGGGTTCAACGCGTTCAGAGCTGGTTGAGATTCTTGGAAAATATCGCGATGCTGGAATCACAAGCATTTTGGCACTGCGTGGTGATCCCACTGGTGGACCGCGAGCACCGTGGGTACCAACGCAAGGTGGACTCAATCATGCAGATGAGTTAGTCACGATGGCGGCAGAGTTCGGTGGTTTCACTATTGGTGTTGCAGCATTTCCTGATGGTCACCCAAGCTCTCATGGAGATATTGATAAAGATATTGAAGTCTTGCTTGAAAAAGAGAGACGTGGTGCAACATTTGCAACCACGCAATTCTTTTTTGAAGTAGATAAGTGGAAAGCACTTGTAGATAAGTTAGCGGCAAAGGGCTCCAGCCTTCCCATTATCGCCGGCATCTTGCCGGTGACAAATGTGAAACAACTTAACCGGATGGCAGAGCTGGGCGGAACACCGATTCCTGCATCCATTGCAGAGCGCTTTGCAGCGGTAGAAAATAACCCAGAAGATGTCAGTAAGTTAGGCGTGGAGATTGCCACAAATCTCTGCCATCAATTACTGGAGAGTGGAGCCCCTGGACTTCACTTCTACACAATGAATTCTTCAACTGCCACACGTGAGATTTATTCTCAGATTAAGGATGATCGGTGAATCTCAAGAGTGAGAAAGAATTTACGCAACGATGGAGTGAAATCCATGGGGGAGCACCGATTACAGGTGCGGTAAGAATTTGGCTCATTATTTCTTACCGAGTTGCGCGTTTATGCGCAGCACTGAGAATTTCTCCTAACCTACTTACCGCACTGGGATTGCTCACTGCTGTGGCAATGGCTGCAACTAATTCGCCAGAGATTGCGCTCTTGCTGCTAGTTCTTTCACTGATGATGGATGGAATCGATGGCAGCGTTGCGATTGTGCAAGGGAGAGAAAGTAATTGGGGTGGAGTCCTTGACTCAATTGCGGATCGAATCGCAGAGGCATGCTGGTTATACGCAGGATGGAAAATTGGAATTCCTGCATGGGTGGTTATTTCAATGTGGACAATTGCATCAACTCAAGAATATGCCCGCGCGCGACTTGCATCCCTTGGACATAGCGAGATTGGTGAAGTAACTCCGACTGAGAGACCAGTACGTGCCAGCTATTTAGCAATCGCTTTCGTGCTTGTCATTCTTGATTTACCTGGACTGGAGATACTTTCATATCTATTTCTCGCAGCGCTTATCTACAGTTTCCTTC
>WLPI01000005.1 GCA_009698845.1 Actinomycetota bacterium
AGAGTTAAATCTGTACTTGGTGCATACCCGCGCCCTGCTTTGTAATAAGTTCCACTTCCATCGGCTGCGGTATTCCAGTTCATAAATCTCTTCGAACCTTTAAGGCCCGAATATGTTGCAAGATTTAGAATTTCGCCCGAAGTGCTTTGGCTCTGACTTGATGGTGCTGCTGCATCACCACCATTTTCATCATAAGTAACGGTTACTGGCGGAATTGGAGTTGTGTAACGAATGATTACAACTCCTGATCCTCCAGGCAGGCCATTAAATGCACTTGGTCCGCCGTTTGCTCCTCCACCACCACGGTTTGCCAAAGCAGGAGTGTTGTAAGTGGCTCCTCCACCGGTCGCGGTTCCAATGGCAGTGCCTCCGTTGTAACCGCCGCCGCCACCACCGTATTCAACTGACGTTCCTGTAATACTTGAACTAATTCCTGCTCCACCGGTGCTACCACTTCCTGCAGCACCCGCTCCGCCTCCACCATTTCCGTATGTACCACCGGCTCCAGTGCCACCAGCTTTATTTGTTCCGCTAACTCCACCAACTCCGCTGGTCCAGACAGGAGAGAAACCTCCTGGAGCGGTTGCACTGTCGCTTACTGAAACAACTACTGAAGAACTTCTTCCGTTATTTGCTGATGTAGATGCGGTGTTGTAATTTGGAGAGTCACCACCAGCACCAACCGAGATTGCAATTGTGGCACCAGCGTTTACGGTGAAATTCTTTTCAACTACGGCGCCACCGCCACCACCTTGTCCATAAAAAACACTGCTCTTTCCGCCACCGCCAGAACCGCCCCCGCCAACAACTAATGTTTGGATGCTTGATACTCCTGTTGGAACAGTCCAATCACAATTTCCAGTCGAAGTAAATGACTCTACGGTGTACGCGCCACTTGTCGAAGAAGTTGGTGCACAAGCAGCAGCACTTGCGACACTTGAAAGCGCTACTTGGCTAGGAAGTCCAACAAAGAGTGTAAGAACTAACACCCATGAAATTGTTGACGGCAAGGATTGCTGAACGGCCGTAAAATTACGGCGCAGAATCTGCCAAAACACTTTTACCTCTCAACTAGGCTCTATTTTCAAATAGGGCTAAGCGTAAAAGTGAGGTGATTCCATTAACAGTGGGAAGGGGTGAATCAACCTATTCTCACCCCGTTAATTCACCCTGATAAACCAAAAAATGAAAAAGAAAAGCCTTCCGGTGTGAAAGGCACCGAAAGGCTCATCTCGTGCGCGCGAAGGGATTCGAACCCCTAACCTTCTGATCCGTAGTCAGATGCTCTATCCGTTGAGCTACGCACGCCTATTAAATTGTGTATTGCGAAAACGAATACTACAGGCTTTTCTCGCTACTGAAAAACGCTTAAAACGAGCAGAAATTAATGCTTAACTGCGCCAACTTTGATTCAGTGGGCGTCCCTCTGTAT
The DNA here is from genome assembly GCA_009698845.1 of Actinomycetota bacterium. GTDB lineage: Bacteria > Actinomycetota > Actinomycetes > Nanopelagicales > Nanopelagicaceae > Planktophila. The sequence continues at coordinate 1,433 of WLPI01000005.1, forward strand.
AACCAGAGGCAGATTGAATTCCCACAACCGCGCGGTCTGCAAACTCTTCTAGGTTCTTAGCACCTGCATACGTGCAAGAAGAACGAAGTCCAGAAATGATTTCATCGATGAGGTCTTCGACTCCTGGACGAATTGGATCAAGGAACATTCGGGAAGATGAGATGCCTTCTTCAAAAAGTGATTTCCGTGCTCTATCGAATGCGTCCTCTTGTGAAGTGCGTGCACTCACTGCGCGCTTTGATGCCATTCCAAATGATTCTTTATATGCGCGGCCTGAACTATCGCGCATTAAATCTCCAGGTGATTCATATGTTCCAGCAAACCAAGAACCAATCATTACTTGCGAAGCACCTGCTGCAAGGGCAAGTGCCACATCGCGAGGATGACGAACTCCGCCATCTGCCCACACATGTGCACCTAATTTTTTAGCTTCTGCTGCACATTCAAGAACTGCAGAAAATTGTGGGCGACCCACACCTGTTTGCATACGAGTTGTACACATTGCGCCGGGGCCTACGCCAACTTTAATGATGTCTGCACCAGCTGCAACAAGGTCTCGCACTCCCGCTGCTGTTACAACATTGCCGGCAACGATTGGAACATTAAGCCCTAGCTTTTTAATTGCTTGCAGAGCTTCGATCATTTTCTTCTGGTGTCCATGAGCTGTATCTACAACTAATAGATCTGCACCTGCTGCAACTAATTTTGATGCTTTTTCTGCAACATCGCCGTTGATGCCAACGGCCGATGCAATTCTCAACTGGTTATTCTTATCTACGGCAGGTGTATAGAGGGTTGCGCGTAGTGCCCCCACTTTTGTAATGATGCCAACGAGATCGCCGCTAGCGGAAACCACTGGTGCAACCGTGCGCAAGCGCTCATGAAGAAATTCAAATGCCTGGCGTGGGTCCAGAGTGTCAGGCATTGTTGTGAGCTCTTGAGTCATTACCTGGCTTAGCTGAGTAAATCGATCTACTCCTGCCAAATCCTCTTCAGTCACAATCCCAACTGGTTTCTTTCCATCAACAATAATGATTGCACCGTGTGCACGCTTATGAATTAGGGATGCTGCATCTGCGACAGTTTCTTTCAAGGTCAGCGTGATTGGCGTTTCAAAAAATGTGTGGCGGGCCTTAACTGATGCAATTACCTCAGCAACTACTGGAATTGGAATATCTTGCGGGATAACGACAAGTCCGCCTCGACGTGCAATGGTTTCTGCCATTCGACGCCCGGCAATGGCAGTCATGTTTGCTACTACTAAAGGAATTGTTGTCCCGCTGCCGTCATTAGATGAAAGATCTACATCCATCCGACTTGTGAGTTCAGAGTGGCTTGGGGCCATAAAGACATCGTCGTATGTCAGGTCAAAGATTGGTTCATTGATAAATCGCACGTACTAAAGCCTACCGAGTTTTAACAGCTCTGAGCGAGTCACTGCCTTGCGACGCGGCTTTCCGAGCGGCTCTCCCGCGGCAATTTCTGCATCGTTGATGCTCTGCCAATGCTGCTGTGTAACCACCTTGTCATGAGCAATAACATCGCTTACATCACCCGCGTTCTTTGGGGCACCAAGGTTTTCTGCCAGTAATTTCATGACATCTGCAGCATCAGATTTGTTTGTGCCAATCACACCTGACGGACCGCGCTTAGCCCAACCGACAACGTACAGATTTTCACTTACATGCCCATCATTGTTTACGACTTTACCTTTTTGATATGGAATTCCCTCAAGAGATGCAGCTTCATAACCAATGGCGGTAATGACTAATCCACACTTAAGGCTGAAAGTTTCATCGATGCCGGTCTTCTGAAATACAACTTCTTCGACTTTGCCGTTTCCTTTAATTTCAATTGGTGTCGCAAGGAATTGGAATTTCATCGTGCGCGCATGGGTAGTTGGTTCTTTATCGGCAATCAACAACATTGCATCAAGATTGTTCTTCACATCTTTTTCGGGAGCATCGCCAGCACGCACAATTGCAGCTTGGATATCTGATTTATTCATGACAACGTTGGTGTGCTCAAGCTTGGGCAACTCGCGTAGCTCTGGCGATGTGAAGGCTGCATGCTCTGGTCCACGGCGCGCACTGAGAATCACTGTACGAACCGAACTATCTTTCAATTCCGTAATTGCATGGTCTGCAGTATCTGTTGGATCCAACTCGGCTGGCTCTAACGCCAGCATGCGAGCAACATCCATTGCAACGTTTCCGGCACCGATTACAACAGCCGTCTCGCAACTTAAATCAACGCTCTCATCTTTGAAATCTGGATGCGCGTTATACCAAGGTACAAAAGTTGCAGCAGACATAGAACCTGCGAGTTCCTCCCCTGGGATTCCAAGTTTTTTGCCGAGTGCGGTTCCTGTGGCAATGACGACGGCGTCATACATCTCTTTTAGCTGCTCGACAGTTACATCCGAACCAAGTTCAACGTTGGCAAATAGTCGAAAGTTTTCTTCGTTTGCAACCTTCTCAAATACTTTTGAAACTGTTTTTATCTTTGGGTGATCTGGGGCCACGCCACTTCGCACAAGGCCCCAGGGAGTGGGCAGACGTTCAATCATGTCGATTGAGAATTGCAGTTCCGTATTCTGAAGATTCTGCAGCGCCATCGCAGCGAAGTAGCCAGCAGGACCAGCACCGACAATCGCTATCTTATACTGAGGCATATGCGAACTTTACAGGAGATTAGGAATTTAGAATCTCGCACATTACTTAATAAGTAACTTCTTAACACGCCTACGTAATTCAATTACCAACACGCGTGCGCTCTGACGACGTAGAGTTCTGTTGTCTAGACCAATTAGTGCTTGAGCAGCCGTATCTAGTGAAACATGAGTAATCTCGGAATTGTTACCGGTAGGAATCTGTGCGGCAGCGAAACTATCTAAATTCCCAATGACTTCAACGCCTGAAGACTGAATCTGTCTCACTGATTCGACGCCTATTTCGCGAGCCTTCTCGAAGGCCCATTCTGGGGTAAGTAATTTCTCTGCATCTTTGGGTGCTTTGACTTTATCTGTAAGGTGTTTGATAGCCCCTTCACGAATATATATTTCATATTCAGACCATTCGCGATTTTTTGGAAAAATCTTATTCACATGAAGTAGCAAGGTAACTTCTTCAAGAGTTAAGGAGCGATTACTTGCTACATCTTCGATTTGGGTTAACGTGCCAGCTGGAATACCGAGAATTGAGTTAAACGCTTCAAATATTGCTGTTGGCTCTTTCTCATCTGCCACAACAACAACAATATTTTCTGGTCCTAAAACTTTAGCCCATTCTGTTATCACTCGCCCATGTTCGTGGCGCTTCCAAAAAGTGGGAGTAGTTTTCGATACTCCAGGTTGATCAAGCACTGAGTGCAACCACTCTTCATAAGTTGGCTTCAAGCCATATTTCAAATACTGCTGATATGAAGATGCGAGTAACTTTACTAGGGGTCGGATTGTGAAAACGATAGTGAAATCAACGCCTTTGTTATCATCTTTAAATTTCTGAATCTGAGCTTCGCTTAGTTCGCAGAAGAATTCACTACTAATTAGGGTTGTGTGTTTGTATTTCTTAACCGCCTTAACGGCCTTCTTCCATTCTGCAATTGGAAAAGTTATTCCACCTTTATTTTTCCACCCCCAGGTGCGCCCAGTGAGCGCCCAAGCAGCGCGGTGATGAGCTTTTAAGCCAAAATCTGGGTATTGAATTCCTAGTTCTTTTAAAATCTCCCTATTTTCCGAGAAACTTTCTTGCAGGGCAGTGGTGCCGGTTTTGTGAAAACCAACATGAGCAACGAGACGTTTACTCACTATGAGCTTAACAATCTAAATCCATTGATCACAATAATTGCAATCGCTACAAATATTCCTAATTGCTTTCTTGGAAGCCAGCTAACGAGTTTGGCGGCGATGGGCGCTACTAAAACTCCACCGAGTGCTAAACCTCCCACTGCTGACCAATCAATATCTAACTTACTTATATTAAGCAGGAAGCCCACGCTTGCACATACCGCCACAATGAACTCAGCGGCAGAGACTGTTCCGATAACTTTTCGTGGTTCGGTCTGCGTGGTTGCAAGAAGTGTTGGGGTGACGACGGGTCCCCAGCCACCACCTCCGGAAGCATCAATAAATCCACCAGAGAACCCAAGAAATGTTAAATACTTAGGATTTGAAATATCAGCAACGTTAACTTGCTGGACCTGAACAAATAGATTGCGATACAGCAGAAGGAAGCCAAGAAGTAACAAGATAGTTGAGATAAAAACTTTTCCGGAGGAAAGATCTATATTTGATAGGAACGTTGCACCTAGCAGTGCGCCAACTCCACCCGGAATTGCAAGTCGGATGAGAATCTTTTTATCCACATTGTCGAGGTGCCAATGAGAAGCTCCCGAAGCCAAGGTTGTTCCAATTTCCGCAGCATGAACCGCGGCAGATGCAACCGCGGCAGATGTGCCGAGAGTGAGAAGGAGTGTTGAGCTTGTTAAGCCAAATCCCATACCAAGTGAACCATCGACTAACTGTGCCACTGAACCGGCAAGTGCGAAGAGGATCCAATTCATAGCAACTCTCTCATGATGCTCTCTACGTTGACTGAAATTTCTTCAGTTCCATCGAGAACTAATTCTGCATTAGTTGGTGGTTCGTACTCCTGTCCGACACCGCTGAGATTTGGCAAACTTCCATCTGCTGCCTTCTTATACAATCCTTTTGGATCACGCGCTGTGCAGACCTCAAGTGGAGTTTTGACCCACACTTCTGAAAATTTCCCTTTTTCGAATCTAGCGCGCGCATTATCGCGATCTTCTGCAAATGGACTTACCAAAGCAACGATGACAATTAGTCCTGCATCAGCCATGAGATGGGCAATTTCAGAAATGCGCCTTACATTTTCAGCTCGATCAGCACGAGTAAAACCAAGATCCTTATTTAGACCTAATCGCAAATTATCTCCGTCAAGCACATAGCTGTGCATACCAGCAGCAAATAGTCGCTTCTCTAATTCATTGGCGATAGTTGATTTACCCGATCCGGAGAGCCCCGTCAGCCAAATAACTTTTGCTCTTTGATTTTTTTGTGTCGCACGAGCTAGCGAATCTACTTCGTATTTGTGCTCAGAAATATTCTCTGATCTGCGTAGAACATGATTTACCATGCCTGCAGCCACAGTATTTAGGGTTACTCGGTCTACGAGGATGAAACTGCCGCTATTTCTATCTTTTTTGTAGGGAGATAAAGCAATTGGCGAATCTGATGCAATTTCAACTGTGCCTATTTCATTCATAGCTAAAGCTTCTGCAGCTTCGTGATCGCCAGAAACAATTTCGATTCTATGGCGAATCTTTGTAACAATTGCTGGAACTTGCGTTGAACCAGAAATCAAATAATAGGAACGACTATGCACTAACTCTGTCTCTCCAAGCCAGACAAGTGTTGCATTAAAGCGATCTGCCGGAACAGTGAAGTTACTAGCTAGCTCGACGCTATCTCCTCGAGTAGCATCAACATCTGGCTCGAGTACAAGGATTACTGCCTCTGAATCTCCAGCGCTATTTCGATCTTCGCCATAAGAGACAATTTGCGAAATCTTGGCTTTGCGTTTGCTTGGTAGAACTACAACTTCATCACCTTTTGTAAATGTTCCGTTAAAGATGGTCCCAGAGAGCCCACGGAAGTTCTCTGCTCTTGCAATGAGCTGAACTCCAAGGTGCGGTTTTACAAGAAGCTCTACCTTCTTATTCCAGCTCTGAATGTATTCAAGAAGAGTCGGCCCTTTATACCAGGACATATTTGTACTTCGATGTACAACGTTATCTCCAGCAAGGGCGCTGACAGGCACTGCTTGGTAATCCAATATTCCTAAACGTGTAGCGACACTTGATAACTCTTTAACAATTCCTTGATATACATCTTCTGAGTATCCAACTGCATCAAGTTTGTTAACAACAACTGCAACTCTTGTGACACCCATAAGAGAACATATTGTTAAGTGGCGCAATGTTTGTGTACGAATTCCACGAGCAGCATCGACAAGTACAAGTGCCACATCAGCGCGAGAAGCTGCAACTGCCATGTTTCTTGTGTATTGCTCGTGGCCTGGCGCATCGGCGATGATTAATCGGCGGCCGTTTAGCAAGGACATAGAGCGATATGCAACATCAATTGTGATCCCTTGTTCGCGCTCTGCTTCAAGGCCATCTGTTAGGAGACTGAAATCAACTTCTCCGGCGACGATTGTTGATCCGCTACGTCGAATATTTCGTGCTGCTGCCACGGTGTCGTGAGGAACGCTATCTGTTTCTACGAGCAAACGACCAATTAAAGTGCTTTTTCCATCGTCAACGCTGCCACAAGTAACAAGCCGAATTATCGGTTGGGTCATTAGAAATACCCTTCCGTCTTTTTCTTCTCCATTGAATCTTCTTTTTCGCCATCAATTAGACGAGTGGCTCGCTCACTAAGCTTTACATTCATTACTTCTTCCACAATTTCACTTACAGTCGTGGCATCGGATTCAACCGCTGCAGTAAGTGGATAGCAGCCCAAAGTTCTGAATCTAATTCGCCGCATCACTGGTTTCTCATTATTAATCAATGGGAATCGTTCATCATCGACCATAATCATTTGTTCGCCTCTGAATACAACTGGGCGTTCCTTTGCAAAGTACAAAGGATTAACTGGTACGTCATGCTCTTCGATGTAGTTCCAAATATCTAGTTCAGTCCAATCAGAGATTGGAAAAACACGCATCGATTGTTCATTTGTAATCTTCGGATTGTACGTGCGCCAGAGTTCTGGTCTTTGATTTCGTGGATCCCAACGATGCCCTGCTTCTCGGACGCTGAAAATTCTTTCTTTAGCACGACTTCGCTCTTCATCTCTGCGTGAGCCACCGATTGCAGCATCGAATTGATTTGCATCCAGCGCCTGGCGCAGCGCAACAGTTTTCATTACACGCGTGTACTCAGAGATTCCAGTATTGAACGGGGTGATGTTATCTGCAACCCCTTGTGCATTTGTATGAGTTATTAAATTTAAATTGTATTTTTTTGCCATTTCCCCTCGGAATGAGATCATCTCTCTAAACTTCCAAGTTGTATCTATGTGCAAGACTGGAAATGGTATTGGTGCGGGCCAGAATGCCTTCATCGCAAGGTGCAAAAGCACCGCAGAATCTTTTCCTATTGAATAAAGCAGCACTGGTTTGCGAAAAGCAGCCGCTGTCTCTCGAAGTATTTCTATGGATTCATTTTCAAGTGCTTTAAGAATCTCAGAAGAACTATTCACTTCATGATTATAGATAGAGAATCTTGTGAATTCACTGTCTATGGCTAGCTAATTGGCTAGGAAACCGCCATCAACTGGCATCACAACACCGGTGACGTAATCCGAAGCTGGGGAGGCAAGAAAGATAGCCGCACCAGTCATGTCCCCTGGCTTACCCCAGTGCCCTAGTGGAATTCGTGAATTAATCGCTGCAGCCCGCTCTGCATCACTATGGACAACTTTATTGATATCTGTCTTAACAAAACCCGGTGCGATTGCGTTGACGCGAACTCCCAGAGGAGCTAATTCGTTAGAAATACCTCTAGTAATTCCTGCAATTGCTGTTTTTGAAGCGGTGTAACTGATGACATTTGTTCCGCCCAAAAAGCTCCACATTGAAGCTATGAAAATAATCTTTCCATATTTTCTTTCTACCATTTGCTTGCTCACAGCTTTAGTGATCAAAAATGGTGCCGTTAAATCAGCTTCTATAGTTTCATCCCATTGCTCGTCACTATGTACTAGGAAGTTAGAGCGATTAACTAGCCCAGAATTGTTTACAAGAATGTCAATTCGCTCCTCCTCAAGTTTTTTGCATAATTCAACAGTTTGCTCACGACTCTTGAAGTCACACTTATAACTTTTGAATTTTCGACCTAAACCAATTACCGCGCCTTCAATCTCACTTCCTGGCTCGATAGCAGAGCTAACTGTGATGATGTCTGCTCCGTGTTCAGCCAAGCCACTTGCAATCGCAAAACCGATACCAGTTCTAGCCCCTGTAACCAAGGCGGTTTTCCCAGTTAAGTCAAAGAAATTACTAGTCATGTATCCCCAACTTTCAAAGGCATTTACGTAATCGAGCGGAGACGAGGAGATTTGAACTCCTGAAGGGTTTAACCCCTTACCTCGTTAGCAGTGAGGCGCACTCGACCGGGCTATGCGACGTCTCCAAGTGTGTTTGAAGTTTACAGGGAAAAGCCTCGAACTGGTAAATCTCTAAGGAGTAGCACAAGCGTGTAAAAGTGCCTTAACGGCCCAGAATGAATCTCACTGTGAGAAGGAAGCCAAATCTCTTCGATGGTGGCTTAAGGATAAAAAGTAACCTCATGAATGGTGCCAAAATTCCAAAGACACGTGAAAACACTTTTGATCGAGCTAACGCATCCGCTTTTGTATTACGCAAACTTCCTGAACTCTCTGAAGGGTGTGTAGCAATAACAATCGGGAGAACACGACCAATTAAACCAGCGCGCAGTGCATCAGCAATAAGTATGTACTCATCACCTAGATAATTCTTTGCTCCAGCACCAAAATCCTCATCGAAGTAAATTGATTTACTTTTGAAATCTTCCACTCTGATAATCATTTCGTACGTAGCAGCTTTCGCTGAATTTGTGAGTTTGAGATTATGGGCCTTACTTGGATAACTCTTCCGAAGGACGTTCTTCTCATCTACAGTCTGTAGCAACAGGATTGAGATATCTGAGTGGCTTTCGAGATAAGCAATAGCGCTGTTGATTGAATCTTCGTTAAACACAATGTCGTCGTCGCCGAAAAGCAAGTACTTAGTTTCTGTATTCGAAATTGCCGCATTTCTGCTCTTTGCAACACCCCTACTTGGTAACTCTATTCTTTTGTATGTGCTGCCAGTTTGACTTGTGGCTAATGAGGTTGAACCTTGCACGATTACTAAGTTCTTGAAGGAGTCTAGAAACTGAATATTCTTCTCGCGTTCGGCCAGTGTTGAGTAGCCAATCGTCAATAAGGAGTTGCTATTCACTATGTGTTAGCGCCCTTGCAAATCTCATAAGACCACTTGAGATATTGGATAAGTTGGAGTTCTGCATACGTAATCCAAAGAAGAGAACTATCGTATTGGAAGGGCTTATCTGCCCGTTGTAACTCAAATAGATTAGAGCGCCTAGGAGTATCAACATCGCTGATCCAGAGATAAGGATTCCGGTCTCTCCAGATTTAATGCGTGTGCCGATTTTTACAGCATTTGTGACCGGATTCTTATTCTTTTTTGCCTGCACAAAACCTCGCTGCGCTTCAATCTGGCTCTTAAACAAGCGCCCATAAATATGGAATATGAAGAGCACCACCAGAATGTTTAGAAGTCCAAAGCCCCAGTTGAGATAAGTGAAGAAAAGAATGATGACAAATAACTGAGTGCAAGTACTGAGTAGAGTTGTGAGTTCAAAAGCTAGCGACCAACGCCAGTTTTCTCTTGAACCCTTAACATCTGATTTCGAAGCCTTAAATGCTTTTTCAAAGACATTTACCCGATAGATGCGTTGGAAATAATGTCCTGCTCTGGTGGCGCCAAAGAATAAGAAGAATCCAGTGACGAAGATAGCGAGCTTGGTTTGGCTCATCGTTCCTTCATTCAGGATGATTCCAGTGAATAACTTCGCTACCGCTAACTCAGATACCGAGATAAATGCTGCAATAAGAACCAAACTGACCAGAATTAACCGATATTTTCTAGTCGTAAATAAATCATGAAAAGCCAGTTTGAGTTCGCGAGCGACAACTATCATGGCTTAATTATTCCTTAATTTTGAAGAAGTCACGATCGCGGCAATGTGTCCAGCGGTGACAAATAGCGCTATTGCAAGTGCAATTTCTAGTGAAATCGCATAACTTCCGAAGATTGCCACAAAAATTGTAAATTCGATGGAATGGAACATCCGTTGAGCGGGCAGGTAATTGAATACCTTGCGAAGAGTTCGCAAAATCCCCTTTATCGGAAGATTCACGCCTTTCTTATCCTGGATTTTACTTAATCCGGAGAATGCTCTGGCAACGTGCACAGCATCATTGAGTCCTTTATTGAAGATCACAAGTATTGCAAGAAGCGCTCCAAGGTATGGATAGATAGAACTAGTTACAGGTTCTTCCGGAAATCCAGCAAGGCGCAGTCCAAAGCAAATCGGAATTAGCGATTCCGCGAGGTAGTGCCCCAACTTATCCAAAAAGATTCCCATAGGAGATTTCGTATCTCTCCAACGCGCAACTTCGCCATCACAGCAATCAATAAGCATTTGAAGTTGACTTAAGAAGAGAGCGAGCGCGATTCCAACCCATCCTTGAATGAGCAGCGCAGGACCAATTGATGCACCAGTGAGAATCATTAACCATGTAACACCATTTGCTGAGATCGATGTGCGTAAAAAAATACGAGTGAGGTATGGAGAGAGTCGGCGTTGATAAAGATCTGCAATCCAGTGTTCTGACGTTGACCGCCCAGTCACTGAAACGGGCTGCGAAATTTCACGGATTTGCGCGATTGTTGGCCGAGCCGGTCTCTCTATCATCTCTACTTCGCCACTACTTTGCGACTAGCAATCCACTGAACTGAAGAGACAATAAAGAATAGGAAAGCTAAGTAATAGAGAAGTGGTTGGAGCGATAAGCCTGACCACAGAAGAACCGCTACAACCAGAAGGCGACCTGCAATAAAGCCACCAGCAATTGAGAGCCACTTTGGCTTTGCTTCTGATTGAAGCGCCCGATACATATTGTCATAATGGTTAAAGAGAATTGCAAAAAGTAGTAAGAATAGAACTGATCGATCTAGATCTGTGAAAGCTGCTAGCCAGATGAATACAGAACCCTCAATCAATCGAAGAAGTGATGGTTGAAGCCAATCAAAGCGATTATTAGATTTCTCATTTCGGAATGTGTCCAGTTGATCATCAATCAGATTTCTATTTACTCGATCCTTGGGCCATGTGAGTGTTTTGCGAATGCGCCCTCGGAATACCAATGCGATTGAGAAGAGAGCCAGAATAGGCATTATTGTGAAAGTGAATGCGGCACCTCCAATTACAGATGAAGCACTAATCACTAGCCAGCGCTCACCAATTGGGAATTGCACAGCTTTCTTCGACCAGTATTCGAATCGAGACTTCTTCTCGCGTTCGGTACTTACATACCCATCCGATTCGATATCAAAATCAAGTGGCTCAAGGTAGGAACTGCGAATCTTGTTGATGCGGGCAAAGTTGTAATCAGAGATATGTCTAAATGTTTGAAAAAGCATCATTCCCATCGCTGGAATCCAGAGATCTCTACCATCCTTTGCAGCTCCATATGCAAGAGCAAAGAAGACTAGATACTCCTTAATTCTGTCTGTAATTGCATCTAACCATGCACCTAGTTGAGAAAATTGTCGGGTATACCTTGCTAGCTCGCCATCAACGCAGTCGATAATGATGCTCAATTGCAGCAATACCGCACCAGCAAAAATTGACCAGAATGTTCCGCGGCTGAACTCGTATGCAGAAATAAGCCCTACTGCAAAAGAAATGAGTGTGACTTGGTTTGGTGTCATCTTCAATCGGACGGCAAGCCAAGTAAACAATTTCGAGAATTTACGAAGGAAGAAGACTGAGAAAAATCCATCATTTGCACGATTGGCAAGCTTTAGACGTAGTCGAGCATCGTTTAGTGAGGAAATTTCTTTTCTCACTTCCTCACGTTCGGCCGGATTAGCAGAACGAATAAACGGCGCACCGGCAACTGTTGCAGGAGCGACAACAAGAGCGGCACGCACAAGAGCAACCAGTACAAGGTCTAGAGCGCTACCTTGGTGCTTTGTATCTTTTACTCTTGTTAAAACTTCAATAATCTCAGCCCGCTGAAATTGCGAGAGGCGCATAATTCCCAAAAATGTGTAATTGCCATGGCCAACTTCGTGATATCCAGAACTTGCTCCGGTTATTCGACCTTGGCTTATGCGAGTTAAGCCACCTTTAGTTTTGGTAACTAGGGCAGTAGTGACTGTGCGCGGATAGTCCGTGAGCAACTCAAGATGGGGTTGCGATACAACTGTATTTTCATCTACTAATAAGAGATCTTGATTGCTGGATTCGAAAGCAGTGAGAATTTCAGCAATCTTGGTGTCCGGATGAACATCAAAAGTACGAAGATTTCCCGCCATAAGCGGTAATCTATCGTGCTTAAGTGGAATTTTCGGTCAAAGATAGGTCTAGAAGGTAGAGATGGCGATTCAAGTAGTAATTCTTGCAGCAGGTATGGGAACTAGGTTGGGAAAACCATGGCCTAAGCCACTTACTGCATTATCTGATGGCCGATCAATCATGCAGCAGCAAATGGAGAACGTGACAAAAGTTTTCGGCGACAAAGCACGAATAACTGTAGTCGTCGGATTTAAACTGGAAATGATTATTGAAGCGCATCCAACAGCAAGTTTTGTTTATAACGAAGTTTATGATCAGACAAACACTTCTAAGAGTTTGCTTAAAGCATTAACTGCAAGTCACGAGCCAGGTGTTCTCTGGCTAAATGGTGACGTTGTTTTTGACTACAAGGTATTAGAAAGAGTGGCATCACGCATTGAAGAAGAGAAATCCTTTGTCTGCGTGAATACTTCTGCAACAGCCGAAGAAGAGGTTAAGTACACAGTTGATGCCAATGGTCACATTAAGGAATTATCTAAGACGGTTAAAAATGCACTTGGTGAAGCAGTAGGTATCAACTTCATTTCTTCCAGTGAGAAGGCAGATGTAATCGCGCAGCTGACTGCATGCGGAGATCAGGATTATTTCGAACGTGGATTAGAACTTGCTATTGAAAAGAATGGCATCAAACTCGAACCTGTTGATATCTCTGATCTATTCGCTGTGGAAGTAGATTTTCAAGCAGATTTAGATAGAGCTAACGCAGGTCTCAAGTAGTTACAGCGCCACTCTACGCAATCCTTCTTTGATTGCCATTTCTACTTCTGAAATCTTCAGATCAGAAATCTTAATTGTTTCAATCAGAGGTTCAATCTCACTCCAATTAATCTTCGGATTAATGGGTGTTGGGCTAATGACTTTCACATCAGCTCCAAGTGCGTAATCTATGTATTTGATTCCATCACCATGGACGTATTCTTCAAATCCTTTAAAGACAACCAAAGCGCAAGGAACTCCGTAGCTTTGGCATGTGATTAGTACGTGCATGGCGCTTGTTACGACATAATCGTATTGAAGAAGCTTCTCGATGAATTCAACAATGTCATTTGGGTGTGAAACCTGAACTGACAGCTCATCGAAGTTATCTGGAAGCTTTACTGGCGCTTGCAGGTGAGTATGGTGACGGATCAGTGCAACGCGGCCATTGGTGGCACCGCGCGTTAAAGGAAGAATTCTCGAAAGAACGACCCCTGGATCGCCAAAAGTTTCAACTTTAGGGCCTCCCGATTGAATAAGTAGCTCCGCAGTATGTGGCCCTCGAACTGAAACAAAGTCCGCCTTTGGATTTATTGCGTGTTTGAAAGAACTGACACCTGTTCCAACAACGACTGAATTGCTCTTAATGAATCGTCCGACTGAGCCAAGACTTACCAAGTGCTTTTTAGGCGCGCGAGTTGTTAATCCTTGAAAAATAATTTTGTTCTCTGTGTAGTGATTAAAAATAAAAGGCGTTAACCAATCCCCGAAATTTCCAGGATATGGATTCTCCCACCACGCTAAGGTGATTTTACTTCTCGCAGGTTTTGAAGAATATGCCAAGAAACTAGAAGCTACTCGTATCGCAGCACTTTCATATCTATTTGGTAACACCTTACGTTTAAAAATCGTTAGATTTTCATTGTACTTATCTACATCCCCCGCTTTAGCTGCAAAAACCAATTCGCGAACGGCTTCGCTACTGAGGTTATTGTGTTTCTTCCCTGTTAAGAATCCGGTAATACCCGATGCATCGACTAGTAGGCGCAATTTAGTCGAGAGATTTTCAGGTAATTTTTCTTCAATTAACTTGGCAAGCTGAAGGACTTCTCGCTTTGGATTGAACTTTTTCTTAGCTTTACTGCCTTTATGTTGCTCAACTTTGTTTTTGAAGTTTTCAACCTGGCCACTCGACCCGAATCGGAAGAAAACTTCGTGGCTTTCTAGAGTTCCAGCACCTTTATCTACCGCGCAATTTGAAGGAATGATCTGGAATGTCATGTTTGGTGAAACGGCTCGCCATGCTTCTTCAAAAAAGAAATCATCGGTTGCTCGCACTGTTGCAGCAGCTTCGAAATCTGCAGCTGCTCTCACCATTTTTCTTGCTTGCGCGGTGGTGTTGATTCCCCAGAAACATGGCTCCCAAAAACGGCCTCTATTTTCATAACCAATTTTTGCTGGAGTACTGAATCCTCGCTGGAAGCCAATAATGTCAGCAGTTGAATGGAGAATAAAATCGGGAATTGAAAAAATCTCGCAATCTACGTCGATCCAGAAGACTTTCTTTCCTGGGTTTGCTTCACACACTTCAGCGATAAAACCGACTTTTTTGCGGCATATATCGGCCCAATCTTCGCCTTGATGCTTTGAAATTTGTCGCAAATCATAAGCAATTCCAAGTTCTTCAAGGTTTGCTTGAAGGCGCAATGCATGACTTCTGTAATAGTCATCGCCAGTAAAGAAGGAGCAGACAAGTGCATTTTCAATCTTTAATTGCTTACCATTTTTGAGTGAGACCGGAGGGGTGAATTGCTCTTCTAGGGCAGCAAGGATGTTCTTGCCTTCGAAGTCAAGGGCGCTCATGAAAGTTAAGGTAAGTGAGAGAGTTGAATAGTCACCGTTCTCACGGCAAATAGAAGTAATACTTTAGGTGAACAAAAGGTTGCGAGTTATCTACCTAACGGCGGATTCTGCGCACTACGCGCCACACAATAAAAGCAACAAACAAGCCGCCGAAACCTTGCCAGAACGAAATTGGGAATCGGTTATGTTTATCTAGTGCTGGGCTGATGAATGAGCCTTCAGCGGAGAAATTCAGTGAAGTAACTACGCCCGCGTGATCGGTCCCATATGGCGGCTTTTGGCCAATGATTTTACTTGTCAGAACCTGCACGCCATTTTTTACAAATATGTAATCAAGGCGATCGGTAAATCCATTTGAGTTGCCCATCTTTTTTGCGGCAGATTCACGAACTGGGTCCGGACCTGTCAATAGAGCGTTCATCCCCCAGGTAAATGTTGTGGGTTCACTTGAATCAGGACCTACATCCTCAAAACCAGCTTCTTCCATCACTCTGTATGCACTACATATCGATGATCCTGTTGGGCATTTTTCACTTTCAACCGGTTGTTCTCCAGGGTTAGCCGAACTTTTTGGTCGCGGATCTCTTGGGTCAGAATTAAAATCTCCGATAATCACGATAGGAGATTTTGTATTCTTTAAATCTTCTACAAGTTGGCGAGCTTGTTCGGCTGCTTTGGGAATTTTGTTCTCATCCCATAGTGATTCTAAATGGGTAGTAACAAAGCGCACATTTCTGCCCTGGACGGTGATATCTGCCCATGTATACCCTCGATAAATCTCCATCAGCGTAGGGACCACTTTGTAGATTGATTTGTACTCAGAATTTCCGACCTGATTTATATACTCACGCAATTCCTTTTTTACTAAGAGAACATCACCGATTTGAAAACCACACGCTGCTGAATCTTGGCCATAGAGTGGTTGGAAGACATCCGGATCATTAACCTTTGTAAGAAAAGGGATTGGCCCGATTGAATAACCTGGGTTATTGGCTTCCTGACCATTTTTTGTCGCGATAATGTAATCGTCATTTAACTCTGCGAGCAATTCTCTAGTGAAGTTGTAAATTTCAGTTTTCTTGCTCCAGGGTTTAGCTTTGCAATACCAAATTGTTGCCTCTTGGATTCCAATTACATCTGGAGACTCACTTCTAATTTCCCTAGCCAGTATTGATTTCCGCAGTGAAAAGTCAGTCTCTTTCATCTGCTTCCACATAAATTGTGCAGCAGCTGGCAAGTTGGGGATTTTTTCAAGTGCAACACCAACATCAGCTCCAAGGTAAAGATTTCGTGACATCACCTTTACCGGAGCTTCTTCTGCCGATGCAGGAAGTGATGGTAGAAAAAGTATTCCAGTGATAGCCAACAGAAATATCTTTTTCATATCTCCCCCTACGCTTCTAAACCAGAACAACGTGGCTTAGGTCCACCATTTGGGTTCCCATAGCGATGATAAGTAATCGCCACTGATTGCTCAATCAACCAGCGAGGGGTTTCAATATCCCCGCGCTGAGCAATAGGGCGATGATCAACCGAGATTCCTTTTTGTAATTCTTCATAAATTGGAGGTTTACTTGATGCGAGCCAACGTACTCTCGAATACGTCTCACGCACATCACTGAGATCTGTTGTAAAAATTACTTTTGCGCCAGTGGTTTCGGAGATGTGATGTATTAATGACTTCTCCTCCTGAGTACTTGATTCGTCAACAACGATGACAATCGGTGCGAGGTAATGTCGGTAGCGTTGGAAGTTCTTTTCAACCAACAAACCTGATCTATCGATTGCTTGTGAGCCAACTTTCGCCCACCAAGTATTTACTCCGTATATTGCGGCTTCTAAGTTAGTAACACGAGGCCAATTTCGAAGGGTGTTTACATAATTTAGACCACCTGCCTTCGCATTAGGTCCGACTGCGGAACGTTTCCATCCACCGAAAGGTTGCCGATTTACAATTGCTCCAGTAATTCCTCGGTTGACGTAAAGGTTTCCAGCTTCAATGCGATTTAACCACTCTTCGCATTCCTGTTCATCAAGTGATTGAATTCCTGCAGTAAGTCCAAAATCGGTTTCATTTTGCCAATCAAGCGCGGTATCAAAATCTGGTGCTTCAATAATTGCAAGCACGGGTCCAAACCATTCATTCCTGTGTGACCAAGATTTGGCTTTCACTCCCAATTTAACTCCTGGGCGCCACATTAAACCTGCCTGATCTAATTGTTGTGGCTGTACAAGCCAACTCTCTCCATCGTCTAACTGGGTAAGCGCGCGCGTAAGTGCGTTCTCTGATGGACGAATGATTGGACCTACAGTTGTTGAAAAGCTCCAGCCGGCTCCAACATGCAGAGATTCAACTGCGTCTTTTAGTTGACGAATGAATGCTGGGTCTTGATAAATGTTTGTATCAACAATCGCAATTGATGCAGCTGAGCACTTCTGTCCAGCATGACCGAATGCTGATTGAACCAAGTCTTTTACTGCAGCATCAATATCTGCACAGGCAGATATAAGTACAGCATTTTTGCCGCTTGTCTCTGCCATTAAATTGATCTCTGGTCGCCAAGAAGTAAACATTGATGCGGTATCAAATGATCCAGTAAGAATCAGGCCATCGATATCTGGGTGAGTAATCAAATACTTTCCATTGTCATCATCTCGCATCGGCAAAAATTGCAATACATCTTGAGGAACTCCACCTGCCCACAGGTGGCTTGCAACTTCCCACGCAGTTGCAACACTCTCGGGTGCTGGTTTGAGAATGACAGAATTTCCTGCAGCAAGTGCGGCGCACACGCCACCCATTGGAATTGCATATGGAAAGTTCCAGGGTGGAACAACAAGAATTGTCCCTAGTGGTGTTGATTCACCAAAATTTTGTGCAGTAGTTGCATAGAAGCGAGCAAAGTCAATGGCTTCTGCTACCTCGGGATCAGCCTCTGCAACAGTCTTTCCGGCATCTCGAGACATCACTGCAATAGTTTCTACTATGGATTTTTGCATCACCGAAGCAGCACTGAAGAGAATAGATGTTCGTTCTTCTATAGAAAGCGTGCCCCAATTATTCTGGGCGCGCTTTGCTGCTTGAACCGCTTTATCTACCTCCTTTGTTGAGCCTACGCTGTAGTGATACCAAACTTTTCCATTATCTGATGGGTCAGTTCCTTCTTCTTGCTCTTTTGTGAAAACTTCTTTTCCATCAATTACTAGTGGAATTTCTTGATCTTTAATGTCTCGAGCTTTCTTTATTGCTTTGCTAACGGCCTTAATGAATTCGGGCTCAGTCGGATCAGCATTTCGTTCATTCTCAAAATTAGTACCAGTTGCAATCTCATGCTCAATATGGCGAAGTGATTGAGTTGTAACTGAATGACGCTCTGAAATTGATAAACGGAATCTCGCTTCTTGTTCTTTAAACTTCAATGGGTTTTTAGAGATTTCAAAGGCTGCCTTCAAATAATTTTCATCTGATGTATTTTCATCTAATCGGCGAACTAGGTATGCAACTGCAGCTGCAAAATCATCTTTACGAGTTACCGGTGCATACAGCAGAACCGGTTGGCCTGCGCGCGTTACAGCAAGTGCTTCGGCATTTGCCATGCCTTCAAGCATTTCAATATCTATTTGATCAACAACGCCTCGAGATTTCGCTACCTCTAGTGCCCATGTCATGTGAAATAGATTGTGAGACGCAATTCCGATGCGTACGGCTTGTGAATGTTCAGGGCGAAGTGCAGCATCTATCAGCCTTACATACGAAGCATCCACATCCGATTTTGATCGGTAAGGCGCAGAATCCCATCCATGAAGTTCTGCCTCCGCACGCTCCATTGCAAGGTTGGCACCCTTTACAAGGCGAACTTTGATGCTTCCACCATTGCGAGCAAATCTTGACTTCGACCATTGCACTAATTCTGCAAAGAACTTATGCGACTCTGGAAGATACGCCTGTAGAACGATTCCAGCCTTCATGCCTTCAAATTCTGGTTCATCTAGAACGCGCATGAATGCGGCAACTGTCATAGGCAGATCGCGGTATTCCTCCATATCAAGGTTTACAAATACACCGTGTTGTTGCGCTTCGCGATACAGAGTTCTCATCTTCTCTGAAACTCTATTAATCGAACCTTCGACATCAATAATTATCAGCTGAGCAACTATCGAAGAGAGTTTGACTGAAATGTAATTCACCTCTGGACGACGCATCATCTCTAGAATTGACTGGAAACGAAGTTCCGCTTCGTGATCTCCAAGCACAGCTTCACCTAACACATTGATGTTTAGAGATATTCCCTTGGCTGTTCGCTTGGATAGATGCTTAGCGAGCTTTTCATTTTCTGATGCAAGAATCAAATCTTTAGACAAAGCGCGAACGCGTTGGTGGACTGCTGCCACAACAGGGGCAGGTAAAGCGTGAGAAAGAATTCCGATTGCATGCAATCCAATCCCATTAATTGGGCCGAATCCAGTGATGCTGGCTTTCTTAGCAGCGCGCCTAAAAATACGAGATGAGGATTTCACAGATGAAATACGCATGACTTCATCGGTCAAAGTAATTGTTGCCTCAATTGCTTTAGGATCTTTAAAGAGCCGTGCCACGCGCTTTCGATTAGCTTTTTCGCGGCGGTCACGCAATTTATCCGATTGATCCATCAGCTCTTTGGTCCGCAAAACTGCAGTGTCTGCCAGTTGATCAGCTTTAGAATCTGTCTCAAAAATTGACGACATAATTGCAAGGAGCTCCATATTCTTAACAAAACATTCTTCCGCAAGGCTATCAAGGGTTAATCAACTCTGCTCAACCTAGGTAAAACAAGGCTATTAGGCTTAAGATTCAAATATGAATAACGAAAGTACAGAGCTTTCTGCTGATTCAGTACGTCGGCCTCACGATCAAGAGCCATCAGAGCTCTACGCAAGTTTTATGAAGTCTGGCTGGCTACCAACCGAGAGAGAAGATTTAGCACCTCTGGAAGTCGTTACATACGCATATTCACGTAGACAGATTTTATCTTCGCAATTTAAAGGAGTCCGTTTACTCATTCATGCTGGTGGCTTGAAAGTTCGTGCATTCGATACTGATTACAACTACAGGCCAGATAGCGCTTTCGCTTACTACAGCGGAGTCCAAGGCGCAGATTCAACAGCAGATGCTGTCTTGGTTCTAGAACCGAACGGCGATTCGCATTTGACTTATTTGTACATGAATCCTCGATCAACTCGAGATACCGAAGCTTTTTACCGAGATTCAAGATATGGCGAACTATGGGTCGGCCGTCGTTTCACACTCAAAGAAGCAAAAGATACCTACCAAATTGATACGCGCCACTTGAACGAACTTAAGACATTGTTAAGTGATAGCACAAAGACTTTAACCCTTGAAGATGAAGTGCTTGCTGTTTTTGCTTCAGAACAAAGGTTATGTAAAGACGAATACGAAATAAGAGAAATGCAGCGCGCGGTAGATGCTACTGCTCTCGGTTTCTGCGATGTCATTAGTGCAATTCCTGCTGCGATAGAAACACCGCGAGGTGAGCGAGTACTTGATGCTGCTTTCTACGGCCGCGCCAGAATTCTTGGAAATGATCTTGGCTACAACACAATTGTTGGTGCGGGTTCTCATGCCTGTGTGCTGCACTGGATACGCAATGATGGTGATGTCCGGCGCGGAGATTTGGTACTTATTGATGCAGGTGTTGAGCTTGAATCTTTTTACACAGCAGATATCACTCGAACATTTCCTGTCGACGGTAAATTCTCGCCTTCACAACGAGCTCTCTACATGTTGGTCTACGAAGCACAACTAGCAGGCTTTGCCGCCATTAAACCAGGAGCTCTCTTTTCAGATATCAATAAGGCTTCTCAAGAGGTTCTTGCAAAAGGTTTAGCCGATATGGGCGTGCTTACAGTTTCTGCCGAAGAATCACTGCGTCCAGAAGTTGGTTTACACCGCCGATGGACTCTGCACGGCGTAAGTCATCATCTGGGATTAGATGTCCACGACTGCGGGAAGGCTCGTGCTGAGAATTACCGAGATGCGGTCCTGCGAGAAGGAATGGTTCTGACTGTCGAGCCTGGGCTTTACATCCAGCCGGATGACGAGTTGTTTGCTCCTGAATATCGCGGAATCGGAATTCGCATCGAAGATGATGTTTTGGTCACTGCCGATGGATACCTAAATTTGAGTGAAAACATTCCACGGCATCCAGATGACATTGAAAAATGGATGAAGCGAATTTTAGGAAACTAAAGAGTAACCAAAGTAAGCGGCAAGTAGTCCTAGCGCAATTGAGCCAACAAGATTGATTGCAACTGCTTTGTAGTGCTTTAACTCATACCCAAGATATAGATCAAGAATAAAAGTTGACCAAGTAGTAAATGATCCAGCGAAACCTATGGCTAAGAAGTCATGCCACCGTTCGGTTGTAGCAAATGTAACTCCAATGAGGAATGACCCCAAGATGTTTACAACAAATGTTCCTACTGGCTTGTTAGTGAACTTTCTAAAGTATTGATCAACGAGAAAACGAGATGGAGCGCCAATGGCAGCTCCGAGAATGACCATTAACGTATTCATGGACGCACCTTCACTAGTGCACGGGAAATTTTGAGTGCAAAATGTGCGGTGATAAGGGATGAGACAATCGTGATAACTAGATATAAAAAGCCTGCTTCTTCGGGAGCAATCGCTTCAAAAGTTACAGCGGAGAAAGTTGAAAGCCCTCCACAGAATCCTGGAAGCAAGAAGTATCTTAGTTCAGTTATACCTTTTCGCTCCATGAGCACAAGAAAATACATTGCGAGAGCAACTCCCAATAGATTTGCAACTAGCGTGCCATTTCCGCTCTGAGGAATTACAAGTGAGAGTCCCCACCGAGTGAGCGATCCAAGAACACCACCAAGTGAGACAAGCCAAACTGCTTTCAGAGCTAGCTACGCTTTTCTCGCTTGAGAAGTCCAGCAAACATGCGAGCCGGATCGTACTTAATATCAACGACACGTTCTTTCATTGGAATAATTGCGTTGTCGGTAATTTTGATGTGCTCTGGACAAACTTCTGTACAGCACTTTGTAATGTTGCACATCCCAAGTCCATGCTCTTCTTGCGCGGTGCGCTTGCGATTCTTCAACATATCAAGCGGGTGCATATCAAGTTCTGCAATGCGGATGAAGAATCGAGGGCCAGCAAATGACTTCTTATTTTCTTCGTGATCACGGATTACGTGACAAGTATCCTGGCATAAGAAGCACTCGATGCATTTACGGAATTCTTGGCTACGCTCAACATCGATTTGTTCCATGCGTGCTTCACCAGGCGCAAGCTCTTTTGGTGGTTCGTACGCTGGGATTTCCATTGCTTTCTTATAGTTGAAAGAAACATCAGTAACGAGATCCTTAATTACAGGAAAAGCGCGAAGTGGAGTTACCGTGATTGTTTCATCCTCACCAAATGAGGCGACCTGTGTCATGCAAGCAAGACGTGGCTTACCGTTGATCTCCATTGAACAAGATCCGCACTTACCGGCTTTGCAATTCCAGCGAACCGCAAGATCACCCATTTGAGTTGCTTGGACACGGTGAATCACATCCAGGACAACTTCGCCTTCGTTGACATCTACTTGAACATCTTTTAGGCCACCGTCTGTCGAGTCCCCTCGCCAGATGCGAAGATTTAGTTTGCGCGCCATTAGTTGGATCCGCCTTTCGCAATTTCTTCTGGTGTCATATATTTCTCGAGTTCGTGTATATCAAATAGGTCAAAGAGTTCTTTACGAATCGCAGGCAAAGCTTGTGACTTGATGTTGACCTTATCTCCATCGAAGGATGCAATCTGGTTGAGTTGGCGCCAGGTTGGGTTCATGCCAGGGAAATCTTCACGTGTATGACCACCACGTGACTCTTCACGAAGTAGCGCAGACTTTGCAGTGGATTCAGCAACCAACAACATATTGTCGAGATCGAATGCTAAGTGGAACCCTGGGTTGAACTTACGTCCACCAGAAACCGCAACGTTCTTACTGCGAGTGCGAATGTCAGCAATCATTTCAATTGCTTTCTCAATTTCGACTCGCGTACGGATGATTCCAACCAAGTTATGTGTAACTTCCTGAAGTTCAGCGTGCAGTGAATATGAATTCTCTCCACCTGCGCGACTAAACGGAGCCTCAATACGGTCTGCTGCCGACTTAATTGCAGCATCCGAAACAGGATTTGCGCCACTGCTCTTCACATATTCAGCGGCGCCTGCACCTGCACGGCGACCGAAGACTAAAAGATCTGTCAGCGAGTTTCCACCAAGGCGATTTGAGCCGTGCATTCCGCCGGCAACTTCACCTGCAGCAAAGAGTCCTGGTACACCGATAGCAGCTGCCGAATCTGGATCAACTTCAACGCCACCCATTACGTAGTGACATGTTGGTCCCACTTCCATAGCTTCCTTCGTAATATCTACACCGGCTAGTTCATAGAACTGGTGCCACATAGATGGAAGGCGCTTTTTTATAACTTCCGCTGGGATTCGCTTTGAAACATCCAGGAATACCCCACCATGCTCAGTTCCGCGCCCTGCCTTAACTTCGGTATTAATTGCGCGAGCCACTTCATCACGTGGAAGAAGTTCTGGCGGACGTCGGTTGTTGTCCTGGTCTTCATACCAGCGATCTGCTTCTGCTTCGTTATCTGCATACTTATCTTTAAACACATCTGGGATGTACTTAAACATAAAGCGTTCGCCATCTGAGTTGGTGAGGATTCCACCTTCGCCTCGCACAGATTCTGTTACAAGAATTCCACGTACTGATGGAGGCCAGACCATCCCTGTTGGGTGGAACTGCAAGAACTCCATATCAACAAGATTCGCTCCAGCTTTTAATGCAAGTGCATGTCCATCGCCAGTGCCTTCCCACGAGTTGGAAGTAATCTTAAAAGTTTTTCCTACGCCACCAGTAGCAATAACAACTGCTGGTGCTTCAAAGAGAACTTCTGCTCCACTTTCGCGCCAATAACCATATGCTCCTGAAATCTTTCCATTCTCTTTAAGAATTTCAGTGATGGTGCACTCTGCAAAAACTTTGATCTTGGCTTCCATGTCACCGAATTCGCGACCATCTTTCTGCTGCAACTGAACAATTTTCTGCTGCATCGTGCGAATGATTTCAAGTCCAGTACGGTCACCTACGTGTGCAAGGCGTGGGTACTCGTGCCCACCAAAGTTTCGCTGTGAAATCTTTCCTTCTTTTGTGCGATCAAAGAGCGCGCCCCACATTTCAAGCTCCCAAATGCGATCCGGGGCTTCCTTCGCATGAAGTTCTGCCATGCGATAGTGATTGAGGAATTTTCCTCCACGCATTGTGTCGCGGAAGTGAACCATCCAACTATCGTTGTCATTCACATTTCCCATTGATGCCGCAGCGCCACCTTCAGCCATAACGGTGTGAGCTTTTCCAAAAAGTGATTTACAAATAATGGCGACGCTCAAACCTGCTTCGCGCGCTTCTACTGCAGCACGTAATCCAGCTCCACCTGCGCCAATAATAAGGACGTCGTACTTATGTCGTTCGAGAGTCACTGAAGAGGTCATCGGGGCATCCTTTAGAAGAAGTAGAAATTGGTCCAGGCGCCAGTTGCAACTTGGCGAACGTAAATATCTGCAAACGCAACTCCTGCAAGTGAGTACCACGCAAATTGTTGATGCTTGTGGTTAAGGGCTGAGACCCAAGTCCAAAGTTTGTAACGCACTGGATGTGCAGAGAAGTGCTTCAATCTTCCACCGATTGTGTGGCGACATGTATGACACGAGAGCGAGTAAAACCAGAGCAGCGTCGAACTTACAACTAGCACAAGAGATCCAACGCTCATATGTCCCCATTGGCCTTCAGGATTCTTAAATGAGATAACAGCGTCATAAGTAAGAATTACGTTTAAGAGTAAACCTGCGTAGAAGAACCAGCGATGAGCATTCTGTAAAATTAGTGGCGCCCGTGTTTCACCTGTGTACTTGGTATGAGGTTCTGCAACAGCACAAGCAGGTGGCGATAACCAGAATGCGCGGTAGTACGCCTTGCGATAGTAATAACAAGTCATTCGGAAACCAAGTGGGAAAATCAAAATTATGAGGGCAGGAGAGAGAGCAAAATTAAAAATTTCTGCACTTACTGGTGTCCACCCGAACAGAGTTGCTCCAGGTACGCATGCTTCAGAGAGACATGGGGAATAGAAAGGTGAAATCAAATGATCCTTGTAGTAATTCGCACCCTCGAATGCTCGGAAGGTTGCGTAAATAACAAATGAGAAAAGAACTCCAAAAGTAATCGCAGGCTCGAGCCACCATTTATCGGTGCGAAGTGTGCGCTCTTTAATCTTGGCGCGTGTTGGAGAAAAGACTCCGGACATTTGTTCTCCCCTTGGATGTGAGACTAATGAGAGAAGTGTGCGCTTACCTGCGCAAAGTCGCTAGGCAGTAAGCCTCGTAAAGCTTATGAAGTCAGCCACAAGGCAGGGCAGAAATGCAAAACCCGCCACAGTAAATGAGGCGGGTTTCGACTTCAGCGCGGAGGACGTGGGATTTGAACCCACGAAGGTTTCCCTTGCCGGTTTTCAAGACCGGTGCACTCGGCCGCTATGCGAGTCCTCCGTGGGAGAGATTACCCGAAAGTGGCCTGCTTCAAAAATCGCAGATTAATTACGCTGGAAGTTCTAGTAGTTGCTCGATGATGATTGCTACACCATCTTCTTCGCAAGGTCCTGCAATTCCTTTTGCATGCTTAGGACCTTCTGGATGTCCATCGACCATCGCAAAAGATCTTCCACACCATTCAAGCATTGAAAAATCATTTGGGTTATCTCCGAATGACACACAATCGGATGCATCAATACCTAAACGCGCCGCAATCTTTGCAAGTGTCATTCCTTTTGAAACACCGAGTGCTGAAATCTCAAGAAGTGAATCATTTGGATTGGAATGCGTGACAGTTGTCAATCCATCTAACTCAACTTTTGCAATTGCTAGCATTTCATCAGAAGTATGTTCTTGTTGGGAACAGCGCGCTAAGACCTTAAGAGCGGGTGAAGTAATCACTTCTTCAATTTTTTCAACACCAACATTGTCCAGGCCTACATCCCAGCGTGGAATATAACTCTTTTCACGGTGGAAATAATTATGCGACTCAACAGCAAATGAAATTTCAGGAATTGCTTTACGTAGACGCTTTACAGCCTCGAGCTGAGCATCAACAGGGATTAGCCATTCCTCTAAAACTTTATCGTTGTGCAAGTCATAGAGCATTGCCCCATTTCCGCAAATGGCACCACCAATACCAAAAGCTTCTTTTATTTCTGGCATCCAACGTGGTGGTCTACCGGTTACAAAAAATATCTCAACGCCCATCGAGTGTGCTTTACGGAATGCATCAATTGTTCTTTGGGTGACATTGCCGTAGTGAGCGACAATAGTTCCATCAAGATCTGACGCAATTAACTTAGGGCGTCGCTCAAAATTTTGGTGAACGCTCACGCAAGCTCAAATTTCTTCATGCCAAGAAATGGCTGTAACGCAGCAGGGACATTGACAGTTCCATCAGAATTTTGATGGTTCTCTAGAATCGCAACAATCATGCGAGGAATTGCGACCAAAGTTCCGTTGAGTGTCGCCAGAGCCTTCGTTCCTTCAGAATCTTTGTAACGAATATTTAAGCGGCGGGCCTGGAACTCGGTGCAATTAGAAGTACTTGTTACTTCGCGATATGCACCTTGTGTAGGAATCCAAGCTTCGATATCAAATTTGCGATTTGCAGAAGAACCTAAATCACCCGAGGCGACATCAATAACTCTAAATGGAATTTCCATTGCAGTGAGAAAGTCTTTCTCCCATTGCAGAAGTCGGGCATGTTCTGCCTTTGCATCCTCAGGTTTGCAGAATGTAAACATCTCTACCTTGTCGAATTGATGTACGCGAATGATTCCACGAGTATCTTTCCCGTAGGTTCCTGCCTCGCGACGGAAGCAAGTTGAATACCCTGCATAACGTAATGGCAATTTTTCAGCAGGAAGTATTTCATCCATGTGCATTGCAGCTAGTGGAACTTCAGATGTTCCTACTAAATACACATCGTCTTTCTCAATGCGATATACATTCTCTGCTGCTTGGCCAAGAAAACCAGTACCTTCCATTGCAGCTGGGTTTACAAGCACTGGCGGGATAACAGGAGTAAAACCATTCTTTACTGCACTTTGAATCGCATAATTAACGAGTGCAAATTCAAGAAGTGCACCGACTCCGGTGAGATAGTAAGAACGAGATCCGGCAACTTTAGCGCCGCGCTCCGTATCGATTGCTCCTAGTAATTTCCCAAGTTCGACATGGTCTTTAGGCTCGAATCCATCGTTAGCGAAATCACGAGGAGTGCCAACATGTTCAATGGTGACGAAATCTTCTTCGCTACCGATCGGTGCATCGACATCAAGCACATTTGAAAGCTGGAGTAGCAGAACCTTCGCCGCTTCCTCTACCTCAGCTCGTTTAGCATCTGCAGCTTTGACTTTATCTGCCAGGGTTTTTGAATTTGCAAGCAGAGCAGTCTTCTCATCACCTTTTGCAGAACCAACGCTCTTGGAGAGCACGTTCTGCTCCTGTCGAAGTGCTTCAAATTCTGAAATAGCTGCTCTCTTTTTTTCATCGATTGCCAGAATTTGATCGACTAAGTCAACGCTCTCACCGCGTCCTTTTTGGGATGCGCGAACAACATCAGGATTCTCACGAAGAAACTTGATATCAATCATGCTCGCACCTCTCTTGGGTAAGAACCTAGGAATCTAATGTCGTCACAAATCGTACGAAGCTCATCGACCGATTTTCCAACTGGAGCATCTTTGATATGGCCTTCAACATCAATAATGAAATGGTAGTGACCAAGTTCGCGACCTGTTGGACGTGACTGAATAAATGTCAGGTTTACATCATTTTTTGCAAAAACCTGCAAGATTTCAAGGAGTGCGCCCGCATGATCGATGCCAATAAAAATTGCCATTGACGTCCGGTCGTGCCCGGTGGGTTCTGGCATCCAGCCAGGTTTCTGAGCCGCGATAAATCGCGTTACTGCTCCAGAGTTATCGCCAATATTTTCTGAAATCACTTTCAGCTTGAAATGTTCGGCGGCTGCACTAGATGCAATCGCTGCATCAAGTTGGCCATTACTTACTAATTCTGCGGCTGCTGATGTGGAGCTTGTGGGAACGATTTCAGCATGTGGATAATTTCTTGCAATAAACGCTCGGCATTGTGACTCGGCATGTGGGTGAGTGCCAATTCGCACAATCTCTGTCGTACCTGGTTTGACCATTAAAGTGAATGTGACGGGCAAAGTGACCTCTTGCGCGATGGTGAGTGGGTCGCCTGTTGCAAGTTCATCAAGTGTGCGTGCAACAACACCTTCAACTGAATTCTCAATCGGTACAAGTGCGTAATCTGCTTGACCAGATCGAACTGCATCAAGTGCTGCGGTTACATTTGCAAATGGGATTGTGATATCGGTATCGCACGTTAACTTCTTAAGGGCTGCCTGTGTAAATGTGCCAACTGGCCCTAGGTAGGCGAATGTATGGCTCTCCGTGTTGCTCACTGACTAAGGATACCGGAGTACTTCGCGTGCATGTGCCGGCTTATTTGTGATGAGAATATCGACCCCTAATCGCTCGCATAATTTGATATCTGCATCATCATCAACGGTCCATACATTCACTGATCGGCCCGAATCTTTGATTCTCTGAACTTTCATTGGCTCCGAACGGATTTCATCAATTTCAGGTCCTATCGAACTCGCCGATGAATACCTTACTTGAAACCATGGTGTGAACTTATAGAGCAACAGTGTCGATGACAGCTCAGGATTCAATCTCTTGAGTTTTTCAATTGCGCTCCAACTAAACGACATCACAGTGACAGGAATGTGTTGTAACACTTTTTTTCCCTCAAGCATTTTAACAATCAACTCTTCAACTCTATTACCTGAAATCACTGGGTGCTTAGTTTCAAGAAGAACACCTTTTTTGTTTTTGATTGCAAAATCAAGAATGACATCTAGGGTCAGAACCTGAGGGTATGCACGAGACACTTCTTCAAAGGTCATTTCTGCAATAAGCCCACGATTCCCTGCTCGCTCTAACATTGATGAGTTATGCCATAAAACTGGGATTTCATCTTTTGTTATCCGGACATCGCACTCGAATCCATCGGCACCTTGTGCCAATGCGCCTTCGTAGGCGGCCAAGGTGTGCTCGGGGAAATCAGCACTTGCCCCACGGTGTGCGTAAATGAGCATGAGAGTGAGACTAGCAAAGAGATTACTCTTAGCCCTATGAGTCAGCTCTTCTTCGAAACCTCGGCGCGGTCTGCTGTCGGTTTGGTTCGAAAAGGAAACGAAGACAGTGCATTCACTTCTTCTCGCGTTATTGCAGTTGCAGATGGAATGGGCGGACATGCGGCCGGTGAAGTTGCATCACGGATTGCAATCTCAAAACTGGCAGAAATTACCGAAGTGATTACCAACCCAGAGATTGATTCAGAATCCGCTGAAGATCTCTTTAGCGGTGCGCTCCATACTATTGACTTGGAAATCAAAGAAGAGACTGAAGAGAATTCTCAACTTTCAGGAATGGGCACAACCCTTACATCTCTCTTTATCATTGATGAAAAGGTCTCTCTGATGCATATTGGTGATTCCCGGGCATATCGATTACGTGGAAACACTCTCGAACAACTTTCGCATGACCATACAGTTATTCAGGAATTATTGAGTCAAGGTGCAATCTCTGAGGCCGATATTGCAACTCATCCTCAACGTTCTGTACTGACACAAGTCTTGATGGGAGAGGGCGCTCATAGCGCTCCTCTACTTATTGTGGATGGAAAGGTCAATGACAGATATTTGTTATGCAGCGATGGGTTAAGTTCTGTTCTCACTGAGAAAGAAATTAAGAGTTTGATAAAAGGTAAGAATCGCCAGCAAGCAGTTGATGGCCTCATTGATGCGACTTACATCAATGGAGCACCGGATAACGTCACTGTCATCATTGCTGATGTAGTTGAAGAAGTAAGTGAAAATGTTTCGCAGAAAATTGGTGCTGCGCAATGATGAATTCACTCCTTGGCGGTCGCTACCTACTGGGCCAAATGATTGGCACAGGCGGTATGGCAGATGTTTATATTGCCCAAGACCAAAGATTGTCTCGCGAAGTTGCCATCAAGATTTTAAGAAGCGATCTGGCAAAGGACCCTTCTTTCGTAGCCCGATTTAGAAAAGAAGCTAAAGCGGCAGCTGGTCTGAATCATCCAGGAATTGTTGCTGTGTACGACTCTGGTGAAGACCCAGCTCCATACATTGTGATGGAACTAGTTAATGGCGAAACTCTCCGCGAATACATTCGTGAGTTAAAAGCTCAAAACTCCAAACTTCCACTGCAGCGCGCACTAGAAATTGCAGAGGGCATCCTTGCAGGACTTGAATATTCACATGCTCGCGGAATTATTCATCGCGATATAAAACCAGCGAACGTCATGATCACAAATAAAGGCGATGTGAAGGTGATGGACTTTGGAATCGCACGCGCTATGGATGATCTGGGCGCAACTTTGACGAGCACATGGAATGTTGTTGGAACGGCGCAGTATTTATCGCCAGAACAAGCTGTGGGAGAACTTGCAGATTTGCGCAGTGACATTTACTCAACTGGTTGCTTAGTATTCGAACTCCTTACTGGAATCCCACCGTTTACTGGCGAAACGCCGGTATCGATTGCGTTCCAACACGCATCAACAACTGCGCCACTCATTCGCAGTATCAGCCCAGATTTACCAGAAGGAATAGAGACTGTTCTTGCTGTTGCTTTAGCAAAAAAACCAGAAGATAGATACCAGAGTGCGCAGGCTATGCTCGATGATATTGCGCGCGTACGTGCTGGTGAGAAGGTGCTTACTAAAGTTGCTTCAGCGCCAATCTTTACTCGAAAGGCTGCACTCGCTTACGGCGGCTCTTTCCTTGCTGCAATCGCACTCGCATTTACAGGATTTCTCATGAGCGGCAATCCAGATAACGATCTTCCACAACTTCCAAGTGTTGTTGGATTAACTGAAGACAGGGCTCGCGAGCTACTTGCTGATTATGCAGTAACCGTTAAGCGCGCACACGACGGTGCTATCCCACGAGACCGAGTCGCCAGTCAGTTACCACTTGCTACTACTAGAGTAAAAATGGGCTCTACGATTGTTCTTACAGTCTCAGATGGTCCTGGAGAAGCAATCGTTCCTGATAACTTAATTGGAATGTCGCTTATTGATGCACGTTCTGCGCTCACTTCTGTGGGTCTGCTTGTCTCTCAAACTATTGCCGCGCCATCTGATCAGCCACAAGGAACAGTTTTGGATGTATCGCCATCGGTTGGTTCTGTTATTGAAGCTGGAAGTTCTGTGATCTTAACAATCGCAAGTGGTGAAATCACGGTTCCGAATTTGATTGGTGTTGAAGCAATTCAAGCCAAAACTTTACTTATACAGGCTGGGTTCCTTGTTAAAGAATTCTATGATTTAGATACTGAACAGCCAGCAGGTGTCGTGATTAGGCAAGCGCCAGAAGCTGGATCAACACAAACTATTGGCAAGTCAGTAACAATTACAATTAATGAGCAGCCGTAATTTACTTGGAACTTCCTACGACTGGCGAAAGACCCACTGAACGTTTAACTGCACCAGCATCACCGCATTGCGTTAACCAATTGGCAAGCATGTGATGTCCATGTTCTGTGAGTACAGATTCTGGATGGAATTGCACACCTTCGATAGGCAAGGTCTTATGTCGAATTGACATGACGACACCTGACTCGGTTGTTCCGGTTACTTCCAAAACTACTGGGACTGTGTCACGTTCAACTGCAAGTGAGTGATATCTAGTTGCAGTAAATGGTGATGGCACATTTGCAAGAACGCCTTTAGCGGTATGTATAACTTGAGATGTTTTTCCATGTAATAACTCAGGTGCACGAGAAACTGTTGCTCCGAAAGCTTCAGCAATTGCTTGATGGCCAAGACAAACGCCAAATAATGGAATTGAATGTTCAGCGCAATATTTGATCATCTCAATACTTACGCCAGCCTTATCTGGAGTGCCCGGTCCTGGAGAGATCAATACCCCGTCATAGTGTGAAGCTTCATCTGCGCGGACCTCGTCATTGCGGACGACGGTGCATTCGGCCCCTAATTGCGCCAAATACTGAACGAGATTAAAGACGAAGGAGTCATAGTTATCGATAACCAGGATTCGAGCCATGCCGATATTGTGCTGTAACCTTGGCCCCATGCCAAAGTCGAAATTGCGTAAAAAGGTTCAGGAGCAACACGCTCACGAAGAACAACACCATATAGAAGAGGTATCACCGCTTCTTGAGAGCCCAAGCTGGTTAGCGCCAGTTATGGTCGCCAATTTCCTTATTGGCCTGTTCTGGATCGTTGTTTTTTATGTAAGTCAGACAAGTTATCCAATCCCAGGCATTGGCGCATGGAACATGATCATTGGATTTAGCTTTATCGCAGTTGGATTCTCTCTAGCAACCAAGTGGCGCTAACTAAGCAGTTTCTGAAACACTTTCATCCATGAGCAAAAACGTAAGGCGTCAATTCCCTAAACCTTCTGAGCTCGCACCACTTCTGAAATTTTCTCTTCCTACTCTTCGGCGCAAGAAACGCCGTCTAGAGAATGCATACACAATTTGGGATCTGCGTGAAATCGCGAAGAAAAGAACTCCTAAGGGGCCATTTGATTACACCGATGGTTCTGCAGAGAGTGAGGCAAGTCTTGAACGTGCCCGCCAGGCGTATAGGGATCTTGAATTCATCCCAAGTATTTTAAAAGATGTCTCTACCGCAGATCTAACTCGCAAAAGTTTAGGTGAAACATTCTCAATGCCGGTTGGAATTGCTCCGACTGGATTTACTCGAATGATGCAGACAGAAGGCGAAATCGCCGGTGCGCGTGCAGCAGAAAAATTCGGAATTCCCTTTACTCTCTCCACACTCGGCACTAGCACCATTGAAGATGTTGTTGCCGCAGCGCCCGGTGGCCGTAATTGGTTCCAGCTATATATGTGGAAAGACCGCGAAGGAAGTATGGCTTTAGTAGAAAGAGCTAAGCGCGCGGGTGTAAAGAATTTAATGCTCACCGTCGATGTTCCGGCTGCCGGACAGCGAATTAGAGATTATAGAAATGGCTTAACCGTTCCCCCACGTTTAACCGCAGGAACAGTAATTAATGCACTCCCAAGACCAGCGTGGTGGATTAATTTCTTAACTACCCCTTCCATTGAATTTGCTTCAATGAAGAATTGGGAAGGAACTGTTGGCGAACTGTTGGATTACATGTTTGACCCAACAATGACATGGGAAGATCTCAAGTGGATTCGCGAACAATGGGATGGAACTCTCTCTGTAAAGGGTATTCAAAACCTGGAAGATGCAAAGAAGGCCGCAGAACTTGGCGCGGACTCGATATTGCTCTCCAACCACGGTGGGCGTCAGCTAGATCGTGCCCCTGTGATGCTCCACTTGTTGAGTGATATCAAGAAAGAATTTAAGAAAGATTATGAGATCCACATCGATACAGGAATCATGCATGGTGCTGATGTTCTTGCAGCAATCGCACTTGGTGCCCAATTCACATATGTTGGAAGAGCCTATTTATACGGGTTAATGGCCGGTGGCCAAGACGGTGTCGAACGCGCTTTGGAAATTATGCGCACTCAAATGGTGAGAAATATGAAGTTGCTCGGCGTTAATTCATTAGATGAACTAACGCCCCAGCATGTGCGCTTCCTAAATCGCCAGTAACGATTACCCTTGCGCCTATGAAGTTTGCGTTAGCTGGAATCTCATACCTGATCACAGTAATTGCATTGGTGCTGCTATTTGTCAGAGTGCGCCAGCTGATTGCTATCTATAAGAGACAGCAGCCCGACCCAACTCGCAATAACGATAAGCCTGCACGCTTTAAAAACATGTTAAAAGAAGTTTTAGGGCATACAAAAATGCTCAACTTCACAGGAACTGGTATCGCTCACTGGTTTGTTATGGTCGGATTTGGTGCACTCTTTGGAACCCTTGTCACCGCTTACGGTCAAGTCATAAAACCTGATTTTGCTCTTCCAATTATTGGTCACTTCGTTGGCTACGAGTTGTTTTCAGAATTGATTGCAGCACTCACTGGTATTGGAATTGTCACGCTAATTGGAATTCGCCAAGTAACTAGATTCCGAATGCTCAACAGATTTAGCGGTTCTGGGATGGGTAAGGCTTATTACATAGAGGCGACTATTTTGGCAATTGTCTTCTGTGTCTTCGCTCTTCGCGGATTAGAAGGAGCTCTCGCTGGTAAAGAGGAGTGGAATTGGCACTACGCAATTTCATGGCCAGCAGTTCTTGCGTTTAACTCCATGTCAGTCTCTTCTCTTGAGAGTGCAATTGTTATCGTCGCGACACTGAAAATTGTTGTATCCATGGCATGGTTTATCGTCATTGCATCGAACTTCACTATGGGTATTGCGTGGCACCGCTTCTTAGCATTCTTTAATATTTTTTATAGTCGTAATATAGATAAGCCGGCACTCGGCGCTCTTCCCGAAATGCTTTCAAAAGGCAAGCCAATTAACTTTGAAGACCCTGCAGAAGACGATGTCTTCGGTTTAGGAACCCGCGGAGATATCTCCTGGAAGGGTTTATTGGATATGACTTCATGCACCGAGTGCGGCCGTTGCCAATCTCAGTGTCCTGCGTGGCATACAGATAAACCGTTATCTCCAAAGTTATTAATCATGGCAATGCGCGATCACGCGATGGCGAAGGTCGTTGATACGGAAAATTTAGTTGGTGAAAACGCACCAATTGATCTCGATGTCTTGTGGTCATGTACCTCTTGTGGTGCGTGCGTTGAGGAGTGTCCTGTCGATATCGAACACGTTGATCACATCGTTAATATGCGCCGATTCCAAGTACTTGTCGAGTCAGAGTTCCCTGCAGAACTTGGTGGAACATTTAGAAATCTTGAGAAAGCAGGCAATCCTTGGGGTGCGAATAAACAGGACCGCGAAAGCTGGATTGCTGAGTGCGACTTCCCTGTCCGTGTTGTCAGCGGTGAGCTTCCTGAAGAAGTTGAATATTTGTTCTGGGTAGGGTGCGCTGGCGCATATGAAGATCGCGCAAAGAAGACAACGAAAGCTGTTGCAGAGTTACTTCATATGGCTGGCGTGAATTTTGCAGTACTTGGCAAGAAAGAAACATGTACTGGAGATCCTGCGCGTCGTTCTGGCAATGAATTCTTGTATCAAATTCTTTCGCAGGAAAATATCGAAACTTTTAAGGAGACATTCGGTAATCGCGGTGTCAAGAAAGTTGTCGTAACCTGCCCTCATTGCTTTACAACGATTGGTAAAGATTACGCACAGAGTGGTTATGAATTACAAATGCTTCACCACACACAACTTCTCAATACTTTGGTTAAAGAGGGGAAGTTAAAGACCTCGCCACACAAGGCAGATCAAAAGATTACTTTCCATGATCCTTGTTATTTAGGCCGTCATAATCAAATCTACGCACCCCCTCGCGAACTTCTTGAAGCATCTGGTTGCGATATCGAGGAGATGCCACGAAATAAGGAGCGTTCATTCTGTTGCGGTGGTGGCGGTGGACGCATGTGGATGGAAGAGAAGATTGGAACCCGCATCAATCTCAATCGCGTTGACGAAGCAATTGATACAGGTGTCGCAGAAGTTGCGGTTGCATGCCCCTTCTGCAGAATCATGGTTGGTGACGGAATGGTCGCGCGCCAATCTGATGTTGAAGTACTAGATGTTGCGCAGATATTACTTAGAAGCGTGAAGGCTTCAGAGTAAGCAAAAGCTTGGTAATCACCGCTCCACCAATTAACCCACCAAGGTGTGCGCGCCAATCGACTCCACCAATAGTAAAACCAAGTGCAAAGTTTAGAGCGATCAATATAAACATGCTCTTCAGGTCAGCGCCCATGCGCTTTCCGATAACTACAAAGGCGCCGAATAGACCAAAGACTGCGCCAGATACACCAATTGAATAACCGTTATATCCAAGATTGAAAGCTGACGACAGCGACCCTGTGATGAGTGAGCCAAAGAAAATAATTAGGAATTTGCTACGGCCCAAGTAACGTTCAACTGGAGTGCCCAATGAATACAACGCCAACATGTTGAAAGCTAGATGTATCGGAATTGTGCTCGAGTTATCGTGTACCAGCGCCACGGTAACTAATCGGTACCACTGATTCGTAGATTGAAGAAGCTCGATTCCGTAAAGCCCAAAAGTTCCAATGAGCCCTGAATCAACTAGTTCCCACAGATAAAATCCACAAATGATTGTGACAATTGTAATTACTGTTGAGCGCTGCTTCATGAGCAAAGCAATTTAGGCGATAGTCACGCTATTGATTACAACAGGTGTAATAGGCTTATCTTGCGCACCCGTTGGTGTTGAACCAATCTTGTCGACCACAGCTTGTGACGCTGCATCTTTTACTTCGCCGAAAATTGTGTGCTTACGGTTTAGCCATGTTGTCGGTGCGACGGTAATAAAGAACTGAGAACCATTTGTTCCAGGTCCAGAGTTTGCCATTGCAAGAATGTATGGACGATCAAATTGAAGTTCTCCATGGAATTCATCAGCAAACTGATAACCAGGTCCGCCGAATCCCTGACCAAGTGGGTCTCCACCTTGAAGCATAAATCCGCTAATTACACGGTGGAAAATTGTTCCGTCATACAACTTCTCGTTTGATTTCTTTCCAGTGCGGGGATCAGTCCACTCTTTTGCACCCGTTGCAAGACCAACAAAATTTTCTACAGTCTTTGGTGCATGATTTGGAAAAAGTTCAATGACGATATCGCCAAGTGTTGTATGAAGGGTTGCAGTCTGTGACACGTGGAGACCAGGGGAATCGAACCCCTAACCCCCGCCTTGCAAAGGCGGTGCTCTACCAATTGAGCTAGGTCCCCGTATTAGAACGGGTGGGCCCAGGTGGACTTGAACCACCGACCTCTTCCTTATCAGGGAAGCGCTCTAACCAGGCTGAGCTATGGGCCCGC